>JAUSJN010000023.1 GCA_030647325.1 Nanobdellota archaeon | reverse complement strand
TATTTTTCCGGTGATGGTGATGACGATATAGATACCGGCAAGAGCAAGGCTGAACATAAGCAAAAAGGCCAGAAGCAATACCAATCCTTGATTATCAACAATATGCAACTTGTAGATAAAATAGCCTATCCAAAGGAATATAAAACCTCCAACAGTTAGCCAGAGGATTTTGCCTATCTTTTTAAGGATCGTTAACATCTGTTCACTCCACCAATATTCCCGGCTTTCCTGGCATAGCGGACTGCGCTTTCGCATGCTGGCTGTCTTCAGCACGGAGAATCTCTATCTTGCATTCAAATTCTTTTTCGAAGAACGCTTTTGCATCTTTCAGGGCGGCAAGCTCTTCTTTTTGCGTGGTGACTAAGGAAGGGATCTTGCTGGCATCTTTGACTAAGCTCATCACGATCTTACTCACTTCTTTGCCTTTGATCTTCATTTTTTCCTCTTCAAGGATGCGTCGCATGATCTCGCCGATATTCCTGGTGACTTTGATCTCTTTTGAGACCAGGTTAAATAATTCATAACTCCAATCTTCTGCGACAAAGAGGGTGAATTTTCTGGGCTTTGGTAATTTTGCCAGATTCAATACATTACGCATACCGTCAATAGTAGTCCTAACCAGTTCTTCACCTGCTTCTGCGGTCGGGCTGATCTTTTTCTCATCAGCCTTGGGCCAGGATGATGCCGATACTAATTCTTTGCTGTCATTAAGCTCTTCACTGAGATGCGGGGTGATGGGATTCATCAATCTGGTCCAGATGGCCAGCACTTCATTGATCGTATTTTTATTTTCCCCGCCTCTACGCAGATACCATTTCAGATCATCATACATAGTATAGTACACCATTGATGCTAAGTCCCGCAACCCGTATTGTTCCATGGCTTTATTACAGGTCTTGATATGTTGGTGCGTTCTTGATAAGAGCCATTGGTCTACTGCTTTCTTATTTCCATCTGCTTTCCGCAGTTCTTCCGCTACCGCGTACACTCTTTCCAATGCATTTTTGTAATTCAGGACTACTTCTTCAGTCCAGACTACGTCGATGTGCGGTGATCCGATATGCGCATAGTACAGGCGCATGGCATCCACTCCATACTTTTCAATGGCGTTAGGAATTGGTTCAGCACCGCCTTTGCTTTTGGAGATCTTTCCGCCCTTGCCGGTGACCCACCAATTGACCAGAATCCCTTTAGGCCATTTGTCAGCAGGAAGGATGCCGACATGATTCATGATGAAGACCGGGAAGTGTACGGTCTGATGTTCTTTCCCGCCTAGATTAAGGTCGAGTGGGTAGAAATACTGGAACTCTTCTCGGATAGCTTTCCACTTTTTCTTTCCTTCTCCAACTCCGAGAAAAACATGATCAAAAAATTCTTCGCTTAGATCATGCAGGCTGATAGTATCGTTGTTGATGAATTTAGAGACGATATAATATGCCGGGTAGAGTGTGGAGTCGCTGATTGGTTCGACAATCCAGTTTTCATCAAAAGGAAATCTGCTGCCCAGCCAGTTGCCTAGCCTGGTACAGGCCCGGTCACTGAACCAATCTAGAATACTAGGAAGGTTCTCCTTGTATTCTTTGGGATAAATATTCATCTCTTTTGCATGTTCCTTGCTTCGTTCAGTAAGCGCTTGGTCGGAATAGCGGATGAACCATTGATCGTCAATACGCTTGATCACTACCTTGTTGCCGCAGCGGCAGATCACTTCTTCGCTTAGATCATGGAAGACCTCTCCTTTTCCAGATTCCAGCAGTTCCGCTTTGATCAATTCTTTTGCTTCTTCAACTTTCTTACCGGCGTATTTACCACAGTTTTCCGCCATCACCCCGGAATGATGCCCGGCTTTGTACACTTCTTTCGTTGCTTCTTCTAGTTTTGGATCGGCTAAGGATCTGATATTCAGTTTCTCTACCACTTCCTTGGCCGGGAAATTACCATGGCCTTTGGTCTTGATGATAGGAATCAAAGAGATGTTTTTTATTTCCTGCGGATTGAGATTGTAGGCTTTGCACAATTGCGGATTTTCTTGTAATGTTCTCAGAGCGACATAATCGTAGGGCGCATCGCTGGGTACGCTGGTGACGATCCCCGTTCCGACATCAGCATGGACAAAAGTGGCAGGAAGGATGATGATCTCTTTTTCAATGCTGGAAGCTTTGGCTTTCTTACCGATGAATCTTTTGATATCAATATCTTCCTTGAGCAAGACCTCATCTTTTTGGTACTGCAGTTTTTCTGCCGCTTCCCGGCTCATGATCCAGTCTTCTCCTTCTACCTCTACATGTAAATATTTGATTTCTGGATTGACCCAGAGATTGGTCTGGCCATAGATAGTTTCTGGCCGTAAGGTTGCGGCGACGAGGTAGAAATTTTCGAACTTGAATTTCAAGAGAGTGTATTCATTCTTTTCTGCATTTCCGCCTTTGGAAATGTCGGTCTCAGAAGGATCGACCGCTACCGGGCCGTGCACGATACAAGCGGTCGCAAAATAAGGCTTCTGCACCAGCAGATCTTTTTGCAGAAGTTTCTTGAATTGCCATTGGATGAATTTTTCGTAATCAGGAAAGGTAGTACAAGTGAATCTTTCCCAGTCGCAGAGGAATCCGAATTTTTTCCAGTAATCGTTGACGTATACTCCGTTGAAGTATTCGATGATCTTTTCTGGTGTGGTCAACTCTTTGATCTTTTTCTGTGGGCAACCGTTGTTCAGTAGGTAGTTAATCCAGTCCTGATCTTTATTCTTGACTTTGTTGGCAAAGGAGATGGCTTGATTCCCGGAAGCATGGGTGCCAACAGGAAAGATGACCTCTTTTCCTTTCAGTCTTTCATAACGGCAGATGGCGTCGGTGTAGCTGAAACCGCGCATATGCCCGACATGCAGGAACCCGGAAATACCGGGATAGGCAAAAATCATGAAAAATTTATCTTTATCTTTGCTTACTGAAGCTTTTCCTAACTCCGCCTTTTCCCACTGTTTCTGCCATTTATCCTGCAGCTTATTCCAGTCAAGGTTCATCTGAGGAAGGATGGGAGAATCATTTAAAAAGGTTTAGAAAATTATTTGACCAGCTTTTCTAAAGCAGTCTTTGCGTATTTCTTGATGGTCTCACTGATCCCATACTGCGGGTGATCTAATTCCTCTTCTGTAAACCATTTGCAGCCATCGCTTTTTTCGTCTTCTGAGAGAATAAGTTGATCTGTATTGGTAGTCGCGAAATATACTAAGCTTATATGCTGATGGGTATCATTGATCCTGTGGATATTCATGAATTCCGGGGGGATAAGTTCTTTGTAGCCATCATGTTCTACCGGTTGATGTGAAGGATGATGATATAATTTTACTTCCAATCCTACTTCTTCTCTTACTTCCCGCACTGCCGCCTGATTAGGGTCTTCGTACAATTCAATATGGCCGCCCACGCTGAGCCATTTCTTGTATTTGTCGTGTATCCTAAGTAGGACTTTATCTTGGTAGACGATGAACACTTCGGCGGTGAAGTCGATCTTTTCGTGGATATGAGCCATGCACTCTGGAAGAAATTGGTGATTAATAAGAATTATTGTTCCAGAAGAGAATCTATTCTTTCTTCAGCTTTTGATATATCCGCAAGATTTCAGCATCGATCGGGGCAAAAATCTGCTCAAATAATTGGTGAGGCAGTTTTATCTTATTTTCGAGCAGTTTATTATTTAAAGCGCCCCGGTAATAAAATGATTGGCCATATCCATGAATTCTTGTACCCCCATCACAAAGGAGATATTTCTCTTTCCATTCGCTTGCTTGAACAGACCATACGGTTTCGTATCTTTCTACAGGTCTGCGGTCAATCCGGGGCGGAAACAATTTCCATGATTTTTGAATAGTTTTATTTTTTTGTAATTTTGTTACTTTGGCGTTTCCTCTTATATCATTACCCTGAAACCAGAAATCCATCGCCACTCCTACATAGGCATAGTTTTGCCCGTCTACTTCAACTTGATTCTGTAAATAGGTGGGCCAATTGAATCTTGACTCTGTCTTTACTGGCATATTCTCAGCCAGTTCTGCTTTTGCTAATCTCATCAGCTCACTGTAAAGTTCAGGATGATTTTCCCTCAACCGTAAAAATAATTCTTCTGCGCCGCGATTAACATTATCCCTGTAACCGGCCAGCTGAGATTGATCGACAATTTTCACTAAGGATGAGTCTTTTCCTACCATTTTTGATTAAGGATCAGCTATTCTTTAAAAAAGATCCTTTGATTCTTGAAGATCCCTTTCGGAACTTATAAAAATCCCTGCTCCCTACTAGATTAAAAGAGGATGAAGAACCAATTAATCGTCAAGATCCTGAACAATATAGCTGATATTCTGGAATTGCAGGAAGTAGAGTTCAAGCCGCAGGCCTATCGGAAAGCAGCCCAATCTATTGAATCGCTTTCTGAAGCGATCGAAGATGTCTATGAGAAAGGAAAGCTGGAAGAAATTCCCGGCGTGGGAAGGCATATCGCAGAAAAGATCGCAGAGATCGTGGAGACCGGAAAACTGAAGTATTATGAAAAGCTGAAGAAAGAAGTCAAAGTTGATGTGGAAGGTTTGAATGAAGTGCCTTCCCTTGGCCCTAAAAAAATAAAAATTCTGTATAAGAAGTTAGGTGTCAAAGATGTCCATGATCTGGAAAAAGTCTTGAAGCAGCATAAAGTGCGGGAGTTAGAAGGCTTTGGTGAAAAGACGGAAGAGACCCTGCTGCATGGGATTGAATTGCTCAAAAAAAGACCTTCAAGATTTCTCTACATCCACGCCATGCCGATGGGGGAGATAATCAGCAAAACGCTGAAAAAACATGATTTTGTGAAGAGAGTAGAAATTGCCGGTTCTTACAGGAGAGGCAAAGAGACGGTCGGCGATCTGGATTTTTTAGTGGTCTCATCCCAGCCAAAAAAAGTGATGGATGTTTTCACCGGCATGAAGGACGTCACCGAAGTATTAGCTAAAGGAGAGACTAAAAGTTCTGTCCGCTTAAGTAACGGTATGCAGGTGGATCTGCGTGTGGTGAATGAGAAAGAATATGGTGCTGCTTTATTGTATTTCATCGGCAGCAAAGAACATAATGTGGAGCTGCGTAAATTAGCGCTCAAAAAAGGCTGGACCCTCAACGAGTACGGACTTACTGAGCTAAAAGATAAAAAATGGGTCGCCGGAAGAACGCAGGAAGAGATTTATCAGAAATTAGGATTACGTTTTATCGAACCTGAACTGCGGGAGAATAAAGGAGAGATTGAAGCGGCGCGTGCGGGAAAGCTTCCCGACTTAGTTACGGTCAAAGATATCAAGGGCGTTTTTCATAATCACACTACCTGGAGCGATGGGCATAATTCTCATCTGGAGATGGCCCAGCAAGCGGAGGGATTAGGATTGAAATTCATCTCTTTCAATGATCATTTTGGCCATGTCGGGATCACCAATCCCCTGACCGAGAAACGCTTGGGAAAATATCTGCAGGAGATTGAAAAAGTGCGGAAGAAAGTAGGCATCAGAGTTTTTTCCGGAGTGGAGATCGATATCCTGAAGGATGGCAGTTTACCTTTGTCTCCAGCAAAATTGCGGGAGTTGGATGTAGTTGTCGCCTCAGTGCATATGGCTATCAAGATGAAAGAAAAAGAGATGACCTCCAGAGTATGCCATGCTTTGAGTAATTATCCCATAAATATTTTAGGGCATCCTTTAGATCGGGTGCTGCAGGAACGTGAACCTTTAGCCTTAAATTTAGATCAAGTATTTGAGACTGCCAAGCAGCATGATATCTTTCTGGAGATCAATGCTTCACCTAGAAGGATGGACCTGCCAGGCGAATTAGTCAAAGCAGGGCGAGATACCGGATGCAAGTTTGCACTTAGCACCGATGCTCATGATGTTTCCCATCTTGCTTTCTATCCTCTGGCAGTAAATATGGCCAGACGCGGATGGATAGAACAGAAGCATCTACTAAACACCTGGACACTGGGAAAAATTGAGAAAGCATTGCAAAAATAACTACTTTACAAATTCTCCTCAAACTCTTCTGCGCATGATTTGGAGCAGAAGCTCAGTGTTTCTCCTTCAACCTCTTTTTCTACTTTATTCTCTTCATTGACGGCGGAGCCGCATTCAGCACATTCTCCTTTCTCTTCTTCATCTGAATAACCTTTCAGGAATCCTTCTTCAGAAGTCTCTAGGCTTTCTTCCATTAACTTTTCGGTGCTGTTCTCGTCTTCGTCTAATGCATAGTTTTCCATATGCTAAAATATTTTTTCCTGATTGTTTTTAAAGATTATGCTGATGGGTTATATATGTATATGTTTTTGTTTCTGGTTTGAGAAGCACTATTTTTAAATTGAGCTTACTCTTGATGATAAAGAGTAGTTTGAATAGTATACACAATGACTGACTTTAAGGTAATCGCTCATGAAATAGCATCGCAAGAAGGCTGCACCACGCTGGGTTTAGTTGGCAGCGCTGAAGAAAGATATCCATTATATCAGATAAAACGAGGCCGGGGAAAGAAAGTTCTTATTTCCGCTGGCGTTCATGGCGACGAGCCGGCGGGAGTGCATGCCATACTGCGGTTCTTAAAGGAAGAGATACAAAAATACGAAGATAGATTTGAGTTTACTATTTTTCCTTGCATGAATCCCTATGGTTTAGTGAAATCTACCAAAAGAAATGCCCAGGATCTCAATATCAATCGGCAGTTTAAGGAAGGATCTGCTGCCGAGGAAGTGAACTTGATCAGGGCCCAGTTAGAAGAATATGAATTCACCATGGATCTGCATGAGACCGGGCCGGACTCATTCATGGATCCGGACGAACCGTCGGAGGAACATCCTTCCGCATTTTATCTGTGGGAGACTTGTGAAGATAAAGATCTGAGAGTTGGAACTGAAATTGTCAAGAACATAGAAAAAATGGGGTTGCCAGTTTGCAAATGGCCTACCATCTATGATGACATCAATAATGGTGGAGTGATCTGGTATCCGGAAAATTGTGGAACACCTATTTATGCTGCTGGGACAACTTTTGAAGCTTACCTGCACGCTCATCACACTAAACAGGCGTTTACGATAGAAACGCCGAGCGGCTGGAAGTTAAAGGATAGGATTCTTGCGCATATCGTAAGTTTAAGAACGGTGTTGGATAAGAAATAGGGGCTGAAAGTTTTTTATTTATTTTTTCATTAATGATAATACTGTTTCAGCAATATTCTTTTAATCCTGTTGATGGATCGTTCCCAGGAAAAGCCATAAGCAACTGTTTTCCTGGCGTTCTGGCCGAGACGTTCGCGTAATTCACGATCTTTTAAGAGTTGAGAAATCTTGAGTGAGAGCATGCTGGCGCTGTTTCTGGGGAAGAACAGTCCGTTGTGATTCTTGATGATGTAACTTTTGATGAATCCAACTCTTGTTGCGATGACCGGAATGCCGGTGGACATCGCTTCTAAGGTCGCCAAAGAAGTAGTTTCCGTCAAGCTGGGCATGACAAAAACATCCATCGCTTTCAAGTAATCCTGCACGTTGTTGACAAAGCCGGTAACTTTGCAGTTTTTAAGCGCTTTCAGTTCTCTGGTCTGAGATTCCGGACCATCGCCGACCATGAGCAGCATGACATTTTCCTGATCTTCTATTTTCCGGAATGCTTCCAGTAGAAGATGGGTGTTTTTTTCTTTTGAGATCCTTCCCACATACCCGATGACTTTCTTGTCTGGATCAAGATGCACTTTTTCTTTGCTGGCGCGCTTGTCAGCAGTGGGGTTGAATACATCGATGTCCACACCTAAGCGAGCGGTGGTGATCTCGGTGCGCACTCCTTGTTCCAGCAGATGTTCTTTCAATTCATGGTACGGAACAAGGATCTCAGTACAGCGATTGTACATAAAAATAGAGAGCTTTTTGATCAGATATAAGATCGGTCTTTTGAAAAGGACGGGAAAGAATTTTTCAAACAATTCCCAGGAAAGGGTGTGGGTATAAAAAAATACTTTTTTATTGAATCTTCGCGCATAGTGGATGGCCAGGTAGCTTATCATAGCCGGCCCTTGGGCAAAGACCAGATCAGCTTCCTTGATGGCAGTTTTCATCTTCTTAAAATTAGATGGAGACAGTTTAAGGTTAGCATAACCAGAGACTTTCCAGATCTTTGATACGTCAAGGTAGGTAACTTTCTTTCCCTTATGGGTGCCGTAATCAGGGACGAGCAAAGAGATATCAAAAGAATCCTGGGATCGCTTCAGGAACTCTTCAATGAATTTTAGTGTACCATCTACTTTAGGATAATAAGTGTCGGCTACTAATAGTAACTTTGGTTTGTTCATTTTATCCTGAAGAAATGCTCTCCAAATCTAGTGCGCATCTTCATCCCATCTTTGATGGATTTATACATGAGCAGGAAAAAGGGGTACAAGACATGGACTTTCTGGCTCTTGAATTTCCACAAGGCTTTCAATTTCAGTGAAAAGGTCTTGCTGATATCGACATAGAGAGAAGGATAATGAGTCTTGAAAGAGACCGGATTCCAGATGGAATACATGTATAATTCCGGTTTCTGCTGCAGCTCGTTGAACACTTCCAGCGTGATTTCATGAACTGCTCTATGGTCTGGATGCGGATCTTCATGGCTATGGGTGAATATCTTGGTAGGTTTTTCTTTCTCCAGCAGCTGGACAAGAGTCTCTTTCATATTTTTTGCTTGGTAATCCTCCAGGAATTTTCTTTCGCGTAAATCGTAGAAGATGGACCTGCATCTCAGCAGCCTGGAAGCATCTACCGTTTCCTTGTAGCGCATCTTATGCACTACTTTCTTTTTCAGCCAGGGATGGGACATTTCACCATATGAGAAAACAACAGCCAGAACTTTATTCTTTTGCTGGGTATATTTAGCGATAGTGCCTCCTGCGCCGATCACAAAATCATCAGAATGAGCGCTGAAAACAATGATTTTCTCTTTTCTGGACATACCGGTTGGAGAAGGGGAATGGGTTTAAGAAGTTTTTGGAGTTATTTGAAGATCAGGCATCCAGGAGAATTGAGGTGCTCGGCATATGATTTTCTATTTCTAGAAACAATATATAATTCCATGAGGTCAAGGATTCTCTCCAACGAACCTTCAAAGTCTAAGCGCTTTCCTTCCAGATCCCTGGATGCTGCTATTTTTATTCTTCCATCCGGTTCAATAACCTGTTTTTGGTAAGAAAAAATATTGCCTTCTACTGCTGGTTGAGAATTGCTCCGGTATGGTGCGCCAGGATGATTTCTTTGTACGCGTAAACGCCAGGTCGGCAGATCTGCATCTTCAAATTTGGTCCAGCCACTTAATTCTACCGAAAGGATAGTTTCATCTCGAGAATCAGTCACATGGACAATTTTAATTCCGGAATGATGATAGGTAGTGCTTTGGGCGACACTTTTACTAAAAGCAGGATCGAAATGGTACAGATTACTTTTGAACGCAAAAAGATCAGGCAATGCTTCATCTTGCCCATCCATAATTGCTAAGGAAATAGAAGCGCTTCCTACAGTGGTATGTTCAAGCTTCTGGATGCTTCCATCTTTCAGATACGGTAAGACCATATATAATCCTGCTTGAGTTTTATGATAGCGGTGATGATGAGAGGTTGAAGGGTCGTATTCTTTTTTACTTCTATTAAGAGGAATTCCCTGCAATGGATGGTCTTCGTATTCCAGAAGTTTGTCAAAGATACTCATAGTTAGTTAAATTTAGTTTATTATTATAAAGATTGTTGTTTTTTTTGACAAATTAAAAATAAAAAAGAAATTAAAACATTTCTTTTCCGAGAAGTTTCTTTTCCAGGCTTGCTTTTCCCGCACCATATGCAAAAGTCACGAGAAATGCCAGCAAGAACAACAGGGCAGGCGTTCCCATATTGACAGCAGGATTCCATCCAGCTACCATAGCATGTCCCAAGACATAGGCGACCGCCATCTGGATCACTCCGAAGAGAGATGCAAGTCTGGTCAAGAGACCGAAAGCCAAAGCTAGACCGATCAGCAGTTCAGCAGCACCAGCAACCCAGATCAAGGTTCCAAAAGCAGCCGCTCCGCCGGGCATACCCCATACTCCGAATAATTTCTGCACCCCAAACATCAGAAATAATGCGCCGATACCTACACGAAAAACCACGTATAGATGTTCGTTATACTTTGTTTCTAATTTCATAATTTTACCTCCAAAACGATTATGGGCGGGAGGGTATGATGTAAATATATAAATGTTGGGTCTTCAAACTTCTTTTCCAAAATACTTAAAAACAATCTTATAATCATCATCCTATGGCTGCTAAGAAAAAAGTATTGTCCAAGCATTCTAAAGCGGACAAGCTGCACTATCGGGATGAAGATCTGCGCTGGGCTACCCACGAGCTGGCCGCAGATTACCGGGCGCAGCGCCTGAAGTGCAAGACTATCGTGGATATCGGCTGCGGGATCGGCTTCCAGAGTTTTGCCTTTGCCAAAACCTGCAAGAAAGTGTATGCCATCGAGATCGACAAAGAGAAAATCAAACTGGCCGCGAAGAATGCCCTGATCCTGGGCTGGAAGAATATTGAATTCATCCACGGCGATGCGCTTTCTGATAAAGTCATCTCCCAATTAAAGAATGTAGATATTGTCTTCTGCGATCCGGAGCGATCGCCGGAAGAACGGCAGCGTAATGTCGCTTCCATCAAGCCCAGCATCCCTGAATTATTGAAAAAGTACCGCGCTCTTACCGAGAATATCGCTATTGAATTTCCACCGCAGATGCGAGACATCCAGTTTGATTGCGAGAAGGAGTATCTATCTATTGACGGGGCGCTGAATAGGCTGACCTTATATTTCGGCGACCTCAAGAAGTGCGAAAGAAGCGCAGTGGTATTGCCGGCAGGAGAGAAATTATGTTCTGCTGAAGTGACGTTAAAGGAAACCGAGATGCCGGCTGAGTATCTGTATGAAGCTGACCCGGCTGTAGTAAAAGCCGAGCTCCTGGCGGAGTTGTCGGAAGAGACCGGCGCTGAATTATATGAAGAAGGGAAAGCGGTATTTTTCACCAGCGGCAAAAAAATTACCAGCGCTTATTTCAAAAACACTTTTAAAGTGGTAGAGATGTGCGCTCAGGATGAGCATGAGGTCATCGCTGCGCTGCAGAAGCATGATGCAGGAAAAGTGATCTTGCGCATGCCGGTCGATCCAAAAGAGTATTGGAAGATCAGGAAGAAAATCGAGACCAAACTTCAGGGCGGCAAGACCTATGCCTTGCTGTATCTGGGAACTGAAGCGGTCATTGTAGAGAAAGTGTGAGTGAAATGAAGAATATTTTTTCAACGATGCTGAAGCATTGGCCTAAGGTCATAAAATATATTTTTGGGCCGTTATTGCTAGTGATCCTTTTCTGGACTATCGGCATCGTAAAAATCTGGGGATTATTGCGGGTAACTGATTTCAAATTTTTTGTGTTAGCGTACCTTTTTTTCCTGCTTTCGGTCTTTATCGCGGTGCTGAACCTGTATGTCTTGTTTTATCCCCTGCAGAGGATCGATCCAAGAAAGTTTGTGCAATATTTCTTTGCCAGCCGGATCACCTCGCTGATCTTTCCCGGGCGCCTGGGTGAATTTTCTCTGTCGTATTATCTTAAGGGAGAGAATATCAATCTGGGCCGAGGCATGGCCGCGGTGGTGACGGATAAATTGATCACCATCACTGTCTCCATGGTCTTGGGGATCATCGCCATCTCCGCCTTCATGGAAGGACAGCATATCACCGCCTTTGTATTGTACGTCTTCCTGATGCTGATGTTCTTTGTATTATTGCTAAGTTCGCGATCTAGAGATTTCATCAAGAAATGGATCCTGCGCAAGTATGCACGGCATTTTGCTGGTTTTAGCAAGACTCTCTTTTCCTATGAGCAGGAACATAAAGGGACGGTCTTGCTGAACATGGCCTGTACAGTGGTGCGGATGATCGTGTTAGCCTTGTCTGCCAAAGCGATGTTCCTGGCCTTGGAGACGGATATTCCTTTACTTACCCTGATATTAGTCAGTGGTTTAGAGACCTTAAGTAACTCTATACCTTTGACCGTCAATGGATTAGGTATCAAGCAGGCGATCGGAGTGTATGTCTTCAGCGCGATCGGAGTCAGTCCAGTGATCACCGGATCAAGATATGTCTTAGGGTTTCTGATCGAGTATTCTTTTGGGTTTATCTCTACCTTATTTATCAGGAATGATCTGTTTGTGGTGAAGAAAGAATAGAAGTCGATTAGGATACTTGTTTTCTCTTTCTTTTCTCAGGTTCTTCTAGATAATTGCCATTAATGCTTATTGGCTTTCCAATTCTTTTTTCAGCATCTTTTCGAGCGTTTCCGGCAACTTCGCCACCTTCCTTTGCAGCATCTTTGTTTTTAGAAAACCCTTGCGCATCTTTAGTTCTGGTAATTTCTGTGGTTACACGTTCTCCCAACATGGTGAATATCAATTCAAGATCATTCACAAGAAATGAGGAAACTACCTCATTTCTGTGCTGAAATACGATCTTTGTCGTATTTCATGCATGTGATCTCGAAGGTTTTCTCTTTTCAATCCTTTGAATTCTTTATACTCGCTAGGCGTCATGCCAAATGTAGCCTTAGATATCTCTGCTGTAAGAATAGCATAATCTTTTTCCGTTCCTACGTCTCTGTTTTTCCATTCATCGGTCAGTTCATCGCGTATTGCTATTCCTCTCACGCGTTTCTCTATCCATTCATCAGAGTAACCTTTAGCCTTATAGAGCTCTCTCATGCGTTTTTGGGCTAGTTCAGGATTTTCTATTTCCTGGATACGTTCGTACCCTGTTTTTGCCAGCCATAGCTTAAAGGGTTCTGCTTTCTTGGAGGGGATTGACTGAATAATACGAAATAAGGCTTCGGTGTTGGCGCAGTCGGTTTCGTAGCTTTTACCATCAGAAGCAGGTAATTTCAGTTGTACACAGATTGTGTACAGCTCAATTCCTTGCTCAGCTTCCCTTGCTTTAAGCATATTCCAATAGTTTCTTGGGTTAGAACTTTCCGTTAGTGCTTCTATGACGTCTACGACTGAGAAATACCATTCGTTATTATGCCAAAGCTTTCGTATATTTTTTCCTTCAAATACTGATAACGTATTCATGTTTGACCACCCCAATGCTTAAGATAGAAGGAGGTTTATATACTTTAGCCGTACCTGTCCACTGCGGGAGTGGCTCTTCCAAAATCGCTAAAAATTAAAAATTTCTTGGCATTAAATTCTAATGACTATTGTCCAGTGGATCGGGAAGTGGCTATTCTCTTTTAGAATAATATTTAAAAACTCAGGAGTAATTCTTCATCTCTATGAAAATACTTACCATCCATGCTGATTTTATCGAATTTGAAGCGAAAAAGAAAGCATTTTCTGCGGCTGAAGAGGGTGTAGAGAAAGGCAAGCGAGTCAGAGTGGAAGAATGTCTAGTGGTCTTTTCTGCGGTGGAGAAGAAGGATGAGGAGAATGTTGCTGCAGTGATGCAGAAGTATCTGCAGGAGATCAAGAATATCGCCCAGCAGGTCAATGCCAAAACACTGGTATTGTATCCCTATGCGCATCTGAGTTCTACCTTGTCTGATCCGAAAGTTGCAGAAGATTTCCTGAAAAATGCGGAGCAGAAGCTGCGTTCAGAAAAGTTTATTGTTTTTAGAGCTCCCTTCGGCTGGTATAAGAGTTTTAACATCTCCTGCAAAGGACATCCGCTCTCTGAGCTGAGTAGACAGTTTGGCGCGGAAGAGACCTTGTCCTTGAAGAAAGAAGGCGTAGATGAGCCGTTTGTCTTTTCTGAGAAGAAGTTGACCAATGATGAGAAAGCATTATTGACCTCTGCCTTGCTGGTGGGAAAGGCAATCAAGAATCTGTATCCCAAGGCGGAAGTGATGGGGATAGGATTTTATCATAATCAAGCATATGTGGATGTAGCAGGCGCGGAAATAAGTACAGACAATTTTCCTTCGGTAGAAGAACAAGCCTGTTCTGAATTGAGTAAACATTTTCCCATCGAAAAGATTGCGGTGCAGCAGATAACCAATGCTTTACAGAAAAGCATGATACAGGATTTAGGAAAGAGTGCTGCTGCCTATAGTATCGATGGGATGAAAGTAGTCCCTTTGTTTAAGGATGCATTTGTCAGCCTGGATAAGGTAACCTCCTTGAAAGTGTTGAATCATTCTAAGGTGTATTGGAAGAATAATGCTAATAATACGCAATTGACCCGGATATATGTAGTTGGTTTTGATGATGGTGCTAAATTAGCAGAGTTCCTGAAAAAGAAGGAAGAGGCTGAAGCACGGTCGCATTTGAAAATAGGTAAGGAGATGGGCTTGTTTGTGACGTCGGAATTGGTAGGACCTGGATTGCCGTTATTAGCGCCAAAGGGAATGATTATCCGCGAAGAGATACTTGATTATTTATGGTCGTTGCATAAGGATAAAGGCTATCAGAAAGTCTGGACTCCCCATATCGCAAAGGAGCAGTTGTACAAGACTAGCGGTCATTGGGATAAGTTCGGCGATGAGTTGTTTAAGGTCAAAGGGAAGACTGACAATTTTATTTTAAAACCGATGAACTGCCCGCATCACATGCAGATCTTTGATTCGTTTTCATTTTCGTATAGGGATCTTCCGGTCAGGTACTTTGAACCGGCTACCATCTATCGGGATGAGAAGTCCGGACAATTATTGGGGTTGAGTCGGGTTAGGGCTATAACGCAGGACGACGGGCATTTATTCTGTCGGGTGGGGCAGATCAAACAGGAAGTTGCGGCTATTGTTTCAGTCATTCGTATGTTTTATAGTACCATAGGGATGGATAAGGAGTATTGGGTTTCCTTGTCTGTGCGTGGAGATGATAAGTCCAAGTATTTAGGTACTGAAGAAGTTTGGCGGATTGCCGAGAGTTCTCTGGAAGAAGCGGCTCGGGAGAATAAGCTGAACTTTAGAAAAGTTCCCGGTGAAGCAGCCTTCTATGGCCCGAAGTTAGATTTCTTGTTTAAAGATTCATTAGGACGGGAATGGCAGCTAGCAACGATACAATGTGACTTTAATCTGCCTGAGCGCTTTAATTTAGGATATATGAATGAAGAAAGCAAACGGGAGAGGCCTGTTGTAATACATCGGGCTATCTCTGGTTCTTTAGAACGGTTTATGAGTGTACTAATTGAACATTTTGCGGGCAAGTTTCCGCTTTGGTTGTCGCCTGTTCAGGTGAAGATTGTTACCGTTAATGATAGGAATATTGATTTTGCTAAGAGTGTTGTGAAATTGTTATTGCAGCAGAATGTTCGGGTAGAATTGGATGATCGAACTGAATCGATTGGGCGGAAGGTACGGGATGCGCAGATGGAAAGAGCTAATTATATTGTGACAGTTGGCGATAAGGAAGTAGAGAAGAAAGTGTTAGCTGTTCGGGATAGGGATGGGAATGTGAAGTTTGATGTGAGTGTGCAGGCTTTTGTGAGGGATGTTGTTGAGGAAGTGAAGGAGAGACGGTTGTAGAGTTATATGGAAATTTACAGTGTTATTTGAATGCTTAGTCCAGCTTCTTGAGGAAAATTTTCTCCACTCTTTTAACTTGTTTATTATCAATCAAAGAACTCATCTGCGAAATTGCAATTTTATTCAGTCTGATCAGCCTTTCTCCTTGCGATAATTCTTGTTTAATAAACTCAGAATTTAAACTCTCTAAGTTGGCCA
>JAUSJN010000022.1 GCA_030647325.1 Nanobdellota archaeon | reverse complement strand
ATTCTTGATATTATTAATCCCTACAGTTGTTGATGCTGCCTAAGCAGACTTCCTCTTTATCTGAATCCTGGTGAATTTCTTGCATTCGAAGCAAGAGATGATCACTTTTCCTTCTCTGGTGCGGATCCTGGCATTTACGCCCGGTTTTAGATATGCATAGCAGTGCTTGCAAAAACGCCGCTTTAATTCGCGCGGGATCTGCGCATGCACTTTCATGGCGATCTTTCTCGCTAACGAGACATAACGATTGGCAAGAGCCTTGTTTTTTTGGAAAACGTCCTCTGCCTGCTGGAATAGTATTATGATACGCTGCAGGGCTATTTCTTTCTGTTTTTGCTTGGAAAGGAGCGGTTTTGACATCAGGATAAAGAAATTCTTTTAAACTTTAAAAAGTATTTCTCAATTATGGTGAAAGGCAGGCCTATCAAAAGCAAGATCCGGCAGAATATTGTAGAGATTCTGCATTATTTAGGTGAAGGATACGGTTATCAGGTGGCGAAAATGTATAATGAGATTTTCCCTCCCGCAACGCAACGGAGCATTTATTACAACCTGCAGAAAGGCCTTTTGACCAAAGAGATAACTGTGCATAAGATTGAAGAGGAACAGGGAGAATTCTCTTGGGGTTCAGTGGTTGAGAAGAAGTATTATTCTTTAGGCAAAAATGCCGAGCCGAAAGGAGAGAAACGGGTGAAGGGGTATATAGACATATGGCAAAAATCAAAAAAGGAAAACTCGCCGAGCAAGTTTACCAGCTTTGTAAACAAGTTCCGAAAGGAAAAGTGACCACCTACCGGGAACTGGCCAGAGCATTAGAGATGAAAGGCTATCAAGCTATCGGACAGGTTCTGAAGAATAATCCGTATGCGCCAATCGTGCCTTGTCATCGTGTCGTCAAAAGTGATGGCTCATTGGGCGGATTTAAAGGTTGCCTGGTGGGAAAAGAGATTGTTGAGAAGGAAACCTTGTTGAGAAAAGAAGGGGTAACGGTTCAAGAGGGGAAAGTTGATTTAGGAAAGTATTTGTTTAGATTCTGAAGATATATTTTTAAAGAAAAGTTAAATCTAAATCAAAATGGATAAATACGATTACTCTCAGTATAAGGATGATTCCTACCATGGCTCAAGAGATGAAGCTATACAACGCAAGGTTTGGCATCCTCTTAGGCATACCTTAGCTCTACCTAAATCGATAAAGAGCCAGTTTACAGATTATCAGGGTATTAGAGTAGTTGCAAAATATCCCTCTAAATTCACTCATTGTGAACGTGATGGTCCAGACGAATTTGATGTCTCTGAGCAGGCAGAATGGTTCCCTAGTGAGTTTCGATTATACTTAGTCCCACATAACGGTTCGGGAGAACACCAATTTGTTGCAGAATTAAATGGTCCTTTGTATACGCACGGAGATCATAACACTTTATACCAACACTTACAGGATAAAGTTGTTCCTTCTCTTCTAGAAATCTTATCAAATATTTCTTCGAATTAAAAATTTAAAAAATAAAAATAGATTCAGCTTCTCTCCATCAGTTCACTGACTCTGTCCGCAAGAGTCTTGCTGTTGGCGACGACAAAAGTGTTCCCTATTTTCCGCTGTCCGGTGTAGGTGATCGGTTCTGCATTGGTATACCGTATGTGCGCTCCTGCTTCTTCCGCGATGATGAAAGGCGCGCAAATATCCCAGGTACTGCAGTTGCTTGGTTTTATGTTAAAATGCACATCAGCGATGCCTTCTGCAACTTTTGCGACCCGTAATCCTTCGCTTCCGCTGATGATAGTCCTGGATATGCCTAACTCTTTCGCAAGTTTTTGGTATTTCTCGCTTAAGGCATTATCCTTATCCATGGCTGCAGTGAGCTTGGGATGTTCTTGCACCTGCAATGATCTTACTGTGTTTAATACTGAAAGCACATACGCCCCGTGATCTTTCACTGCATAGTACATCTCCTTAGCTACCGGTTTATAGACTACTCCCAAGATCGCTTTCTGATCTACTGCTAATCCGATATGGACGGCAAATTGATCACTGTGTTCAATAAATCCTCTTGTCCCATCGATGGGATCGATGTACCAGCAGCGCGAACCTTCAATAGTTTCCAGTTCTTCACTGACAATCCCATCTAAAGGAAATGCTTTTTGTAATCCATCTTGGATGATCCGATTCGCCAATACATCAGCATTGGTCACCGGAGTGTTGTCTTGTTTTGTCACCACTTCCATCGCTCCATAATAGATAGGTAAGATGGCCTTTCCTGCTTCTACAGCCAGGTACTTGGCAACTTCTAATTCTCGTTTGTAGTTGTTGTTTTTCATAAATAGAAGACCGCAACTGTAAGATTTATATATTATTAATAACAGCCAGCTATTAATGGAAGAGTTAAAGAAGTTAGGACTGAGTCCGTATGAGACAAAGATTTACATCGCCTTATTGAAACACGGAAGGATGCCCGCCCGGGAAGTTGCCGAAAGATCATCAGTTCCGCCGACGGCGGTGTATCCAAACCTGAAGAAACTAGTGCAGAAAAATCTGATCCAGCAATTTTCAGGTGAAGTTGCTTTCTTTGAGACTATCGAGCCAAACATCGCTATTCCTGCTTTCATCCAGCAGCGCAAGAGATCTCTGGAAGAGATGGAACGTTCATTAGTCCAGCAGGCTATGGATCTAGCGCAGGACAAGCAGATTTTCAAAGCGCCGGAAGTGCTGCATGTTTCGATGGGAAAAGAAGCCTCTTCCTCTATTTATTATGATGCGCTTAGCAGGACTACAAAAACCTATTACATTCTCGGCTGGACCTTCAAGACAGTTGGCGCAAAATTTGTAAAACTGCAGCATCTAGTAGAAGCAAAAAAGAAAGGGATAGATGTACGCATCATCGTGACCGGTTCCGGCGAGAAAAATTGGTCCGTCCTGAAGGAGTATCTGAAGCAGGGAATCAATTTACGATCTCATCCGCTGGATAATTTTTCATTACTGATGGTTGATGGCCGGGAGTGTAAGATCACCTTGAAAAACCCGGAATATGACCAGAAGTTTAACCTGCACATCAAAGATCCCTCTCTTTCCGAAGCCCTGCAGAGTTATTTCTTGCAGGTGTGGGAGAAAGCAGAGCCTTTGACCATTAGAAAATAAGATTCCAGAACTTTTTTAAAGTAAGATAATAGTATTAGATACATGCCCCTTCATGCTTTTCAAGCGACCGTACTGGAGAACAAAAAGCTGACTGATGATGTTATTTTTCTTTCTTTATCTGCACCGAAGGAATTTACTTTCTTGGCTGGTCAATTTGTGACGGTACGGATAGAAAATAGCACTGAATTTAGATTAAAATCATATTCCGTCCTCAATCCCCCTTCTGAGAAAGGTAAGATCGATCTATGCATCAAGATCGTAGACGGCGGTTTTGCTTCTGAAGTATTGAGAAAGGCCAAGAAAGGTCATTCTTTCCAAGTAAAGGGGCCGTTAGGGCACTTTGTGTTTGAAGAGGATGATCAGAACAAGGAGATCTGGCTCATCGGCGGAGGGACCGGGGTCGCGCCACTGTACAGCATGCTTAAGGAACATCTTCCCCATCATAAAAATAAGAGATTTTTCCTTATTTTCAGCCTCAAGGAGAAAAGAGATTTATTTTTGCATCAAGAATTCCAGCAATTAGCGAAGAAATATGCAAATTTTACCTATATCCCTACTTTAACTCGGGAAAAATGGAAGGGTGCAACCGGAAGGGTGCAGGAGCATCTTCCCACCAATGTAGAAAACAAAACTTTTTATATTTGCGGCTTAAAGGAGCTAGTATTGGAGACCAAAGAGATTTTAATGAAAAAAGGAGTGGCACTGAAGCATGTCAAGTCTGAACGATATTCTTAATGAAAAAAGGAGTGAGAGAACATGAAAATAACGATAACTAAAGATTTGGATAAGGCGCAGGATGTATTGTTTTTAGGATTATTTGAGGAAGATAAAGATAACGCTAAGTCTTTCAGCAAGGAATTATCAGAAGAAGTGGAAGCTGCGATAGCACGGAAAGCGTTCTCACGCAAGTTTGGCGAGATGTATGCCACAAAACTGGCTTCTCACCCCTATAAGAAAGTTGTAGTCATTGGCTTAGGAGAGAAAAAAGATTTGACCGTAGAGAAAGTACGCCAAGCTTTAGGAAAGATGGTGACTGCTACGAAAAGCGGGTTATTCTCTTCGTTTACAACTAATGTGGTGGAGAAAGCAGCAAGCAATAAGCTAGACCAGCAATTGTTAGGCAGAGCCGCTGCAGAGAGTCTGTTGTTAGCTAATTACGGTTTTACCAAATATTTCTCCAAAGAAAAGCAGGAGAAGAAAAAACCGGTCAGCTTAGTGGCCTTGCAGTGGGCTGGCGGCAATGAATTTAGCGAAGGTTTGAGAATAGGCAGAGTGATCGCGGAAGCAACAAACGTAACCAGAGATCTAGTCAATGAGCCGGCAAACGTAGTAAATTCAGAGTACATGGAAAAGATGGCTAAGCAAGTAGCTTCCCAATATAGTTCGGTGAAATTAAAAGTCCTGAATAAAGCAGAATTAGAAAAAGAAGGCATGGGCGCTTTATTGGGCGTGAATGCCGGCAGCAGTAATCCACCAAAGCTGGTGATTCTGGAGTACAACGGTTCGAAAAAGGGAAAATATACCGCTTTGATAGGGAAAGGGATCACCTTTGACAGCGGTGGCTATAATTTGAAGCCGACCAAATACATTGAAGACATGGCTACGGATATGGCCGGCGCGGCAGCGGTGATGGCAGCAGTAAAGATTGCTGCAGAATTGAAAGTGAAAAAGAATTTGCTGGCGGTCATGCCTTTATGCGAAAATATGGTCGATGCCACTGCGCAGCACCCCGGCGATATCGTCAGGGCATATAATGGTAAGACCATCGAGATAGGGAACACTGACGCAGAAGGAAGATTGATTTTGTGTGATGCTTTAGCGTATACCGAAGCGAAGTATAATCCGGAAGTGATGATTGATCTTGCTACTTTAACTGGCGCATGTGTAGTCGCTTTGGGATATTATGCCGCCGGAGTGATGGGAAAAGATGATGAGTTGCTGCATGCTTTACATGAAGCTGGCAATGCTTCTGGGGATAAGGTGTGGCGATTACCCTTCTTTGAAGAGTATCAGGACTGGATGGACGGCTCAAAAAGCGACTTGAATAATAATTCCCAGAAAGGGAAAGGATATGAAGCTGGTTCTATCACCGCTGGCGTGTTCTTATCCAAGTTTGTGGAGAAAGCAAAATGGGCGCATGTAGACATTGCCGGTTCAGCATATTGGATGGTCGATGGTGCGTATCTTAGCAAAGGAGCGACTGGTTCAGGAGTGCGATTGTT
>JAUSJN010000001.1 GCA_030647325.1 Nanobdellota archaeon | reverse complement strand
TAAAATGCATAAACTATTTAAACCAATTTTAAGATGAATCTGCTATGAAAAGTGGGAAGATTCCTTTAGTTGATTTACGAGCACAGTATGATTCTATAAAATCGGAAATTGATGCCGCTATCCAAGAAATCATCAACTCTTCCCAGTTTATTTTAGGAGAACCAGTTGAGAAGTTTGAACAGGAATTGGCCGCTCTTTGCGCAACTCCTTTTGCTATCGGGACCAGCAGCGGAACTTCGGCCTTGTTCTTGGCTCTTAAGGCTTATGGGATAGGTCCTGGTGATGAAGTCATCACAGTACCTAACTCTTTTATCGCTACCGTATCTTCCATCATCAACACCGGCGCTACTCCTGTTTTTGTAGATGTGGATAAAGATACATTTTTGATGGATCCGAATCTCATAGAAAAAGCAATCACCTCTAAGACCAAAGCAATCCTTCCTGTACATCTGTATGGGCAGATCTGCGAGATGGATAGAATCTTAGAGATCGCCAGGAAGCATAATCTCCATGTGGTTGAGGATGCGGCGCAAGCTATTGATGCTGAGTACAAAGGAAGAAAAATTCCTGTCGGTGATACCGCGATATTCAGTTTCTTTCCGGCTAAAAATTTAGGAGCGTATGGTGATGCGGGAGCATTGGTCACCAAAGATAAGAAAGTAGCGGAAATAGTGAAAAAGCTTCGCAATCATGGAAGAATATCCAAATATGAGAGTGAGCTGGTGGGATATGGGGCACGAATTGATGCCTTGCACGCAGCAATCTTGCGAGTGAAAATGAAGCATATTGGGGGATGGTCTGCTCTACGAAATCATAATGCAAAACTGTACACGGAATTATTAAAGCAAGTATCTCTGGTAAAAACACCTACCGTTAAAGAGCACAATAAACATGTCTTTCACTTATATGTAATAGAATTAGATTCACGAGACCAGCTTAAACAGGAGCTTAATGCTCAGGGCATAGGAGCAGAAGTGCATTATCCTCTTCCTCTCCATCTGCAGCCTGCTTTGAAATATCTTGGTTACAAGGAAGGAGACTTCCCAATCGCTGAAAAAAGCTCAAAGAGAATCTTATCCTTGCCGATGTATCCTGAACTTCCTTCAGAAAACATCCATCACATCGTAAACACGGTAAAGGAGATCTTGAAATGAATCTCAATAATAGTGTCAAAAATAAATCCGTGCTGGTGGTAGGCGGAGCAGGTTTTATCGGCAGCCATATCGTCGACCGGGCTATGGAATTAGGCGCGGAAAAAGTAATGAGTTTTGATAATTTCAGCGGAGTTATATCGGATAATTTAGCTCACCTTAAAGGAGATCCGCGTTTTGTTTCGGTAAAAGGAGATCTTCGGAATTTTGAGGAGGTCAAGAAAGCGATCGAGGGGGTTGATCTAATCTTAAATCAGGCCACTTCTAAATTAGTGACCAGCATAAAAGATCCAATGGCCGATGTGATGACTAATACGGTGGGAAATATGAATCTATTAGAAGCGATGCGCAAGAGCGGCAGTTCGGCCCGTATCGTCCATGCTTCAACCGGCTCAGTCTTTGGGGATGCTCAGGTTCCTTACAATGATACGACAAGTGTCAAAGAACCGACTACTATTTATGGCGCTAACAAATTAGCGGCAGAACATTATCATCTTTATTTTGCTAAAGAATATGGTATCAAGTCTTCTATCGTGAGGTATTATCATGTCTACGGCGAACGGCAGGATTCCCGATTAGGAGCAGGAGTGATCAATTTATTTTTATCCAATGCTCTTGCAGGGAAAGCACCGCAAGTATGCGGTAAAGGCGAGGCGATACGCTGTTTTACCTATGTCAAGGATTGTGCCGAGGCTAACTTTTTAGTCGCTAACTCAAACTATACTATCGCTAAAAGATACAATGTCGCTTCCAAAGTGCGGATGAGTGTTTTAGAATTGGCAGAAATGATTGCCCAGAAATATGGAGCGCCGGGAATGAAGCCTACATTCATACCTGAACGTACCGGTGAAGTATTGCGACCTATTCCAGACACAAGAGGTATAGAAGAATTAGGATTCAAAGAATCAGTCACCTTTGATGAAGGACTGGAAAGAACAAAACAATGGATCGCCGGCCAGCTTCAGAAACAATGAGCGATAAAGCACCTATTTCTTTTTGGAATAACGGCATGTTTGCAGTGATCTTAGTATTGATCTCCACGGTTTTGGTTTCCTTCGCTCAAGTTACGTTTAAGATGGCCTGGTCAGATTCTGAGAATTTATTTTCTTTCATTAATGTCATGCTGCTGTCTGGGTTTGCCTTATACGCGGTCGGCGCATTTCTTTTCATGATAGTGTTACGGAAAAAGAAAGTCTCTTATCTGTTTCCATTTATGACTTTAAGCTATGTCTGGGTGATTTTCCTCTCTGCTTTTTTATTTGGAGAGACAATCACTCTCTTTAAATTATTGGGCGTTGCCTTGATATTTACCGGCGTATTTTTGATTTATGCCGGCGGTAAGAGTAACGGCAAAGGTGCGGCAAAATGATAGAGAGGATCTTGTCCATTGTTTTAGTCTTAGTCAGCGGATTTTATGGCGCTTTAGCTCCCATCTATCTGAAAAAAGGCTTGAAAGAATTAGAGCGAAGCGGAAAATTATTCTCAGTCAAGGCTTGCCAGAATGTCCTCATCGGGGTGTTCATTTTTGGCAGCGGATTATTGCCTCTGATCATCGCTCTGAAATTTTCTGATCTTTCCCTGCTTTATCCACTGACCGGCTTATCTTATGCCTGGACAGCGATATACTCTGCTTATTTTCTCAAAGAGAAGGTGAATAAATATACCTGGGCAGGGATCGCTTTTACAGTCAGCGGAGTTTTCCTGATCGGTGTTTCTGCATTTGGTTTGTAGTCGGTTAATTCATAAAGTTTATATGTGCTTGTTTAGGGTTTAATCAGCGTAATGAAGCCTAAAATCAGCCTGGTCGCACCAGCGTATAATGAGCAGGGCTGTATCGAAGAATTTGTACAAGAAGCAGACCGTACTTTTGAAGAGAATGGATATGCTGGAGAGATAATTGTAGTCAATGATGCCAGCCGGGATAATACGCTGTCGATACTGCTTTCACTGCAGAAAATATTTCCGCGCCTGCAGGTAATTTCTCATAAGAGGAATCAGGGTTTGACCGCAGCCATGATCACTGGTATTGAAAATGCCAGTTACGATACTATTGTTTTTATGTCTTCAGATCTGGAATCGCATCCGCGAGAAGACATTCCTAAATTGATAGCTGCTTTAGAACAGGGATATGATGTAGCGATCGGCCGCAGGATGAATAAGAGACAGGGATTGCTAAAAACTCTTCTTTCCCAAAGTTTCAATGCTTTAGTGCGGACTCTCTTCAATGTTAGTTTTCATGATGTAGGCTGGGTGAGAGCTTTCCGCAAGGAAGTGTACTATAATATTGAATCAATGCGCTCCGACTGGCATCGCTATTTTGTCATCTTAGCCGCAGAACAAGGATATAAAGTTAAAGAAGTCCAGGTACGATTTTATCCCCGCAAATCTGGAAAATCTAAGTTTGGTTTAGTGGGCCTGAAAAGAATACCCGGCGGATTTTTGGATCTTTTAGTGGTGAAGTTTCTATCTTCTTTTTCCAAGAAACCGATGCATATATTTGGTTCTCTGGGAGCTTTGTTGATGGCAACAGGATTT
Source organism: Nanobdellota archaeon (assembly GCA_030647325.1). Lineage (GTDB taxonomy): Archaea > Nanobdellota > Nanobdellia > Woesearchaeales > GW2011-AR9 > JACPIL01. The sequence continues at coordinate 10,690 of JAUSJN010000001.1, read as the reverse complement.
TTATGCGGCTTTTATGTATTATATCTTAACTTTGTGCTGATGGAAGCAGCTCTTACGCGACTGCCGCTAGTCTTGCTGACCGTTTTTCTGTTTGTGACCGGACTGCAATTGTTTGGCCTGGGATTTGTCAGTGAATTGATAGTTTCTAATAACGAGAAACGAAAAAAATGAAAAAACATTTTTTTCTAGTTCACTTTGCGAACAACAAAAGAGAAACAAGCATTAGCATTGAAACGATATTGAAACGGAGATAATCATGTGCGGAATTACTGGATGGTACGGACCAAGCGATAAAAAACTTTTACAAGAGATGACTTCTTTGTTGGATCATCGCGGTCCGGATGGAGAAGGATTTTTTGTCGATAAAAAAGTCTCTTTAGGGCACAAACGGCTTAGTATCATTGATCTGAAGACAGGACAGCAGCCGATATATAATGATGACAGATCAGCAGTTATTGTCTTTAATGGCGAGATTTATAATTATAAAGAGATAAGGAAAGAACTTCAATCAAAACATAGTTGTTCTTTCAAGACTAAAAGTGATACGGAAGTTATTTTGCGGGCGTATGAGCAGTATGGGCCTGATTGCGTGCAGAAATTCAATGGCATGTTCGCATTCGCGATCTGGGATGCAAAAAAAGATCTTCTTTTCCTAGCTCGGGATAGGGTTGGGGTTAAACCGCTGTATTATTATCATAATAAGCATAGATTTATGTTTGCTTCTGAAATAAAGGCTTTTCTGGCTGATAAGAATATCCCGCGCAGGATCAACCCTCAGGCGGTGGCTGAGTATCTCACTTTCCAAAATATCATGGATGAGAAAACGTTTTTTGAAGGTGTGAAGATGCTTCTGCCCGGGCATTATATCTTGGTACAGGATGGAGAGGTCTCCATAACTCAATATTGGGATGCTTCGTATCTGAAAAAAAATATGGAAAATGTGAACGCTTATTACAATAAATTTAAGGAAGTATTTTCTGATTCCATAACCAGGCACATGATCAGCGATGTTCCTTTAGGTTCATATCTCAGCGGAGGCTTTGATTCTGGTTCAGTCGCTACTATCGCTGCGGAAAAAATCAGTCTAAAAAATAAAGGGAAAAAAATAGAAACATTTACCGGCAAATTTCTGGAAGGCGGTGTGTATGACGAATCGGCATGTTCCAGGGCGGTTGCCGCAAAAGCCGGTGCGATTATGCATGAAGTCACCATCACTCCGCAGGATTTTCTTGCCCATATTGAGAAAATAATCTATCATCTTGATGAACCGAAAGTAGGGATACCGGCCATATCACAGTATATGGTCTCAAAGCTGGTCTCTGAGCATGTCACAGTGGTCCTTACCGGCCATGCCGGGGATGAATTATTCGCCGGATATCCTGTGTACAAGGCCAGCTACTTTAAGGATATGGTCAGAAAAAATCCGTTAGCGGCATTGAAGTTTTTTTCTTTCTTCAAGTGGAGCGAAATACCGAGAGTAGCTTATTTTTTGCTCTTTCCTTTGTTTGATCAGGAAGTTAAGCAGGGCTTATTTATCATGTTCAACAAAAAGCAACGTGAAAAATTATTATCTTCTAGTTTTTATGAACGGGTGGAAAACAAAAATACCATTTCGGTCCTTAAACAATATCATCGTAAGGATATTTCTGCAACAGACAAGATCCAATATTTGTACCTGAAGACCTATCTTCCTTCCTTATTAGTGGTAGAGGATAAGATGGGGATGGCCCATTCCATAGAAGCCAGAACACCGTTCTGCGACAATGAGATGGTGGATTTTGCTAATTCTATTCCTCTTAAGTTTAAATTGCATGATCATGAACTTAAACATATCGTGAAACGAAGCATGAAATCATCTCTTCCAGGAATTCTATACCAGCAGCCTAAGAAAGGTTTTCCTACGCCTTTCTCATTATGGATCCGTAAAGACCTGAAAAAATATGTCTATTCTGTCTTGTTAGATGAGAGAACCAAGAAACGGGGAATATTTAATCAGAAGTATGTAAAGAAACTCCTGGATCGCCATTGCCATAGCCGCAAAGACGGGCTGCAGGATCTGGTCAACGCAGCGAGAATCTGGTCGCTCCTTAACGTTGAATTATGGTGCAGGTTATTTATCGATGGAGAATATGAAAAGTTAGTAACAGATAAACTTAAAAAGGTCCAGGGGCCCGAAAGAGCATGATCAGTGTAACAACTATCTTTTTATTTTTCATCTATCTCTGGGGTTTAGGATTCTCTCTTACTTACTTTATCTACTTAAAATCCGCGACTAAGCCTGGTTTGGTTGAACGTCATATAATGAATATGGGGATCGGCTTAGGAGTTTTTGCTATCCTTTCCATCATCATCAATTTTTTCCGCATTCCTTTAGATTGGAGATTATTTCTATTATTTAGTTTAGTTATTCCGTTATACGTCTGCTTTAAAGATTTCAAAAGTAGGGGTTTTAAGCTGCCTACTAAGTTTCCCAAATTAGTCTTGACCAAGAGTGATCTTTTTGTGTTGGCGGTCTTCATTATTTTTGCAGTTTCTTTTTACACTTATGCATCAGGAGCTTTTGCCTATCCTTATCTTGAAGACGAAGACCCTTGGGGACATTCCCAGGGAGTGAAGTATGTTGCTCTCGATAAAGATGCATACGACCCGATAGCAGATGACTCTCCTCAACGAGGAGGAAATTCAGTCATCTCGTTCATGGATCCCTATCCGCCAGCCTACGATATTTTTCTGGGAGTGTTGCATCAAACTTCTCCTGATCTTCCCTGGACCATGAAGTTCTTTAATGCTCTGATCATCTCCCTGGGGTTTTTCTTTTTCTATTTCTTTGCCTACTCTTTTATGCAGAATAAAACCAAAGCTCTGCTGGCCACATTTTTTTTAGCAGTCATCCCGAGCTACTTATCTCATTTCATCTGGGCCCACGGCATGGCCATTACGCTGATTTTTCCGACCTTGTATGTCTTCAACAAGATTTTTGAGGAAGACGGTAAAAAATGGGCAATAGTTCTTGCAGTGATGGTGGCAGGGATCTGGGTCACTCAAAACCTTTCTCAGCCTATCAAGATTACTACCCTACTTTTGATCTATGCGATCGTCGCTTCCGTGGTGTACGGTAGTTTCTTGAAATATCATTTTGCTGGGATCCTCGGCGGCATGGTGCTCAGCCAGTTTTGGTGGACTGCTATGGTGCAGAAGTATACTCTTAAGGGCTTTATAGGCGCATGGGAACCGGTTCTGGTAAATGACGGCGCAGCTGACGCAGTTGCTAACACCAGTTACAATCTGTTTGATAAACTGTTTGCATTACTCGCATCTCTCACTAATCCTGGAGGGACAGGATCAAGATCTTATACTTTCAGCGATTTCTTTGTCGCTAAGTCCAGTAATCTAATCAATGCACCTATAGGGATAGGAATTGTCCTTAGCTTATTGGCTCTTTTTGGATTGGGATATCTGATCTTCAAATATCGCTCTTCATTAGTCGCCAAAGAAAATACCTGGAGAGTAGTCGCTTTGTTTTGGCTGATCTATACCTTCTGGGCAGTCAATGGCATGACTTTTCCTATCTCCATCGCCAGGGATGCGTTCAGGAGCTGGTTCTTGCTGGCCATCCCCGTAGCGCTTATCGCAGCGGAAGGATCATATGTCTTGATCAATACCTTTAGAAAAAATAAATTAGTGCAGGCCGGCCTTATCTTATGTATTGTGGTCGGAGTTATCGCCACCTCCGGCTTGCAGAAATATGATGTTAATACTGCAATATGGCCCACCTCAGGATCATTCATGAACATGCAGGAGCCGTTCTTATACGGAGAATTGTTCAAGCAGATCCCGCTTAATTCCAAGGTGTTTTTGTATGCTCCCCGAGATAAGTTAGCGATCGGGTATGGAATGTTCAGCTGTATCTGGTGTGAAGAGATAATTGAATTCAGGAAAGATATCCTGCATGAGAATTTTGATACGCTGTACTCGTTTTTGAAAAGAAATGAGTATGAATATTTTTTGATCAATAAGAATATGGATTATGATGATCTAAGCAAAAAATTCGGGGAGGAGGATGTGAAGACGCTATTACCGGAGCGCTACAAAGAGTTTTTAACCTCGACCAAATTGACTCCAATTTATTCGGATGAAACGGTCATATTATTCAAGGTGAATTAAATGGAAGAACTCACTAAATCAGATTTATCCCGCAAGATAGTATTGTATGTTTTGTATTCTTTGCTAGTGTTGATGGTGATTTTTTCTTTTATGGCTATCCAAAATACTGGATTTGATGGTTATCAGCAATGCGTCGAGAAGAAATGTGAAACAAAAGGGGAGAAGTTTTGTTCAAAGGTGAGGGAATTGGGCAATTGTTGCGCCGGCGCAGGCGGAAATTTAGCTGCCGCCTCTAATCCAAAAGAAGGAGAATCTCCTTATACCTGTTCGTTTACATAAGTGATGCAGATGAAAATAAAAAAAATAGCTTTAATCTTGCTTCTCATCTTTTTCCTGGCCTTGGCACTGAGGTTCTTTGCCGCAGCTAAAGTTGATGTCTCTACCGATGAGATGATCTATTCCCTTCTGCCTCTGAATATCATATCTGCCGGCCGCTTAGGGACAGTAGAACAGTCTCCACTTTATTTTTACTTAGCTGATGTCGGATATAGCCTGGTGGGCGGTCTAAGTCCGATAGCGGCCAGACTGCCGTCCATATTGTTTGGTTCGCTGGCTGTTTTTCTGGTGTATCTATTATCTGTTGAATTGTTCAGGAATGAGAAGGCCGGATTGATCTCTGCATTCCTGTTCGCATTGTCAGGTTATGCGCTTGAATACAATATTGAGATGGACATGACTGCCTTTTTCTTTGTGTTATTGAGCTTATTGTTTTTTTTGAAAGCGTTGAAAGAAGAGAAAGCACGGCATTATTATCTGGCGGCAGCTAGTTTTGGCTTGGCGGTGATGGTGAAGAATATTGTCGCTTTATTTGTTCCGGCGTATCTCTTAGCTTACTATCTGTCTAAAGGAAAAGAGAAGGCCTTGAGTAGGGAATCTTTCAAAATGGTCTTGATAAGCTCTCTTATCTTTTTGATGGTTCTTCTTCCTGTTTTTTCCTATAATTATCTGGTGTATAATCATGCTGATTCAGGAAAGAAGATAACTGATTATTATTTCTCAACTATATTAGGGATAGGAGAGACCGTGCATGGCGGACTGCAAGGGAAAAGCTGGGAGTTTTCTCGTTTGGTAAGCGTGATGCAAGAAAAAATCACCCTGATGCTGCGGTGGGAAACAGTACTGCTGCTCTTCGGCGCAGTCGGGACAATCCTTTGTTTCCGTAAAAGTGAATGGAAGGAGAAAAAAATGGGGATTGTTCTGTTGTGGGTCGCGCTGTTGTTCTTAGTTGGATATATCGGCGGACAGACCGGAAGCTCCAGCCATTTCTTGTGGATGCCTCTCGTATTCAGTATCTTTGCCGGTTATGGCTTAGTCTATGTTCACGAGAAAATAGTACAGAAGTTTAGTTTCAAGTACGCAGTTCATGTCTTTATTGCCGCTGCCGTGATTATCAACCTCGTTTATTTACAGGGAGTGACGGAGCGAAATAAATCCGCCAGCGCTATCCCTTTATGGAGTTTTGTCCATGAAAAAATCCCCGAAAATGCGATCGTGATCATGGATCCGCGGATCTACAGCGGGAATTCCGCCTGGGTCCTCAACGACAGGCATTATCTGGAAGGAAGGCATTTATCGCAGCTCATGGAGGCGATTAAAAATTCTCCCGAAGCAAAAATTCCCATACCTTTGTATTATATTGAATGTGGCACCGGCAGTTATTGCGGCTGGAAGGAAGAAGATTTTAAACGCATAGAAAGTACCGGCAAAGGGATCAGCGATTTTTTAGTGCCCGGCATGGAACAAGTAGCTGAGCTAAAGGCTGCGCATCATTTCGTTGTCTACACCGGAACGGTGGATGCTCCTTTTTCAATCTATGACGCAATAGATAGCACCCACATCTTCTGGTTTTATCCGGTAGGATGGAAGGGTGATACATTTATTGACAATTACACTCCTAAAGGATTAGGCGTTTTAATGAACATGCTGGGATTTTTGCTGCTCTATGTTGATCTGCTTTTGGCTTTGCTGGCGATTCCTGCCAGTTTTTATCTAATTTTGAAGCCAGAGTTTTCAAGTCCATAACCTTTTTAAAGCATATTCGCGCTTAAAGCAACTATAATGGAAGCTATTGAAAATGTGGTTTATAAAGGAAAGCTCTTAGCAGTTATTATCCGAGCAAAAGCTTTAGATGAGCTACAGGCTTCCGGGAAGAAAATGTCTTTTCATACTCCTGATCATTTTCCTTTACAAGTAGGTCTTCATGCCAGGTCTAAGGGCGATATAGTGCCGGCCCATTTTCACAATCCTTTTCCGGAATTGAAAAATTTAGCAGTGCAGGAATTTTTTTATATTAAATCAGGGCGAATCAAGATTGATCTATTTGACGATCAGGAGAATGATGCTAAAGTTTCAGAAGTGCTGGTAGGAGAAGGAGATACCGTAGTACTCAATACAGGTCATGGACTAACTTTTTTAGAAAAAACAGAATTGATAGAGTTGAAGCAAGGCCCATATAGGGGAAAAGAAGAAGAGAAGCGCTTTGTATCAGGGGAAGGACAATGAAAAAATTCATTCCCGTCTGCGAACCTACCTTGCGAGGGAAAGAGTTAGAGTACGTAACTGACGCAATCAATTCCGGCTGGATATCTTCAGCGGGAAAATATATCCAGGAATTTGAGGAGAAATTTAGCCAATATTGTGGCGTGAAGTATGGAGTGAGCTGTTCCAATGGAACAAAAGCGATCCATCTGGCTTTGATGGCAGTAGGAATCAAAGCAGGGGATGAAGTGATCATGCCTTCTTTTACCATGATCGGTTCCTGCAACCCTATCGTGCAGATCGGTGCGAAACCGGTATTTGTGGATTCGGAGCTGAAGACCTGGAACATGGATACGGAGCAGATCGAAAAGAAAATCACTACTAAAACCAAAGCGATCATGATAGTGCATATTTACGGCCATCCGGTAGACATGGATGCGGTGTTGAAGATTGCGCGAAAGCATAATCTGATCGTCATTGAGGATGCGGCGGAAGCGCACGGCGCAGAGTACAAAGAAAAGAAGGCCGGTTCTTTAGGAGATATCGCCTGTTTTAGTTTTTATGCTAATAAGATCATCACTACCGGTGAAGGCGGGATGGTGGTTACCAACAATGAGAAATGGGCTGAACATGCTAAAAAATTACGAAACCATTTTTTTGGTGAACCGCGATTTTTACATCAGGAAGTAGGATATAATTACCGCCTGACCAATATGCAGGCTGCGATCGGTCTGGCGCAGTTGGAAAGAATCGATGAGTTGGTGGGGGCTAGACGGAAGAATGCACAGCTGTATAATTCTTTATTGAAAGATGTTCCGGGGATTAAACTGCCGGTAGAAGAACCCTGGGCGAAGAATGTATATTGGATGTATGGTCTTGTAGTTGATAAGCCGTTTCCCTTGACCATGCCGCAATTGCGGGATGAATTACAGAAACGAGGTATTGAAACCAGGACATTTTTTATCGGCATGCACAAGCAGCCGGCCTATGCCCATTTAGGAGTGCAAGGAGATTTTCCTAATACTGAATATTTAGAAAAAAATGGTTTTTATCTGCCGTCTTCCAGCCATCTGACCGAGGAAGAGATACAATATATTGCTAAAACAATCAAAGAGATCTACACTGGACAGAGAACCTAAAACATGAAAACGCTCAGTGACGTCTCCGTAGTTCTTCCTTCTTATAATGAAAAGGAAAATATCATCGAAGCAGTGGACAGAATCTCTAAAGCAGTAGGTTCTCGATTGAAAGAGATCATTATTGTAGATGATAATAGCCCGGACGGAACCGGGCAGCTGGTGGAAGAGTATGGGCACCCTAAAGTGCGGCTGATCCGCAGGATGGATGAGAAAGGATTGGCCTCTGCATTAGCTCGAGGCGTAGAAGAGGCAAAGGGAAGTTACGTGGTCTGGATGGATTGCGATCTAGGATTGCCTCCTGAAGATGTTCCAAAGTTATTAGCCCCGTTAGAAGAGCACGATGTGGTTATCGGCTCTCGCTATGCAGCAGGTGGAAAAGACAATAGGACTAAGACTAGGGCATTGATGAGCACCATTTTCAATGTCTATGCCCAGCTCGTGTTAGGATTTCAGGCTAAGGATTATACTTCAGGGTTCATCGCGGTGAAGAAAGATGTTACCGATGCGGTTCCGCTATCTAAAGAAGGTTTTGGGGAATATTTTGCCGATTTTGTATATCGGGCGCATAAGAATGGATTTAAGATTACTGAAGTAGGGTACGAGTGTAATTATCGGAAAGGCGGAACATCTAAGTTGGATACAGGATATGCACGGCTACTGAAGTTCGGCTGGCAGTATGGAATACGGATATTGAAAATTAGGTTTGGAAATAAGGAGTAGGGCATGAATATCTCTTTAGAAGCAAGACAGGATCTGTATAAGTATGTGAAATTTCTCTTTGGCGGCGGATTAAGCTTATTGTTGAATTTAGGGATAACTTATGTGCTTACGGAAGTATTTCAGTTGTGGCACATGCTTTCCTTTGCTATTGCCTTAGGCTGTGAAATCTTTTTCCTTTTTGCCTATCATTCCTTTGTTACTTTTAGGAAGAGTGGGAAGTTTTGGCTGTTTGCAATAGTGATCATTTGTATCAGCACTTTGAACTGGCTGGCGGTGTATTTGCTTACTGAATTTTTAACACTGCCTTACTTAATTGCTATTGTATTAGCAGCAGGAGTCATTTCCGTGCTTAATTACGGACTCAATAAGAGATTGGTGTTTCGGTGATTTTCTTATCTTATTCCCACTAAATATGACTGTAGTTTAGCAATCTTTTTATAGGGGTTTTATAGGGTTGTTTTATGGCTGATATTCCTTTAACCTATACTACCAGAACTACCTGCAGGATGTGTTATTCTGACAAATTAGTTCCTTTATTCTCCTTAGGTGAGCAGTATATCAATAATTTCATCAATAAAGATGACCTGCATAGATGCGGGAAAGCTCCTTTAGAGATGATCATGTGTGAAAACTGTACTTTAGTACAACTAAAACATACTGCCCCGCAGGAATTATTGTACGCCCGATTCTACTGGTATAAGTCCGGTGTTACTGATACCATGAAAAAAGCCTTGCGGGAGATCAGTGAGAAGGCAGAAAAGATGTTCGATCTCAAAGCAGGTGATGTGGTGCTGGATATCGGTTCTAATGATGGGACATTGCTGAGGTCGTATCAAGTTCCTGGATTAATTACGGTAGGAGTTGAACCAGCTGATAATCTGAAAGAAGAAGGAAGCAAAGGAATCTCTCATCTCATCCACGATTTCTGGGTTTTAGATAGCTACATGAAAGTAGTAGGTAAGAAAGCGAAGGTTGTAACCGCTATCGGCATGTTCTATGACATGGAAGATCCAAACCAGTTTGTTGCGGATGCAGCAAATGCCTTGACTGATGATGGAGTGTTTATCGCTCAATTAATGTGTTTGAAGAATATGTTAGATAGTAATGATGTGGGCAATATCTGTCATGAGCATCTGGAATATTATTCTTTCAAATCTTTGGAGTATTTGTTTAACAAAAATGGTCTGGAAATCATTGACGTGGAGATCAATGAGGTAAATGGCGGGAGTTATCGGATCTACAGCCGCAAGATCGGCTCTAAAACTCAGGCTGCTGTGGAAGCTGCGGAAAGGATCCAAAAGGTACGCGACGCTGAGAAAGGGTTTGAAAATAAGCAAGTATATCTTGATTTTTTCAATCGCTTAGAGGAAAATAAAAGAAGATGTGTTGATTTCATCAAGCAAGAAGTTGCCCGAGGAAAGAAGGTATGGGTTTATGGTGCTTCAACAAAAGGGAATGTCATCTTGCAGTATTATGGTCTAGGGCCGGAGTTGATTGAAGGCGCTTCTGAACGGAGTTCATTCAAGTGGGGCAAGTATACGGTAGGAAGCATGATCCCAATTTATTCAGAGGAAGAAGCGCGTCAACGGAAGCCTGATTATTTTTTGGTGTTGCCTTATGCATTCTTCAAGGAGTTTTATGCGCGTGAAGAAGAATGGAGGAAGCAGGGGGGAAAGTTTATCGTTCCGCTGCCGGAATTTAGAGTGGTCGATCAGAAGAAAGCTTTAGTACTAGGCGCAACCGGCATGGACGGGAGTTATTTGATAGAATTACTTTTGTCTAAAGGGTATGACGTACATGGATTTGTCAGGCATTCGGCTACGGGGAATACTAAGAATATCGCTCATCTCATGGATAAAATCACTCTGCATCGCGGAGATTTAGCTGATCCAACCTCGTTGTATAGGGTTATCAGTAAAGTTCGCCCCGATGAGATATATAATGAGGCAGATCAGGATCATGTCAGCTGGAGCTATGATGGTGTAGGCTATAGCTGTGACATTACCGGAGCGGCAGTTGGCCGTATTTTAGAGATAATCAAGCAGATTGATCCTAAAATAAAATATTTCCAGCCTGTCTCTTCAAATATGTTCGGTAAGGCTGATAATCCCCAGACTGAGGAAACGCATCTTCGTCCGCAGAGTCCTTATGCCTGTGCAAAAGCATTTGCGTATTTGCTTTGCCGTTAC
>JAUSJN010000072.1 GCA_030647325.1 Nanobdellota archaeon | reverse complement strand
AGACAATTAGGGAAATACTCTTCATACTTCATCCATTCCCTTGGCCATGGAGTAGGTATAGAGATTCATGAGACACCTTCCTTTTCTGAAGAAGCCAAGCAGACCATCCAGCCGAATCACGTTTTTACCATCGAACCGGGCATTTATTTTCCAGGAAAATATGGGATCAGGATCGAAGACACCCTTCTATTTGACAGCAAGGTTAAAATCCTGACAACTGCTCCTAAAGGATTGGTAACCTTGAAATAATCTCTTTTCCACCACAAACCTTTTAAAATTAAGCCGAATTAAGCGATATTAACAAAAACCAAGGTTTTTGAAGTTTCTTAACAGAAACCATACGGAAATTGAAAATTTCCGGGGTTTCGAAATTTCACGAAATTTCCAAAACCTTTATAAATAAAACCGTGGGGCTGTAGTGTAGCCTGGTAAAGTTAAACCAGCGTTGCTTTGGGTTACTATCACTAATGGTTTGGGTGAGCTTCGGCGATGACCGGAAAACAAAAAAACCATTGAACCCCGGTTCGAATCCGGGCAGCCCCATTCATTGTCAATATGTCATCCACAAAAAGATTCGGAGCACGGTACGGACCAAGCTTAAAGAAGAAATTTGCTATCGCTGAAGTTCAGCAGAGAGCTAAGCACAAATGCCCGTCCTGTAACAAGACTAGCGTAAAACGTCTCGCTTTAGGGATCTGGCAATGTCAAAAATGCAATATCAAATTTGCGAGCAAAGCATATACAACTAACTAAGGTGCAAAATGTATTACATCTGTTTTGATTGCGGGAAAAAAGTCGAGGACGAATATACTAGGGTGAAGATCCGCTGTCCTTACTGCGGGGGCAAAGTTCTCTACAAAGACCGACGCACCGTGGTCAAGGTTAAAGCTCGATAATTTTACACCTTTTTAGGAAGAATTTACCATGGATCAATCTACTATAGCTCAGCTGCAATTGCTACAGCAGAACCTACAAAATCTTCTTCTCCAAAAACAACAGCTTCAGAACAATCTCATCGAACTTGAGTCCGCCTTGCAGGAGATAAAAACTTCTGAAAAGTGTTACAAGATCATGGGCCATATCATGGTGGCTTCTCCGAAAGACGCAGTCTCTAAAGAATTAGCTGAAAAAAAAGAGATGAATGATCTGCGGCTTAAGAATTATCTTTCCCAGGAAGAAAAGCTTAAAAGAAGCATCGGAGATATCCAGAAAGAGCTAATGCAGGAAAAAAAATGAATGATAATTTGCAGGAAGTCATCACCCGCCTGGAAGAGCTGCGGGGAGAATTTGACTCCAACAAGAAATTGAAAGAAAAGATCACTGCCGTCATCCTCATCTTGAATCAGGATGCGGAATTGACCATAGAAAAAGCGCTTTCTGAATTGGAAGAATTGAACTCTTTGAATCTTTCTTCATACCATCGGACCCAGATCTGGGATGTAGTCAGCTTGTTGGAAAGTCTGAAGAATTGATCGGTGAAAGTGATGGATAGGATAATTTGGCAGCCTCATTTTGGCTCTAGATATGATTTTTCAGTCAAATTAGATAGAGTCTTTGCAGAAGAGATGATCGATGCGTGTATCCCTCTTGAAAGACAAACTAGGATGAACCAGTTAGCGAATGAACAATTAAAAAGATTACAATGGGATTGGTTGAATCCTTACACCTTTCATCAAGAGTCTTGTTTTGTAAGTCAATTTTATCTGGGAAATAACGGCGTATGGCTCTCTGCCGAGGGAATAGATGGTTTGGTCCTGCATGAAAAGTCAGGAAAACCAATTGAGTATCATTCTCATAATATAGACACACCGAATCAGGCCTATATTCTGATGGCCTTGTTTGATAGGTGGGTAGAATATGCTGACATTTTAAAGAAAGTCTAGTCTCAGTCTTTCTTCACTTTAAACTTCGACTTCAAGAACAACGTATTAGGAACATACAAAGTATCATCATGATCGGTGACTATCTCAGTTTCAAGATATCCTATCTTTTCCACTCTTCCTGAGATCTCTTTTACTTCTACTCTTCTACCTACAGTTATCCTTTCATCTTTATGCAGGATCACCCAAGCGACGAGATTAGGTATGACATCCTTAAGCCCTACGATGAAAGTCAGGATGAACAGCATCAGGACCGCTCCTAAGATCAGGTATAGCACATATGGCGCAATCCCTAAAAGGCGAAGAAAAATGACAATGCCCACCAGATAGATGACATAGGAGATGATAGCGCTTACCCACTTCTCTAGATTGTACATTATTCCTACTTTGCTCATGATATGGTTGAGTTCTATTTCCCGAAAGACTTTGGAAAGTATTTTCTGAGTCAACATCCCTAATACAAACGTTATCAACAGAATGACTATCCCTTCAACTATCAGGTAACCATAGGATTTTGCAGTCTGCACTGCGCCAACTACCGTCTCATTGAACATGGGACATAATCACCAGATTGGTTTATAAACATTGCGAATAAATAAGCTGAGAAAAGTATTAAAAAATATCTCAACTAAAAATAAAATATGGTCGATTACAACAAGCAGATCAAGGAACTGGAAGACGAACTTAAGAAAACAAAATACAATAAAGCTACCCAGGGCCATGTCGGGATCGTCAAGGCTAAGATTGCCCAGCTCCGCGAAAAGCAGGAATCTCGAACTCAAAAGAAAACCGGGGCTTCAGAGTATGGTTATTCCGTCCGCAAGTCCGGAGATGGGACCGTACTTTTGTTAGGATTCCCCTCCGCGGGAAAATCAACCTTACTGAACAAACTTACCGGCGCTCAATCCGAAGTCGCTTCCTATGCGTTTACGACTTTGACCGTCATTCCGGGGATGATGGAATACAAGCAGGCAAAGATCCAGATTTTAGACGTTCCTGGAATTGTCAGCGGCGCTGCTTCTGGGCGTGGAAGAGGTAAAGAAACCCTTAACGTCATCCTTAATGCTGATTTAGTACTCATGGTAGTGGATGTAACCCATCCTGAACATTATCCTGCTATCTTGAAAGAAGTCTGGGATTCTAATATCCGCCTAAACAAGACGCGGCCGGAAGTATTCATCAAGAAAAAAGCTTATGGTGGGATCAACATCGGTAAAACTGTCCCTACCGAGCTCGATGATGAGACCATCAAAAAAATCATGCGTGAGTTTAAGATGGTAAGTGCCGACGTCCTGATCCGCAGCCCGGTCGATGTCGACGCTTTTATTGATATCATCGAAGGCAATAAAAAATATGTCCCGGCTATAACCTGTCTTACTAAGATAGATATCACCGATGCGGCTAAAGTAGAGAAAGTGAAGAGAGAATTGCATGCCGACATCTGCATCTCTGCCGAACAGGACATTAACATCGAACCATTGAAGGAATTGATCTTTGAGAAGATGGACTTCATGCGCGTATGCCTGAAAGAGCCAAAAAAAGATGCTGACACAGAAAAACCTTTGATCATCAAGCGCAATTCTACTATCGGGGACGTGTGCAACAAATTACATAAGGATTTCATGAAAAAGTTTAAGTTTGCCAGAGTATGGGGGAAATCCGCTAAATTCCCCGGTCAGAGGCTTATGACCAATCATGTTTTGCATGATAAAGATATTTTAGAAGTTCACTTGCGGTAAAGAGTGCCTAATTTTTGTTTGAGCAAGGAATCAAGAGATTTTATTTCAACTCCATTAAGCGACCTATATTTGTAAGCGATATCATCAAATATTTCTGGTTTGCTGAACCAATCTTTTTTGCAATAAGAAAAATGCTTATGGTCATCATCAAGTCCCAGTAAATAACTTGCTGTATCTTCACTATTGCCGTCATGGACACACTCATTTTCGACAAAATCATCCAAATCGCGGTCATTAATATCATGGACTTCAAACCATGAAGAAGAAAAAAATAAATCTGATCTAGGTTCTAGTGGTCGTGATTGGTCAACCGAGCTTTTTTCTTCTTTTGTCAAATAACATTCCACCACCCGCACTTCATATCTCGCTTCCGTGGTTTCAAAGGTTTTTTCTTCTTTCTCTTCGTATTTTTTACCGAATTGAAAAGAAGCCTGCAGCTGCCGGGCAATATAGGTCCTGATGGGGCTGGTAAAAGGTTTTATTTCCATTGTTTTGTCAGCTATAGACTTTTATTTAAATATATTATTCTTCTCTAATATCTACAAACTTTCATTTTTATTAAATATAGAACCATAATAATGCTCAATGTCTTTAGTTAAAATCTCTATGTCTCTTTTTTTCTCTTTTAGTGCTCTCCCTGTTTCTATCTTACCAGAAAAACCAGAATAACCTATTACAAAGGAAAAAAACAACCATATATATCCAACATTTCCTGCATCCTTGAACTGTTCATAGATGGCATAACTTCCCACCATTCCTGCGCTGATTCCCATCGCGGCTGAAAAGATTTTAGAAACAGATTGCAAGCGTTGATAATCTTCTTTAAATCTGGATAATTTTTCCTTATCCATGATCTTCATCTGTTCTTTTGTTAATCCTACTCTTCCTTCCAGATCTACCACCCCTATTGAATAGAGTTCTCCTCCAAACAGATCATATTTAGTTCTTTTTTGTGGATCTGAAAGCACTTGAAAAGCTTCTGTCGCTTCATTGAACTGTTGTGTAGCCGAATTATCTTTATTTCTGTCCGGATGGTATTGGAGCGCTAATCTCCGGTATGCTTTCCGTACTTCCTGTTCAGATGCCATTTTGTCTACACCTAAGACTTTGTAATAATCTCTCATAACTTCATTTTTTAGAGCATATTTTATAAATTTATTGAAAATTAACCACTCATGTGTGGCATAATTGGCATATTCAATGACCAGGACGCTTTCAGCAAAGTAAAAACAGCGTTAGCTTTCCTGCATAATAGGGGAAGAGACGGCTTTGGCATCGCCAATGAGCATGAGATCCAGCACCACCATGATCTGAAGAAATTCTACCCCTTGAAAGATAGAAACGTAGTTGGTCATGCCCTGCACGCAGTTGTAGACCATATTCCCCAGCCAATCAAGAAAGATGGCTTGTTAGTGGCTAACTGTGAGATCTACAACTGGAAGAAGCTGAACATTAAATACAAATTCAACGCCAAAAACGATGCAGAATTATTGCTTTTATTTTTGGACAAATTTGGCATAGAAAGACTTGAAGAATTGGATGGAGTTTATTCTTTCGCCTATTGGAAAGATGATACTCTCTATCTTGCCCGTGACATCTTAGGCGAGAAACCATTATGGTATTCTTACACCACCGATACCTTCGCATTTGCCTCAGAAAAGAAAGCCTTGGAGAAGATAGGATTTATTGACATCCAGGAACTGAATCCTCGCCAGATAATCAAGTATGATATAGAAAAAAACGGATTAGAATCCATCAATCGCGAATTCTTTGACTACCTACCGGAACATAAAGGATCATTTGAAGAGCTTAAAGAGAAAACTGCTGCACTGTTGAATCTGGCTATTGAAAAAATGATCCCTGAAAAGAAATTTGGCTTGCTTTTCTCCGGAGGGATAGATTCAACCTATCTAGCAAAATACTTCAAGGATAAAGGATATGATTTCACTAGTTATACTGCCGTTCTTGATTCTGAATCAGGTACAATTCCATCGGATTTAGAAGCAGCGCAAAAAGTCGCTAAAGATCTTGGATTGAAACTCAAGGTCAAGAAAATAAAACTAGCAGAGATTCCAAAATATCTGCAAAAGATAGTTCCCTTGATCGAAGATTCAAATGTGGTCAAGGTCGGCGTAGCGTTGACCTTCTACATCGCCTGCGAGATGGCCAAGGAAGACGGCTGCAAGGTTATCTTTTCCGGTTTAGGAAGTGAAGAAATATTTGCCGGATATGAACGGCACAAAAATTCTGCCAATATCAATCAGGAATGTCTTTCCGGACTTAGGAAAATGTACGAACGTGATCTGTATCGCGATGATGTCATCACTATGGATAACCGCATGGAGTTGCGTCTTCCATTTTTAGATTTAGAGCTGATCGACTACGCCCTAAAGATTCCCGGGAAATATAAGATCAAGGGAGAAGTGACAAAATACATTCTTCGCGAAATAGCCTTGGAGAAAGGGATTGCCAAAGAATATGCCTTTAGAAAGAAAACTGCCGCCCAATATGGCTCTAAATTTGATTACGCTCTGGGAAAATTAGCGAAGCAACAGAAATTTCCCTCAAAATCCGCCTATCTAAGAATATTTTATCCCACTCACAATGTAAAGCTAGGTGTACTCTTCTCCTCCGGCAAAGATTCTACTGCCGCTGCCTACATCATGAAACAGCAAAATTATGAATTGACTTGTTTGATCCATATCAAGTCAGAAAATGCTGATTCATACATGTTTCAGACTGCGGGAACAGAATTGGTGGAGATGCAGGCGGAAGCGATGGGGTTGCCTATCCTTATTCAAAAAACCAAAGGAGAAAAAGAATCTGAATTGAAGGATTTAGAACAAGCCTTTAAGGAAGCGCAGAAGAAATACCAGATAGAAGGCATTGTCTCCGGAGCATTATTTTCTACCTACCAACGGGATAGGATCGAAAAAATCTGCGACAAATTAGGATTAAAGATATTCTCCCCGCTCTGGCACAAGCCGCAGGACCAGCACTTACAGGATCTGCTTACTCATGAATTTGAGATAGTATTAACTGCAATTGCTGCAGAAGGATTGGATAAAACTTGGCTGGGAAGGAAGATTGATCAGAAAATGCTAGAGGAGCTCAAAAGATTGCATAAAAAAGTAGGAATTAACGAGGCATTTGAAGGTGGTGAAGCAGAGACACTTGTTTTGGATTGTCCGTTGTTTAGAAAAAGAATCTCTTTGGTAAAAACAGAGAAGGTAATGAGCTCCTTAAATACGGGTAAATTGATAATAAAAGATGCAATCTTAATCGATAAGTAATTTATACTTTCCTTCTTCAATTCTTTTTAATAGGCCTTTTTTCTCAAACCTATGGAGATAACAACTAGGACTTTTGTATCCTTCTTTCTTCATAATAGTTATGAAATCTTTTCTTAGAATAATTCCTTTATTCTCAACTGCCCTAATAAATTTCAATGTTGAATATTGAGGATGATTTGCTCTAATCTTCAACATTTCTTCACACTTTTCTCTTTTCTTTTCTGAGATAAAATTAATTTCTTGAATGAATTTATTTATATTATTTGCATATATCACCAATGTCCAACGTGCACTAAACTTACCTGTGCGGAAAAAAGTTTTATTTTGTTTAATTGCTTCTAAAATAATTTTACTATCGATATCAAAGTGTTTTTTTAGAAGAATAAATTCACCTAATAAAGTCAATGGTGGATATTCTTTAATTTTGTTGTAAAGCGAGGAATATTTTTCTTGAATCTCTCCAGTATAAACTCTTCTTTCAGAAGGCAATTCTAGATTTACATACTTTGAGATATCAACATATCTAGACAGTTTAATGTATCTTTTTATCTTATCCTTGTTTAGTATGGGGCTTCCTTCAGCTTCAAAAGCTATTTTGAGATATTCCCTTGCAAATTCCTTCTCAAGGAGAATAAATTTTGGGAGATGTTCATCTATTGGGATCAAATGCCTTATTTTAGCTGGAGCTCTTGACCTTTTGAAACCATTATTGAAATCTATGACAATATTTTTTGAGAAATCATCTGATGTTAGAGTTTTAATATTTTCATGAAAAAGATCATGAAAGAACTCTTCTGGAACATGAAGTGAAAATTCAGAAGAGTTTGATCCCTCAGAAAGCATTAATGAATAGAGGGAGACATAGTCTCTGTTATCTAATTTTATGGGAAATTTAACTTTTAAACATCCATTTCCTTTCATAGTTTTTTTAATCCCAACAATTAAATCGTTGATATCTTTACTTTTTCCAAAAGCTTTCTTTAACCTTTCTATGTTAACAATATTGCTTTTACCTAGTTTTCTTAAAGTATTAGGAAAATTTTTCAGTAAAAATTGTGTTCCGTTTGGAAGATCAAACCAGTGAACTTCTTTTTTGTTTGGCGCTTCTTTAAGATAAGTTTCAACTACTTTAGCCTCTTCGTACCAAGGAGAAAGATTAATAGTAGTTTTCATTTTCACTTAAATAATGAAAGACTACTATTTATTCTTATCTCTTTACTGCTAGCGGGAGAGTTTGAAGCAAAGTTTAAATAATAGTTAAACACTTTTACCAAACAAATGAAAAAAGTGATGTGCTTCGGCACCTTCGATTTACTGCACCTTGGCCATCTAAATTATTTTCAACAAGCTAAAAAGCACGGCGATTATCTTATCGTGATCATCGCCAGAGATAAGACCAAGCAGATGCAGAAAAAAGAGATCATCTTCTCCGAAAAAGAACGCTTGGAGCTTGTCAAAAATCTTCAGATCGTTGATGAAGCTGTTTTAGGTTATCCGGACAATCATTTCAGGGTTATTGAAGAAAAGAGACCTGATGTCATTTTCTTAGGATATGATCATAAAGTCGATGAGAAAGTATTGGCAAAGAAGTTGCAAGAACTGGGCTTAAAGCCGAAGATACTGAGGGCCAAGCCATTTAAGGTAGGAAAGCATAAGTCTACGTTATTGAGAGAGAAAGTGATTAAGGGGTATTAGGATTATACAATCGTTCAAACTCAGCACATTCTTGGTCAGTTAATCCTCTTATTTTGTCTTTGCAGTACACAAGATCTCGTAATCCTTCAAAGAACAATTCTTTTACTTCTGCAGGAAGAGCGCTGTCTTTCTTTGCATCTTCAGTAAAATGTCGCAAAAAACCTTCAGGATTATTGCTGATCTCTTCTGGTATGAGTGGCACTTCTTCTCTTGTAGTGTAGAATGCAGGGGTAAATCTAATTCCAAAATATGTAACTTTTGATAATTCTTCCTTAACACCTTGCGCTAGAGAAGCGATGTTGTCATACTCAGAACCTTCATCAAATGAATTTGGGAGCTCTCCTCTATTCCCCTCACCAAAAATGTATTCGTTTCCTACTGTGAATAGAGAGACTAAAATAGTTAATTCTAAACCTTTTCCTAGATCACGATACTGCCTGTTGAATTTTTCTTGCTCACTTTTTGGTAAGTGAACTTTAGCCGGCGAAAGTATGGTTCTCTGAGATTTTTTCTGTTGTGCTTCAAGAAAGCGCCCATTAAAACCAGATTTTTCCTTATACTCCAACATGGCTTTCTCGTATAGATCATCCAGTGTTTCTCGTGTTCTCAGATTAGTATCACAAACTTCTTGTCCTAACTGCTCCCACATCTCTTCCGGAGTATCATATATCTGGACTTTGCTCATTTTTAATAAAAATATTTTGGCCTTAATAAATTCTTTTATTCTTCCTTCCCCATCGTCAACTCTTTCGGAATCCGGTACTCATCCCAGCGCACTCTGCCTGCTTTCACTGCATCTCTGATCTTCCGTTGCACCGTATTCAATTCCGAACCGCCGCTCTTCACTTCCACAAATACTATTTCTGTAACTTCTTTCTCATCCAATCCTTCAAAGACCAGTAAATCTACTGGCTTGCCAAGAAATTTACATTCAGTCGGCTTGTATTTAAAATTCGGCAGATATGGTGCAAGTTGTTCTGAAAATTGTCCGCCTAAAGAAGCTCTGGAGCGCTCAATAGATTCTTTCTTGATGCCGGGAATCTGCTCTTCCCAGTATCTATCGCGTTGCAATGCACCAGAAGAGAGACCAATTTTGTAAGCTAAAGCAGCAACCGTGATAAATAAGATTAACACCAGTATCAGTAATGGATCCATTCTCATGACTGCACTTTCGGAAACCTTAAATATCTTTCCGCTGATTATATTCCATAAACTAAAAAGGTGATCTACAGATGTTCTTAGATAAATTACAGAAGTATCATGCGGAAGGGTATGCAGTTTTTCGTATAATTGTTGGATTGATGTTTGCGCAGCACGGTGCGCAGAAACTATTTGGCTGGTTTGGTGCTAAAGGGATGGTATCATTAGTGAGCTTGATGGGATTAGCGGGCACCATAGAACTAGTTGGCGGATTAGCCATCGCATTAGGATTCTTTTCCAGATTGTCCGCCGTAGGCGGAATGGCAGTCATGATCGGCGCATTAGCAACAGTACACTTTCCGAATGGGTTAATACCTATAGTGAATAAAGGAGAGTTAGCACTTCTGTTCCTAGCCTGCTTCGTCATGGTAGTTGTGCATGGTAACGGCAAGTGGAGTTTAGAAAAATTGCTCCTGAAGAAAGAAGTGTTTTAGGGATTTTTGTTTTTTAATTTTCTTTTTCCATTTTTACTAGCAAAATTTTATAAATAATGGTGTATAAAAGCAACAGTATGGCTCAGGTATTAGAAAATATTGTTGGTGATTTACTCGCCTATAAACAGCTAGAGCCAAGCACCATGCTTTCAGCATCTGAATTGATGAAAGAGCGCCGCACTCATCCAAACGAAGAGATTCGAAAAGAGTTAAGAGGCAGTTTCTTTTATACTTCTGATGGGATATTATACTTTGTTGAGAACAATACCCCCAAGATAGTCATTACCACTAAATCACATAATCTAGTGTTAAAGCACATCGATGAAGCCTTTGTTCAATTAACCCAAAACGGAAATTATATTCCTGATGCTGCTGAATCCGAGGCAGCAATTCATGCTCAAGATAGCCTGGTCTTAGATTTAAACCAGATGAGATTACAGAAATTTGATGAAGAATCCAACTACCTTACTGTTTCCACTGTTAATTATAGCAAGTTGAATCCAGTAGAACGCAGGATAGTAGAAAGAGTGTTTGGACAAGGAAAAGATCTTGTTGAGAATATGAAGATGCTGAAGGATAATCACAGCAGTGAAGCTCGAATATATGTTCTTAATCCTGAGTATGTTCGAGAACATGCAGAAGAAGGGGCAGTTGCGCGGGCCTCTTGGCTTAACGGTTTCGATTACATCTCTCATTTCTTCGCCAATGATTGTGGTATCAATAATCTTAACCGCGTTCGTGGGGTACGTCGTGCGATCGTCAGCGAGCAAACAACATCGTCAGTTGTTCCACTCGAAGATAATGCAAGTTTTGGCCAACCAAAACCAGCTTACAATTCAGCAGAAGAATACGCTAAAAGAATGCTAGACGGAATTCCTAGTGGAACAGTCATGGACTGGAAGAAATAGATTTCTCCATCGCCGCCTTCACCAACCCTAAAAACAACGGTGCAGGAGTGCTCAATCTGCTTTTCAATTCTGGATGCGCCTGTGTAGCAATAAAGTAAGGATGATCTTTCAGCTCGATAAACTCTGCCAGATTTTTCTCTAGATATAGGCCTGAGATACTCAATCCATTCTCTTCGAAGAACTGATGATAATGCTGATTAACCTCATAGCGGTGGCGATGCCGTTCAGATACAATCTCTGAATTATACAATTTCCGTGCTAGACTTCCTTCACGCAAATAGGAGATATAGGTGCCTAAGCGCATGGTCGCTCCCTTGGCGGTGATCGCTTTCTGTTCCGTCATAAGATCTACTACTGGATGTGCGGTGTGCGGATCAACTTCCGTGGTATTTGCTTTCTCCAATAAACAGACATTGCGGGCAAATTCCACCACCATCAGCTGCAACCCGAAACAAATTCCTAAGATGGGAATATTATTCTCCCGGCAATAGCGTATCACCGCCAGCTTTCCTTCTACTCCTCTGCTGCCAAAGCCGCCGGGAACGATCACTCCATCAATCCCTTGCAATGTCTCAGCCGCGCTCATTTTTCCCTGTTCAATCTCTGTCGTTTCGATGAACTTTATCTGGATCTTAGCTTTGGTATGTGCGCTGCAATGCATCAATGCTTCCTTGATGCTGGCATAACTGTCGGTCAATGAGGTATACTTCCCGCATAACGCGATGGTGATCTCCTGAGCAGGATGTTCCAGATTGTGCAGCAACTGTTTCCAGGGGTCAGGCGTGGATGCAACCCCTAATCCTAATTTTTGATTGATGATCTCGATGATGCCTTCCTCTTCTAACAGAAAAGGAATCTTGTACACATTATCGACATCTAATCCGGTAAAGATGGATTTTTTATCCACTCCGCAGAAAGAGGCGATCTTGCCCTTGATCTCCGGCGTCAATAGTTCTTGACAGCGTCCGATGATGATATCTGCCTGGATCCCGCGTCTTCGTAATTCATACACGCTTTGCTGCGTCGGCTTTGACTTTTGCTCATGCACGCCGGCCGGAATAGGCACGTAAGTTAAGTGCACATACAAGATGTTTTCTTCGCCGACTTCATCCTGCAGCTGCCGCATCGCTTCGATGTAGAGGTCGCTTTCCATGTCTCCGACGGTGCCGCCCACTTCGACCAACATGATATCAGCATGCTCTTTTTCTGCGGTGGCACGAATTTTCTCCTTGATGACATCAACCACGTGAGGGATGAATTGTACTGTTTTTCCTAGATAGTCGCCTCGGCGTTCTTTCACCCTGATCTCTTCAAACACTTTACCCATGGTAAGATTATGCTCAAACTTGCAGGCAGTATTCAGAAACCTTTCATAATGGCCGAAATCCATATCCACTTCCCCGCCATCATCTAACACAAACACTTCGCCATGTTCATACGGATTCATGGTCCCTGGATCTACATTGAGATAGCCGTCTAACTTCATGGGAACGATCTTATATTGAGAACTGAGCAGATGACCGATGCTGGCTGCTGCTATTCCTTTACCTAAACCAGAAAGAACCCCGCCGGTTACGATGATATATTTTCTTGCCAGGCGCATTAACATTCAGAAAGTCTACTATTTATAAAACTTAGGAACACCTTACAAATGATGACAATTTACTTCTTCGTATCACAAACCTTCACGCTAATCTTCCCAGAAAGATACACCAGCGATACTCCTAACAAGATTATCCCTAAGACACTTAATTCTTGTCCTTTGAACGGCAATACGCTCAGGAATCCGCCAATGCCTAAAATTCCTGCCAAGCCTAAGGCGCATGAAGAGCAGGCAGGGGCTAAAATACTACTCACGATTCCCGTAACTCCTACTCCCGCACTATAGCTTATTTGCCTCTTAAATAAGAAAATACTCAGCGAGAAGACTATTCCGGAAAGCAGGGAAATGATGATCAGAGACACAAAAGAAACCGCGGACATGGTACCGTGGGCGCTTACAAGAAGATCAACCATCAGCACTAAAGAAAACTGTGACGCGATCAATTTGAAATTGCCGATCAAAGCATTCAGTGAAAACACTAATAAGCTAAACAATCCAGAGAAAAGGAAATACTTTCTTTCAGAATATACTTCGTGCAATGCTTCTCGAATATTGTTTAGATGTCTCATAAGAATCAAAAATAAAAATAAAATAAAAACTTAACTGGTCTTAGTTCAATTCAGCGTCAATCACTTGCTTAAAGACTGCAAATGGCTGTGCTCCACTGACTAGCTTTCCATTGACGATGAATCCTGGTGTTCCTTGGATCCCTACCGCAGCGCCATCAGCCATGTCTTGCTGTATTTCTCCCGCCATGGCACCAGAATCAAGACAAGCGTCAAACTTAGCAGCGTTTAAACCTAAGGTCTTGGCGTATTGTTTAAACCCAGCTACTCCACCTTGTACACCCTGTCCAAAAAGCAGGTCATGCATTTCCCAATACTTATCCTGCTCGCCTGCACATTCAGCCGCTTCTGCTGCTTTCTGCGCATTAGCGTGGAAGCCCAAAGGGAAGTCTCTGTACACTAACTTAACTTTTCCAGTTTTGATATATTCTTCTTCGATTGACGGTAAAGTCTGTTCATAGAATCGCGCACAGAACGGACATTCAAAGTCGCTCCATTCAACGATAGTTACTGGAGCATCTTTATCACCCTTCACTGCGTCATCATCTAATAATGCTTCCATATCTATTGGTGCTGAAGGACTCGGATCCGCTCCGCCTAAGGAAGGAAGTACTGCTCCTCCCGTTGGCGTTCCTCCTGAATTACCTCTAAAGGCGACAATAGCTAAAATAGCGATTAAAACAACTGTAGTAACTTTCCAAAACACGTCTCCGCTCTTCTGCGGTTTCGCTGCGTGTTCAGCTTTATGTGTTTCTTCCATAATCTAAACCTCCAAATTATTATTTTATATTATTTTAATTTCTAAAAGGGTGTTTGTATATATGTTTTTGGGTGTAAACGGAGAGCATTAAAAGCTCTAAAAGTTCAAAATTTTCAAGAATAGACGTTCATAGGCGCTCTTTTAAAAATACTTGGAAGGTCTTGTCTTTAGGCTCGCGTTTAACCAGCCCTTTTTTCTCTAATTCCTGCAGGACTTGGCTTAATTTTGCTTTGGACATATCTACCCGCAATCGTAACATATTCTGAGTGATCCCTTGTTCTTCACGTACGACCTTCAATATGTTCTTCTCAAATTCGTTCAGGCCTTTAGAGAGGATGGCATACTTTTCTTCACCTAATTTTCGTTCTGTATCTTTTTCCAGTCGTTCCACGATAGCTTCTTCACCTTTGCTGAAAACCAGAAGGTAAAAAGCTAGAGCAAATAAAAATCCAAATGCGCCAAAGGCAAAATGGATCACGCTTAGGGAAGTTTCAATCGTTCTACATCCCGCCTGCTGAAAACATCCCAGAGCTTCAATCTCGTGATTTAATGATTGAATCACCATTACAAATACTCCCAATAAGAATAATGTTAAAGCTAAAATGAGCACACCCATCTTTTTATTGTTCATATGTAAATATCTTCAAGGCTTTACAGTTTATTAATATTGTGCATACTTTTTTAATCTCATAAAAATTCTTATTACGATGGTCAAAAGACAGCAATATAAAGGTAAAACTTTGTACCAATGCGAAGCCTGCAGCTTCATGTACAACCAAGGGGAGCTAGCGTTGCAATGCGAGGCATACTGCAAGAAACACAAGAGTTGTTCGCTGGAGATTACAAAGAAAGCAGTCAGAGTATGAAGAAACTATTCACAAACAACAGCAAGTTGATCAGTGCCGACAGCATACAGTAAAAACAATAATCTTTGATCTTGTACAACTGCACCCAGAGTAAGAAAAGTGAAAATAATAACCCTGCACCGGCGGCTACTTTTATCAGTGATGTTAAAGGAAGCGATACTAAGGCCAATCCCGGCATAAAAAATACCATCAAACCAGCAGCTAACATAGAAATATAAAACAATAATCCCAAGACTTCATTCCTTACCCAGAATATAGTTGACCATCTGCTTTCCGTGACTTTGCTGCAATCATGGTCTAATGGGCATACCAACGGCCCTGCATTATGGCGGTAATGCTTCCACACTAAATATCCAGCATCAGCTATGCCGGCGATGGCTAAAGTGATAAAAGAAGCTGTAAATACCGTGCTCATCTTTTATACTGCAAGACCCCCAAGGCGACGGCTGCCAGTAATAATCCCACATCCCTGAAGATAATCTCTAATGCAGTTATGTTAACTATGATTATGGTCGCTAAATTGAGCGCCGAAAAGATAGCCGCGTATTTGGTTTTCCATCCGGAAAGAAGCCATACTGCTAAAGTAAAATCCAGTAAAGCGTGAGCTCCTAACAACAATGCTCCCGGAATTATATTTCTCAAGAAGAGCGGTATAAACCCTATCCACGCTTCCGGCTGTAAGGTTGCATCAATTGCGGCAAAAAGAAAAGGTACAGCTAAGGCGACTCGTAAGATAAAAGAGGTTAAATTATGATAATCGCAGGTTATTGATTTTTTCA
Organism: Nanobdellota archaeon; assembly: GCA_030647325.1. GTDB lineage: Archaea > Nanobdellota > Nanobdellia > Woesearchaeales > GW2011-AR9 > JACPIL01. Next base: position 6,127 of record JAUSJN010000072.1, on the reverse strand, counting down.
TTCTACCACCACCGTTCCGGTAGATGATACGCTAAGATGATCATGATATTTCCAGGAACCTTTTTCGTTAAAGGTGAAGGAAAATGATTCTCCTTGCTCTAATCCTTTACAGGCATCAAATTTGCTCCCTATACAGCCGCCGCTTTCTGGATAAACATTATGGGTAGGGTGCATGGCAGAAGCAGGCCAATGCTGGTTTGAATCTTCATTGAAGAAGGTTACAGTATCTCCAGCTTTTACTGTGATTGTTTTTGGAGAAAACCCGTCTGCGGTAATGGTTATCTGATGTTCGGCAGACGCTACTTTTTCTCCTAGAGTTGGCTTTTCATTTGCAACTGATTCTGCAGGAGCAGTTTCGGAAATTTCTTCCGGTAGTTCAATTACTATTGGTTCTTCCATCACTTTTGGCGTTGGCGCACAGGCAATCAGAAAAATTCCTAACACTAGAACTAAGAATAATAGTGATCCTCTTTTCATGGGGAGAAAGAAATAAAATAAGTATATAAACGTTGTTAAATAAAACTAATTCATATTCTCTACAATCTTCTCTCCAAACTCAGAACACTTCAACAATCTAGCACCTTCCATCTGCCGCGCAAAATCGTATGTCACGTTCTTCTGCTGGATGGTCTTGGTCATCGCCTTTACTATCAAATCAGCCGCTTCTTTCCAGCCCAATAATTCCAGCATCATCACTCCAGAAAGAATCACTGAACCGGGATTGACTTTATCCTGTCCAGCATACTTCGGAGCAGTTCCATGCGTCGCTTCAAACACCGCTATACCTTCATCGTAATTGATATTCGCTCCCGGAGCGATGCCTAGACCGCCTACCTGTGCCGCGCAAGCGTCCGATAAATAATCGCCGTTCAGATTGGTAGTAGCTAGCACATCATATTCATCCGGCCGCAATAATAACTGCTGGAACATGGAATCGGCAATCCTGTCATTGATCACGATCTTCCCTGAAGGGTTTTCTTCTCCTTCTTTTATTACATGATCAGGAAACTCTTCCTGCGCAACTTTATACCCCCAGTCCTTGAAAGCTCCTTCGGTAAACTTCATGATATTCCCTTTGTGCACCAGCGTTACCGATTTCCTGTTGTTGTCAATCGCATACTTAACGGCTGCTCTGACTAATCGTTTTGTTCCCATGATACTTATCGGTTTAATTCCGATACCAGAATCAATTCTTACTTTTTTCTTCATTTCTGTTTCCAGAAATCCAATTATCTTCAGTGCTTCCTCGCTTCCTTGCTTCCATTCAATTCCGGCATAGACGTCCTCAGTATTCTCACGAAAGATAACTACATCCAATTTTTCCGGTTCTTTCATGGGATTAGGAACGCCTGGAAAATATTGCACCGGCCTTACACAGGCAAATAAATCTAATTCCTGCCTCAAAGTTACGTTCAGACTGCGATGCCCTCCGCCTACCGGTGTTTCAAGAGGGCCTTTCAGAACTACTCGTACTTCCTTGATTTGCTGTAATGCTTCCGGTGAAAGTAATTCTTTTCCGGCCTTTAATGCCTTCTCACCGGCTAGAATTTCCCTCCACAGAATTTTTTTCTTACCGTGGTATGCTTTCTGCACTGCTGCATCAAGAACTTTCAAGGCCACAGGAGTGATATCCACGCCAGTTCCATCACCTATTATGAAACCGATTTCCGGCTCTTCTGGGACAACCCATTGTCCCTCCGAGAAAGATATTTTCATACCTTGAAGGATTAAGAAATGGTTTATAAGAATTGTTGTGATAAAGAAAAAATGATCAGGATTTCTTTTATAAAGAATTACTGTTATAGAAATGATATTCTCTCTCGCTTCCTGGATCTTCTAAATAATGATCGTAGCCGTAAATCATGGGCGTACCACAGGTACTCGGCCCTACCCTTGCTTGTTTTACGTACTTTACTCTATGTCCTATCGAATCAGGAAAGATTATTCCAGGAATGCAAAATTTTGTCCTTTCTTCACCTCTTTGTATAGTGATGGTGGTGTAGATTCGTCCTTTTTCTTCTTTCTTTACTCTATTAATAGAACGTAAAATCCCTTCTAATTCTGTACAATCTTTCATCAATTCTTCATAACCCATAATAATTCTTTTTTGTTATATATTTATATTAATTATGGTTTTAGAACACCATAGATTTAGTTGAAAATTGTTGACCAGCCAAATCTTTATATACAAAAAAGGTGAAAATATTTGGATGACCTCTACTACAGAAAAATATTTCTCCTTGTTAGTGGTAGACATGTGGTGGGAAGAGGAGATTAAGGATAGAGAACGAGGATTTACCATTACTTTCGATGACTCTCATAGAAAATATGGACAGCGAAAGCCTTCAAATTATCCCTCTTCCTTACGATATCCCTCTGGTACCCTTCATGCCGGGCTAGATGCAATCCATGATGTGGTAAGAACGGCTCACTTTTTGAAAAAACCAATCTATGGCGTGGTAAGTGATGATGGATACTCGCTTGCGGAAGAATTGTTAGATAAATCTCTTCATCCCTACATATCAAAAGAACATCTCTTTATGAAGCATGGTTATAGCGCTTTTACTTCTAAATCTTTAACCCAGCGTTTAGAAGAAGATAAGGTCGCTCGTTTAATGATCATGGGCTTTGATAGAGATTGGTGTGTTCTAGAAACGATCAAATCTGTGCTTGAGCAAGGAATTGAAGTGATCACCAGTGAAACGTTGATGCTTACTTCCGGATTGACTGATGGAGATATTGCTAGGCATTATTGTAGAAACAACACTACCTATTTAGAATCTCTGGTTGATGTATATAATCATCTTGATCCTGAAGGAAAATCATCCTTATAGGACTGTTTCAGTTTCTAAAACCCTACAGAATCTTTTAGATTTTGGGGTTTTGAAAATACTCTTGTATTTTCAGAAACTTTAAATATCTCTCATTCTCTTAATTTCCCATGTCCTTCCTCAACTCTGATCAAATCCAGGATTTCTACTTAGATTACATTGAAAAACTTGAAGTCATCAAGGAAAAACTCAACCGACCTTTGACCTATGCTGAAAAAATCCTTTTTACTCACTTCTCTAAAGCAGAATTTCAGGTTGAACGCGGCAAATCCAGTATTCCTCTACAGGTAGATCGTGTGGCCATGCAGGATGCAACCGCCCAGATGGCTATCTTGCAATTCATGCTTACCGGAAAGAAATCAGTCATAGTCCCGACCACGGTCCATTGTGATCATCTCATCACTGCCAAGATAGGAGCAGCTAAAGATCTAGAAGAAGCGAATGTCCAAAACAAAGAAGTGTATCAGTTCCTTAAAAGTTCAGCCAATAAATATGGCATGGGTTTCTGGAAGCCAGGCTCGGGAATCATCCATCAAGTCATCCTGGAAAATTATGCTGTTCCGGGACAATTGATGATCGGGACAGATTCACATACGCCTAATGCCGGCGGCGTAGGCATGATCGCTATCGGCGCTGGCGGAGCGGAAGCGATGGATGCCATGGCCGGTTTAGCCTGGACGGTTACGATGCCAAAATTGATCGGCATCCAACTGAAAGGAAAATTAAATGGCTGGACTTCTCCCAAAGATGTTATTTTGAAAGTTGCAGAAATACTTACCGTCAAAGGCGGAACCGGATGCATCATTGAGTATTTCGGCGAAGGAGCAAGGACTATCAGCGCCACCGGAAAAGCAACTATTACTAACATGGGTGCAGAAGTCGGCGCAACAACTTCCATTTTCCCCTACGACGAGCATACTGCCGCGTATTTACGAGCCACTCAAAGAGATTTTGTTGCTGCTATTGCTGATTCGCTGAAAGAAGAATTGCAGGCCGATCCAGAAGTGGAACAGCATCCGGCAGCATATTTTGATGAAGTGATGGTCATTGATCTAGATCGCTTAGAACCTCAAGTAGTAGGACCGCATACTCCGGATTTATCTCGTCCCGTTGCTGAACTGAAAGAAGAGGTGATAAAAAATAATTGGCCTCTGCAATTAAGCGCGGCCTTGATCGGCAGTTGCACTAATTCTTCGTACGAAGACATGTCCCGGGCAGCAGCAGTGGCCAGAAAAGCTGCTGCACAAGGATTGAAAGCAAAAGTTCCTTTCATGATCACCCCGGGGTCGCAGCAGATCTATGCGACCATGAAACGGGACGGATTGCTGGAAGTGTTTGAAAAGATCGGCGGAACAGTATTAGCCAACGCCTGCGGTCCCTGCATCGGACAATGGAATCGGCAGGATGTTCCAAAAGGAGTAAGAAATTCCATCATCACTTCCTTCAATCGCAATTTCAAAAGCAGGAATGATGCCAATCCGGAGACCCATGCGTTCATCGCCAGTCCGGAAATAGTTACAGTGTTTGCGTTAGCTGGCAGATTGGATTTCAATCCTCTTACTGATACCATTGAAGGCGTAAAGTTAGAGATTAATCCTGTAGATCAATTACCTTCCCAAGGATTTGTCTTTGATGTTTCTGGCTATGAAGAACCGACTGGCCAAGGGAAGATCATGATTGATCCGGAAAGCGAACGGCTGGCTTTGTTACGGCCATTTCAGCAGTGGAAAGAACATGATTTTTCTGGTCTATTTATGTTAGTGAAAGCTAAAGGGAAATGTACGACGGATCATATTTCTCCAGCAGGAAAATGGTTGGAATTTCGTGGGCATTTAGATAAGATCAGCGACAATATGTTTTCCGGCGCGGTAAATGCATTCAATAACCAAGTCGGAAAAGGGAAAAATCTGCTGACCGGGATGGAAGAAGGATTTTCTGCCGTTGCCAGGCATTATCAGAATCACGATAAAGGCTGGATCGCCGTCGGCGATACTAATTATGGCGAAGGATCGTCTCGAGAACATGCCGCCATGGAGCCACGGTATTTAGGCTGTCGCGCAGTATTAGCGAAAAGTTTTGCCAGGATTGCGGAGACTAACTTGAAGAAGCAAGGGATATTATCGTTGTGGTTTAAGTTAGAAAGTGATTATGATAAGATCTTAGAAGATGATGTGATTGATGTTGATGCTGATATTTCTGTAGGTGAGTCGGTATATGTCACTATCAGGCATGCTGATGGTTCGGTAGAAGCAATCGAGACGAAGCATACTTTCTCTGCAGAACAATTAGAATGGTTTAAGCACGGAAGCGCGTTGAATTGGCTGAGAGAGAGAGATTGAATAATTATGTTAGGGCATAATAATCTTTAAGAGGAAAAGACGCTACTTTTATGCACTTAGATCTAAATCGCTAGATTCTTCAATTCTAATTTTATCTGCTCTATTTAATCGGGCAATTCTCTTTGGATCAGGATTTCTTTCTTCCTTGATCATATTTTGGATAAATCTAATTGCGTCTTTGCCTCTTAAAGTTGGAGTTGGTTCTATTGGTTTTGCCATGATTATTCAAAAGAAAGGTTTTATTTAAATTTAACTGTTAATCCCGTTCCTTTGTCTTTGTATCGCTTTAAGGATCGTTTCAAAGCTAAAATCAGTTATCTTTCCTAAGCCAAGTTCGGCAAGAGTTTCATCCAATTTAGGACTAATTGCCTCCTGCGCTCTTTTCAATTCTGCTTTACTCCGTTCTATATTTGAAGGATCATAGGAGTACGCTCCATTTGCTGAACCATGAGGGTAGAACACATTGATGATTGCTAAATTTGAACCTATAAATTTGCTGGAAGTTAAGATCCCAGCTTCATCGACCATAGTTAGACAGCAGGCGCTTCCTAAATTCATCCCTTCTCTAGGATTTTCTTCCACGATCATGCCTACTAACGCCAGAGCTTCCAAGTTTTCTCCTGAAGGCTTGTGACGATCACTGCGTAAGCCTGTATCTATGATGCCCAATCGATAGATCGCTTCTCCGTGATTAAAACGGGTAGTGTCTTCTAATTGAGAAAAATGATTTCTAATCCCTTCAGGCAGAGCAGGATGTCCTTGTAGCTCTCCTAGAACAAAGCGCTGGTCATAAGTAGAGATAACCGCTCTGACACTGTCAAGATTCTTTCTGAGCATTGCTGCATTATATTGGGGATGTTCCAATGGCAATCCTTGGGCATGAAGATTAACAATGGCGTTAGCCAAATAATTTCTCATAGTCTTTTTTTAGAACGGTAATATATAAAACTATTTCTT
>JAUSJN010000069.1 GCA_030647325.1 Nanobdellota archaeon | reverse complement strand
CCATTGCATCGTATAACAGAAATTCTCCATAAAGGAAAAACGCACTGGAAGGCATAAAATGCGATATTTAAGTAAAGAGGGGATCACTCCTTTGATGATCGGCTTCCTATTAGTATCTTTTGCCGTAGCTGTTGGCGTGGTAGTGATGAATCTGGGGAGTGCGCAGGTAGAAGAAGATGCAGAATGTGCAGTAGATATCGGCCTTCGCTTTTCTACCATAGGCGGGGAGGAACAGGTATGTTATGATGCAGCAAAAAGAATATTTTCTTTCTCGGTAGAAAATGGGGTCAATATCAACGTCAATGGAATCGTAGTAAACATCATTGGGACGCAGAAAGCGGAGAGTTTCGAATTGAACGACGCCAAGATGGGAAAAGCTGCGGTGTATCTAGGTCGAGTCCCCTATGATACTGCGGTTTCCGGAGAAATACGACAGGTAAAAATCTCTCCCAAAATAATTCCTTACGATCAGGAAGAAGTTTGCATTGACCAGGCCTTTGTGATAGAAAGTGTAAAGCCTTGTTGATTATCTTCCTTTCTTTTCTGTGACCAGATACTCTAAAGAACGGCCATCGGTGGAAAGTCTGGGAATGATAAAAAAATGTTCTTGGTCTTCTGCAAGAGTCAATTCAGGCAACGTAATTTTTTGTTTTTTGATTTCAGTTGCAGTAGTCCGTACCAAGCCCTCACGTGAAAGGTCTAGATCAGTATAGGCATCGGTTTTTGAGAAATGGGCCAATGACTTACTTTCCGCCTCATCCTTATCCAGGGCGGGAACTACATACACATTCCGTTCCCGATTACGGGCGTGGTCTCCCGGAGCCTCATACGAGAAAGTTACTTTCCAGAGGGAATATTCGCCGGTCATAAAATATAAGACAGGGTAGAAATATATAAGTATTACTAAACTAAGACTAATTCCTCCCTAATTAACCTCTTCAGATCCTCAGCGTTCTGGATCCCTTTCACAAACCGCCCTTTCGGATATACTACCGCGACACTCCCTTCCGGATTGCAGAATCCCAGACATTGTGCTTTGGTGCAGTACACTGTGGTAGTCAAGCCTTCGGCCCGGATCCATTCTTTCACTTTTTTCACATCATCTGCTTTGATGCGGGGACCGCAGCTGGGCTTGTCATTTTGGATTCCAGTTCTGTCATTGACACAGACAAATAGATGCAATTTTGGTTTTGGGAAATCGATATCTTCCATGACTTATATTTTAAGAAGCATTTTTATATACCTTTCCACTACTTTTGATCTATGGAGATAGAATTTGACCTGGTTAAATCCGTGGAAGAGAACGCTTCAAAGTACTTTGAAGAATCAAAGAAAGCCAAAAAGAAATTAGTCGGGGCTACCAAGGCCTTGGCAGAGACCAAGAAGAAGCTGGAGTTGTTACTGCAGCAAGAATCAAAATTCCTGGAAGAACAGGCGGAAAAATTGGTCAAAAAAGAAAAAAAGCGGGAATGGTATGAGAAATTCCATTGGTTTGTCTCTTCGGAAGGATTTCTCTGCCTTGGCGGCAAGGATGCTACTTCCAACGAATTAGTGATCAAGAAACACACCGAGAAAAATGATCTAGTCTTGCACACCGACATGGCCGGATCGCCATTCTTCGTCATCAAAAACGGCCAAGAGGCAGGAGAACAGACCATTAAGGAAGCGGCGCAGGCGGTAGCGGCCTACTCCCGCGCTTGGAAACTAGGACACACCTCAGCCGATGTATTCTATGTCAAACCTGAACAAGTAACTAAAGAAGCAAAGCCCGGCGAATATGTACCGAAGGGAAGCTTCATGATCTATGGAAAAACACAATATCTCTATCCTAAATTAGAATATGCTATCGGATTAGCCGGAGAAGAGATCATCGGCGGGCCAGCCTCTGCGGTAGAAAAGCAGACCAAGAATTTTGTGTTAGTCATGCCCGGTAAAGAGAACAAAGGAGTGTTAGCTAAGAGAATCAAACATAAATTAAAAGGCGGCGACTTGGACGAGATCGCTAAATTCTTGCCTGCCGGCGGGGCAGAGATTAAGAAATAAATCTTAATCCACTTTTTCTTGATTAACTTTTTAAAGGACTTACGGTTTTACTGCTTCATTGCCCTCGTCGTCTAGCCTGGATGTTTTAATCAAACAAGGCACATAGGACGCGAGCTTGCGGAATATAATGCAGACAGCTCGAAGCCGGAGTTCAAATCTCCGCGAGGGCGCTTTTTCTTAATCTCCAGCAGCATTTTCACTACCTTTATATATTTCTTCAACTCAATTCTCTTCTTCATGGATCCGTACAGAACTGCCGGGAATAGACCAGACCGCTGGGAAGGAATAGTAAGGCCCTATTCTCCAGAAGATGTCGATCGTTTGCGAGGTTCTATCCATATCGAGCATACCTTAGGCAGATTGGGCGCAGAAAGATTATGGAAATTACTGAATGAAAGGCCATATGTCCATGCCCTTGGCGCATTGACCGGAAATCAGGCCATGCAGCAAGTCAAGGCAGGTCTAGAAGCTATTTACCTCAGCGGTTGGCAATGCGCTGCCGACGCAAATCTAGCCGGAGAGATGTATCCTGATCAAAGTCTGTATCCAGCCAATAGCGTCCCTAATTTAGTCAGGCGCCTTAACAACACTCTGTTGAGAGCGGATCAGATTGAAGTGGCTGAATCAATAGAAGGAAAAGCATCCCGGTATTGGTTAGCGCCGATAGTTGCCGATGCCGAAGCAGGATTCGGCGGCCCATTAAATGCGTTTGAATTGATGAAATCAATGATCGAAGCCGGGGCAGCAGGAGTGCATTTTGAAGATCAGATGTCCTCAGAAAAAAAATGCGGACACATGGGTGGAAAAGTTCTTGTTCCTACCAGCCAATTTCTCAAGACCTTAACCGCTGCCCGCCTTGCTGCCGATGTTTGCGAAGTTCCCACCATTTTGATTGCTAGAACTGACGCAGAAAGCGCAAAGCTGATCACCTCAGATATTGATGAGCGAGACCGAACCTATCTTAGCGGCAAACGCACTGAAGAAGGATTCTTTTATTTTAAAGAAGGAACGGAACTGGAACGCTGTATTGCCCGCGGCGTAGCCTATGCTCCTTACGCAGACCTGTTATGGATGGAAACTTCTACTCCTGATTTAGGACAAGCCAAAGCTTTTGCGGAAGGCATCCAGGAGAGATTCCCCGGAAAGATGCTGGCTTACAATTGTTCTCCATCATTCAACTGGAAGAAAAATCTGGATGACGATACTATCCAAAGATTTCAGCGAGAGCTGGGCGCGATGGGATATAAATTTCAGTTCGTGACCTTGGCTGGATTCCATTCTTTAAATCACGGCATGTTTGAGTTAGCTCGGGAATACAAAGACGGCGATATGGCTGCCTATTCAAGATTACAACAAGCAGAATTTGCCGCGGAAGCAAACGGATATACTGCCACTAAACATCAGCGCGAAGTCGGCACGGGATATTTTGATGAAGTGAGTAAAATTATTTCTGGAGGGACTGCTTCCACCATCGCATTAGAAGAATCTACCGAGAAGCAGCAGTTTTAGGGGTAATATGAAATTTGAAGATTTTCTAGAATGGATTAAACCAATCGGTTTTATTCTATTTTTTGTTATTTTGAGTTATCCTCTTTATCTAATTTACAAACATGAGTTGAACACTATCTCAGATTATCTGGGAACAAAAAATGTAGGTGCTATGCTGGTTATAATTACTGGAATCTATGTAATTGTGCTTATTTGGAAACATTATATTACTAAAATAGATATATTTAAAGATGTTAATCATTACGCTTTATTTTCAATTTATCTAGTTGCTTTGTCAATCACATTTTCTATTTTTACAGCAACTAGCTTGATTCAAAAAAATCAAGAGTTTTTTTTCAAAGAGGATTTAGGAATCACCAGGGTACCAGAAGAACTAAAAAAAATAGTAGGAAAAATAGAATGTAAAAGTGATTTTTATATAATGCCAGTTAAGGACGATAATTTAAATTGCGATGTATTCATAGAAAATAAAGACAACACTTTAATTCTAAAAGAATTTTCCATTCAAACAGGAGAATCTCTCCAATATAATAACTACAAGATTAATAAAGAACAAAAGCTTCGCACAAAGATTACCATACAATTACCAAATTCAAGAGATTACACTATTTTTTGGAGCCTAGGAACTAATTCTACATATTATTCCAACGGGAATAAGGGCTTAAAATTAGAAGAACCATCTGTAGCAATAGCAGAAAAAAATGAAAGACAGCGTGTAATTTACTTAATTTTAACATCAGCTATTTCCTTATCAATCTTGGGAATTTTTACGGGAATGAATAATTTTAGGCAAATATGGCAGAATGGAAAAAATTCTAACCATAAGTAGAAAAAGATATAAGCATCTCTTCTTTACATATTGCTATGAAAATCATCGATGCCCACATCCATACTAATTTTGCTGATCAGAAAACAAGAGCATTTACAGAGCAGCAGGGCATAGACTTTTCTCTTAAAGGACTACAAAAAGAATTACGTGAGAATGCAGTTGAAAGTGCCATCGCTATCACCACTGATTCTAATGCGCCTACACCGGGAGAATTCTCCTTACTCAAAAAACAAGGCCAGGAAGAGCCGCGGCTAAAAGCGGTCTGCAGCATCCATCCTAATTATACTTCGGCAAAATATCAGAGCATGGTCGAACAGGCTCTAAAAGGCTCATTTTTAGGCCTCAAGATCTATCCCGGCTACCATTCCGTCTACCCTAACGACAAGCGTTATTTCCCTTTCTACCAACTTGCCGCTAAATACAACAAGCCGGTGATCATCCACAGCGGGGACACTTTTGGCAGCAAGTACTTAGTCAAATATGCTCATCCTTTAGCCATCGATGAGATTGCCGTAAAGTTCCCAAAAACGACCTTCATCATCGCTCATCTTGGGAATCCCTGGGTGCGGGATGCGGCAGAGCTGGTGTACAAGAACGAGAATGTCTATGCCGATATTTCTGCTTTCTGTATCGGCCATGCACACGGGAACGACTTTAAGCGTATCCAACAGGATATTCAATGGGCCATCAATTATACTGGCAGGCCGGATAAGTTTCTCTATGGCAGCGATTGGCCGCTCACCCGCATGAAAGAGTATATTGCGGTCATCAAAAAAGCGGTCCCAAAAGAACACCATAAGCAGGTATTCTACGAAAACGCCAAAAGAGTCTTCCACCTCTGAAGCTGGTCAATTTAGAGAAGAAGGTTTATAAAGAAACAACCTTTTTCTTGAATTAGTGCATATAAGAGTTGATATATGCTATATAGGAGGAAATAAACAATGGACAGATTTAACCGCAACGGCGGCGGATTCCAAAGACCTAACAACTTTGGTCCACGCGAAATGCATAAAGCAACCTGTTCCGAATGTAAGCAAGAATGCGAAGTACCATTCAAGCCTACTGAAGGAAAGCCAGTTTTCTGCAGGGAATGTTACAAGAAAAGAAAAAGTTACTAATTTTTTCTAATTCAACGTATACATACAACATTTAATTCTTTTTTATTTTTTAATTTTTTTAATAAGATAAAAATTACACTAAATTTTACACTAAACTAATCTCACCAATTCTCCTCGGCCTGGATACTTTTTCCTGTTCGCTCCCGGATATGCAAATCCATTGATGAACACCCGGCGCGGCTTATCAGAAGTATTCACTTCGCTCCCATGGATGGTATACGGCCCAAAGAAGGCCACATCTCCCGGCTGCATCAAGGCAGGAACCGCATCGGCAGGATTGAATTTGTCTGAGACGGTCTGTTTGTTTTTGTCGTAAGGTAAATCCAGATGTCCAGCTTTACAGCTATAGGGAATAAACATCAGCGGACCATTATCCTTGGTCGCTTCATCGACAGCTATGATGGTCTGTACATAGCTCCCTTTACCATTCACATCCTCCCAGTCAGCAGTGCCATAACCACGATGGCCGCTGTCCTGATGCCATCTATAGAAACCGCCGCCAGGCAATTTCAGATGGACCTGATTGATAAGATGATGAGCGTGATAGCTCTCCAGGATCTGGGCAGCGGGAGAGGTAAGTCTTGCATCCCTGCCATATCTCAACAAGACCGGTTCTGCCGCACCAGCCCAGCTCACCCGTTCCAGCAACCCATGTTGGATCACAAACTCACTTCCTTCCTTTTCAACCTTGCCTTCTAGACCAAGAGCCTGATGCTGCAGCCGGGCGATAGCAGATTCCATCTCTCCTATTTCCTCGGCAGAAAAAATCTTTCTAAGGATGACATATCCTCTTTGATAAAATTCATCTATCTGTGCTGCTGATAACATGATTATTTCCTGTATCACTCGATTCCCATCGCCGTCTTACAGGTCTTGGTATAAAGATCACGGAAAATATTGTCAGGATCAGTCTTACGCTTGGCTTGCTCATAATGTTCTTTATTCCAGATCTTCCAGAAATCTGATTCGGAATAATAATTCGTGGAGATGAGCGTTTTTAATCCGCCTAGTTCCATCAGTCCGTCTTCCAGGATCTTATAATAATCTTTACTCCCTTTCTGTTTCATCCCGTAGATAGCCAGATCTAAGAAAAGCTCATCTTTCGTTTTACTCCAGTACTCTTTTGAAACCCATTCGTACCTTCTTACTGCTTTATACGGAACGCACCACAAGGGAAAGAAATTCACTTCCTTCTGATACCATTCCATGAAATTACCTACCTTTGAAAAGGGGATGAATACATCAAGAGTGACCGGAATTATTTTTGGAGGTATCAGCTTATGAAACTTTTCTGCGATCCTCAGTTCAGTAGTAGAATGGTATATTTTTCCAAACAAGAGCCGGCCTAAGAAAGACTTTGGCTTCACACTGGTTACACCGCGATCATATCGAAAAAAATAATCCGCCGTCTTGAGATAATCTCTTTTCCTTGTTTTAGTGCTGAGATAATAAATCCTCATCCAATCATAGCGGTGTGTATATGGTGCATCCTCCACAAAATTAGCCACGCTGAGCACATACAGATCTGGTGAATGGATGATCCCGTCCATGAAATCAATATCTTTATTTTTGAATCTTTTCCAAATAGCTGCTCTGTATTCCTCTAGAGTCCTGTATTTCTCATAGGTTACCTGCACATACTTCTTTGCCGGTACTAACCTGAAGGTTAACTTGGAGATGATGCCTAAGGTCCCAAAGGTCCCGTGCACCATCTGAAAGATCAATTTATGTTCATTATCAGGAGTGCAGATCAGGGCCTCTCCTTTTGCGGTAATGACCTCATATTCCAGGCAGCTGTCGTGAAACCCGCCGTATCGGTAAGACATGGATTCGATGGAACATCCTGCGACTGCCCCGCCGATGGTGATGGTTTTCAATTCAGGAACGACCGTAGGCACAAGATTATGTCTCATGGTTGCCTTTACGAGATCAACAAAGGTAACTCCCGGTTCGGCGATGCAGATCTTTTTTTCCGGATCGATGAGAATTATCTTATTCAGGTCGCTGATATCTATTTTCTCATCAGCATATCGCTTATCCCCTGGCTTAGGAACTTGGTGAGCGACCGCCTTCTTTTTCAAGGAAACAGGTTTTGTGCTTTTACGCGCTTTCAGCTGCTGGGCGATCCGATACACTTTCTGTTCATGCGTGGGCATATCGTTTTCAACATCTAACTCATTTAAGAAAATATCGGTAATTAAATACGCATGTTCAGTTAAGGTTCTGTCCTGAATGGAGGTTCGCGCTAACCCGAATGAAATGAGATGCAGGACAGAGCTTCAGTTAAGCTTTCCCTTGCGTGTCACTCTTGGTCTGACGTGGAAAGAATCGCTTCCGGAAATTGCCCTATTTAGGCGTTCAATATGCTGCTCTGCCCTTTCTTCATGACCAGAGACATCACACTTTTTGAACGCCTCAAAAACATCCCGCGGGACGTAGCTTAGCGGAGCTAAAATGCCATTACAAGTCCGTATTACATATAGATTAACTTCCTTGCGTTCCTCAACCCGTGTCAAATATGATGGAAAATGAGGTAGAGATTCCAAACGTATCTTAGCCGTGAAATCAGGAAGGAAATCAACCTCGGCAAATTCATTTCCGGCAGCGATGCCGCCAAAATCAAAGAGTAATTCTCCTTTTTCAACTTCAACTATGTCGTCGATACCTAATTTTTTTTCTGAGAGAGCGGCAACTTCAAATGGATCCTGCTCATACCTCTCCAGCCATGCTGCGATATCATCCCGAGAACGAGCATAAATGTCCTTTACCGGAAAAATAGCGAAAGAAAGTTTATACAATACCATTTCATAACATGAATGCTTTTAGATTAGGAATATCGCCGTCGCAATATGGACAGGCTTTGGGCATCCTTCGGTAAGGATCGTATTTGAAAGAGTAAGCGCATTTGGTGCAGTTAAATTTCACTAAAGTAGTACCAGGGATTTTTTCTACTTTCATCTTCAAGTCATTTTCTTTTATCCTGGCCATGCGCTCCAGTAATTCATCTTCCTTGTCCCATCCGGCTGGTTTTTTGGGCTGC
>JAUSJN010000063.1 GCA_030647325.1 Nanobdellota archaeon | reverse complement strand
CAGATCGGAATGATGCGGCGAGAATTGCTGCTTGCTTAGCGCTTGCAGAAGCTTGATTATTTTATCCTGTTTGACAAAATCCGGAAGTTCTAAGCTGGGAAAAGGTTTATTATTGGAAAAATCAGAGTAAAGCTTCTTTATTCTTTCCTCTGAAAGATATACAGGGTTTATCCAGTTACGAAGAGTCATCTTTTTTCCAAAAAGGCTTTTCGAGTCGTTCATAGACCACATAATCAAGAATATAAGCCATCGCACACATAGCGACCCCAAATCCAATCTGTCTGATCTCTTGATTCTGATATGCTTCATGTACTCCATAAAGTAATGCAGAATCCCCTCCAACCCGAAGCAAACCCCTCATGAAATTTCTAAAATAAACCTGAGCGGTCAAAGCACTTTTCATCCTTCCTTCATCTAGCGGTCGTAAGAATTGCTTTCCCTCATCGATATCTTGGACAAGATCAGTAAGTGATACTCTTCTTGCGGCTTGCTTAAGTATGTTGGTCATTTTACTTAACTTCATCAGATTATATAAAAAAGTATCTTAAAGATTTAACAACCGTAGACTGCTTTTTCTAGATCGCTGGTCATCTCCACAGCACTTTTATAGCGATTGGCAGGATTGAGTTCACAGGCGGTCCTGATGACCTGAAGAACTTTTTTAGGGATTCTGTCGTGAGGAGGAATTTTCTTATGAGGCTGATCATATTCGTTATATAGGAGTTTATCAGTAAGCATCTCATGCACTACTAGGCCGAAAGAGTAGATGTCTACAGCAGAGGTTAGTGGACTGGAATAAGTAAATCTCTCCGGAGCCATATATTGTCGAGTGCCCGCACTCCATTTTGGTTCTGAAGGGCCGCCGTAACTAAGTCCAAAGTCAGTAAGTTTAACTATAGGCGTCCTGTTTGAAGAATCTTCAGTATCGGCATCAGCAAGCAGGATATTTCCTGACTTGAGATCATTGTGGATAACTCCTGCAGCATGGACCTGCTGCAAAGCCAGGCCGATTTGAGCAGCTATGGCAAAGCTTTGTTCTGGAGTCAGGCCTTTCCTCTTCCTTCGCATATTCCAGAGATTTCCTCCTTCCAGGTACGGCATGACCAGACAATTCTCACCTGGAAAGTTATCCATGATCTGCATGATATAGTTATTATTGCCATGTGAAAAAATGTTGGAAGAAATAGCGACTTCACGGTTAAATTCATCAACAAATAAACATTTTTTTATAACCAGTCGCTCATCGGTTTCACTATCAAAGGCATGGTAAAGTTTAGAGCCACCGGTAGTTACTAATAGCTCAGTAGCAATATATTTGCCTAGCACCCAGGGAAGTTTCTCGATTGATTCCATGATCTTTATTTTTCACCTCTTTTTTTATAAAATATTCTCTTCTAAACCTCAAAATGAAGAATATTTATATACAGAAAAGTACCTTGGCAAGGTATGGACTTTCAAAAACTCGCAGACTTATACGAAGAGCTGGAACATACCTCTTCCGGCAACAAGATGCGGGAAATCCTTGCTGAGTTCTTCAAGAAAGTGCCGGAAGATGATATCGCGGTCATCTCTTACCTGACCTTGGGACAGATCACTTCTGACTATGAAGGAGTCGTTCTGGGCATGGCCGAAAAGTCGGTCCTTAAGGCTATCGGTAAAGCCGCCGGGACGGATGAATCCAGAGTCAAGAAAACGATGCAGGAGTTGGGAGATGCAGGTTTGACCGCAGAAAAGTTATTGCAGAAAAAACCCCAGACCCTTGTTCCAGTAGGGAAACTGACCGTCAAGGAATTATTTGAGAAATTACACAAGATCACTGACACTACCGGAACCGGCTCGCAGGAAGAAAAAATAAACATTTTAGTCAATCTTCTCCAGAAAGCCTCGCCAAAAGGAGCAAAGTACATCATCAGGATAACCTTAGGCACATTACGCATGGGCGCAGGAGACATGACCGTGCTTGATGCCTTGGCCATGGCCTATACTGGCGACAAGAAGAACAAAGAAGTGCTGGAAAAAGCGTACAATATCTGCCCTGACGTAGGCATCATTTCAGAAACCCTGGCTAAGAAAGGCCTAAAGGCCATTGAAAAGATTGATGTGCATGTTGGCCGACCGATAAAAATGATGCTGGCCCAGAGAGTTGAGTCCTTGGCCGAAGTTGCTGAGAAAATTCCCGGAAGATGGGGCGTAGAAGCGAAATACGATGGGGAAAGGATGCAGGTGCATAAAAGCAAGGACAAGATCAGCATATTTTCCAGGAGAATGGAGAATATCACTGCACAATTCCCGGATGTAGTGAAATACCTGCAGGAGCATGTCTCTGGAAAAGAATATGTCATTGAAGGAGAGATCCTGGCTATCGACAAGGATGGCAAGCCCTTACACTTTCAAGTCCTCATGCAGCGCAAGAGAAAGACTGACATCGAAGAATATGTCAAAAAAGTTCCCGTGCAGTTGAAGCTGTTTGACCTTCTCTATTATAATGGAAAATCCTTTCTGCATGAATCTTACGAAACCCGCACTAACCAATTAGCAAAAATGGTCAATGTGGGGAAGCATATCACTCTTGCTGATAGGATTATGACTGATGATCCCAGAGAAGTTGAAAAATTCTTCCAGAAGATGCTTAAGGAAAAGCAGGAAGGCATCATGATAAAATCCATGGACTCAGAATACCAGGCTGGCACGCGCGGCTGGAACTGGATCAAATGGAAAAAAGAATATCATACTGAGACGACTGACACCTTTGATTTAGTCATTGTCGGCGCATTTTATGGGAAAGGAAAACGTTCCGGCACCTATGGAGCCTTGCTCTGCGCCTGTTACAACGATAAAGATGATACTTTTGAGACCGTCACCAAGTTGGGTACAGGATTGACCGATGAGATGCTGGAAGAGCTGCCTAAGAAACTGAAGAGACACTTAGTTGATCATAAGCCGGCTCGGGTCATCATCAGCGATATAAAGCCGGAAGTGTGGTTTGAGCCGGCAGTAGTGGTAGAAGTTCTCGCTGCTGAGATCACTAAAAGTCCCAGTCACGCTTTAGGATTAGCCCTGAGATTTCCTCGTTTCATAAAATTAAGGGAGGACAAGAAAGCAGAACAGGCCACCACTAGTAAAGAGATCAAGCAGATGTATAAGGATAAATAGGAAAATTTACAATTCCTGGCCTTTTGGTTGAAGTAATTTTTCTAATTCGGACATATTTTCTAGAAGTGAAGGATCTTTAATGATTTCCTGGACCATTTCCGGGGTAAGGCAGACTTTTTTACCATACCTGACTCCATGGATATTTCCTTCTATATCTCCCTTGACTAGATCCTGTGCGCCATCGCGATTATAATCTATAGAACAAAGAACTTCTGTTGCATTCAAAGCCACGCAGAGGTCTTCATCGCCATCCTCATTAAAATCTCGCACTACATACTCTGGTTCGCTGTTATTGTACCCTTCTTCATAACCTTTCTTAAAACCATTATGGCTTCCACCGACAACCCCTAATACTCCTCCCAAAGCAAAACTACCCAGAGCTGCTAATGCATACCACTTTTTTGACATAAATAAAAAATCTATTTTACACTATATAATTGTTGAGCAAATAAGGTATATAATATTCTTTTAACATTTTCTCTAAAAATCAATTCAAAAACAAATTCATCCAAAATAGGCAGCCTTCTCTTGAATCTCTTTCGCTCTGGCAGTGGTGAAGTAATCTTCCAGCTGCTTGTATACTTCTTCAATCTCTTTATCAACGGAAGGCTTGACTACATCAAGCGCTTTCAAGAAATGTTCCATCTTTACCATTTTAACATTCAGATCTTCTCTAAGCGCGATCATGGCTGCTTCCCGGCAGACACCCTCAATATCTGCACCGACATATCCTTCCGTTTTCTCAGCTAATTCGTTGATACTGAAATCCTTAGCCTTAGGCATCTTCTCGGTGTAGATCTCAAAAATTTTCTTTCTTCCTTTCACATCCGGAATAGGTGTTAGGATGATCCTATCAAATCTTCCCTGCCGCAGCAAAGCAGGATCAACGATGTCCGGCCTATTGGTAGCGGCAACGATAACCACATCATTCAGGCTTTCTAAGCCGTCCATCTCGGTCAGCATCTGATTGACGACTCGTTCCGTACTATGATTATCTCCACCACTAGAACTACGTCGAGGCACTAGAGCATCTATCTCATCAAAGAATAGAATAGTAGGTGCGGTCTGCCGTGCTTTTCTAAATATTTCCCGCACTGCCTTTTCAGATTCACCGACCCATTTGCTTAGTAAGCTTGGTCCATTGACTAAAATAAAGTTTGCTTCGCTTTCTTTGGCGATCGCTTTTGCCAACAATGTTTTTCCCGTTCCCGGAGGACCGTATAACAAAATCCCTCGCGGCGGCCGGATGCCTAGACGCTTGAACACTTCTGGTTTCTTC
>JAUSJN010000043.1 GCA_030647325.1 Nanobdellota archaeon | reverse complement strand
CCTATTGAAGATACTTTAACAGATGATGAAGGATATGATAAAGAGGAAGAATTATCTGTAGAAGAACGCCACTGGAAGAGAGTATTTGCTAAAGCATTTGAAACAGTTGATTGTCCTGAGCCTCGTGATCCAAGTAGTTTGCCGACGGGGTATTATAAGGGCCAGATGATCGACACTCATGTGCACATATTCAATCTTCCCGGCGGCGAGCCGGGGCACTCGGATGAATACTACAGCGGCACAAACTTGGGAATAGCGAAAAGCATGGAAGAATGGGTCTGCATGCTTAGAGTGGAGGGGTCAACGACGTGGGGCTTCTTTCCCGTGGCAGAACCAGTCATACAGGAATCCATAGACGTGGTAAAAATTACCTTGGAAAAATACCCCAACCTCTTCGTTCCCTTCATAACCACGGCAGCCCCCGACGGGAACGCCACAGTCGTTGCAGCAGAACTGGAGAAAATGTTGCAGATTGAACCAGGACTATTCAAAGGATACGGCGAGATTGGCCTTTACTCTCACGGTGATGTTGCAGACCTTCCGCCAGACTCTCTAAGACTAACGGAAATCTATCCTGTTGTCAGGGAGCATAATCTGGTCGTATATTACCATCCAGGATTCGGCCACAAGGATGCTCTCGAAAAGGCAGCAAGTGCCAACAGAGACATCACCTTTATCTTCCACGGAGGCAATTTGTATAATATCCTGAAGAATCAGGCAGGCATATCACATGATGAAAAAATCCTGGCTGACATAGAAGAAATCCTAAACAATAATCCCAATGTTTATTATGGGGTGGATGAACTCTACCGGGGCGATTGGTTGCTGGAGCCTGGCAACAGCAAAGCGGTTTTAGAGAGATTTTCTGACTATGACTCTTTGCTTGAACTGGACCTTTCTTTGTGGAAGGGCTTTATCGAAAGGCATCCCGACCAGGTCTTATGGGGAACCGACCGCGGCGTCTCGGCGTCATGGGACAAGGAACCAGACGTGGCTCTGACTTTGAATAATTATACCCGTGTATTTATTGACAGACTTGATCCTTTAGTGCAAGAGAAGTTTGCCTATCGGAATGCAGAAAGAATAATTGAGAAGAACAAATAAATGAAAATAACATTAGCTTTATTTTTGTTCGTAGTAATTTTTCTAAGCGGTTGTTCTAGTGAACAGATTCAGGAAAACAAAGAAATAATTGAGACTGCTGATATTGAACCTAAAGATGAAGCAGCTGTCCAGAAACCTGCTGAACTCGAAAATAAATCTCAAATCATTCTTGAATCTGAACAGCCAGAAATAATCATTTCTCCTGAAGAACAAGTCTGGCGGGGACGAGTAGAAAAAGCTCTGGCACCTTCTCCTTGCCCAGATGTTCCAAAGCCGGAATATCCCGCTTCGTATTACCAAGGTCCTTTGACAGATACACATCTGCACATCCCTTCCATACCTGATTGGTCTCCAGAAGAAGATAGTCTACCAAAAGACCAAGCGCCTGAAGGCCGGTTCGGCGGTCCTCAAGCTTTACTTGGCTGGAATGTAAAGATGAGTGAGATAGCTTGTACATTAAAACGCGAAGGCACACATAAAAATTTTGCCTTCTTCCCAGTCTATGAAGGAGAAGAATCTTTGTATCAGCTGGAGATCTGGAAAAGAACTATGCAGGAATACCCCAATCAATTTACTCCTTTCATCATGTCTTCAGGAAATGATGATGATCCTGATGGATTCCCTACCGTAGATGCAGAAACATTGAAGGAGATGCTTGCGGTGTATCCTAATTTATTTGAAGGCTATGGTGAGATCGGTCTTTACGCCCGTGAAAATGGCGGCTCTCCTGAACTTCCTCCTGACTCTCCTAGACTGCAAGAGATTTATCCGATTGTTAAACAACATAATTTGGTAGTCTACTTCCATCTCGGTGATGGCCATAAGGATAATTTTGAAAAAGTATTGAAACAATATCCTGATATTACCTTTATTTGGCATGGAGATCAACTCACCGTGGACGAAGTTAAGGACATCCTCGGTAAACATCCTAATGCCCACTACGGAATTGACGAGTTTTTTGGCGGGGAAAGAGAGATTTTTGAAATGTACGTGGGAGAGAGCAAAGAAGAATATTTGGAAACAGCGAATACAAAATTTGATAAGATCATCCAGCAGGCGATAAGCCACTGGAAATCTCTTATTGAGCAGCATCCAGATCAAGTACAGTGGGGAACTGACCGCGGCGACGCCGTGTGGAACTATGATTTGGATGTAGGGCAGATGCAGGTAAAAATCGCGAGGGCTTTTATTGGAAAACTTGACCCGGCAGTGCAGGAGAAGTTTGCGTATAAGAATGCGCAAAAATTGCTGGAAAAATCTTAATCCTGATTTTTTCTAAATATTATCCATAATTTAATAAAAAACGGTCCTTCTTACTCATAAATGGATCCCATTCTCAAACTAGCATTGCAAACTTTAGAACAAAACAAGCAAGCTATTGTTTTTGTCCCTAGCCGGGCCAGCGCGGAAAAGACCGCAGAAGAGATAGCTAAACTTACCGCTTTTCAGCTCCCGGAATTAGAACATGAGATCCTCAAAGCAGCTTCCACGCCGACAAAACAATGCCGGAAACTTTCCCACGCTATCAAGAAAGGAGTGGCCTTCCATCACGCCGGATTGCTGCAGAAACAAAAAGAATTGGTGGAAGATGAATTCAGGAGCGGAAAAATAAAAATCATCTGTGCCACACCGACCTTGGCGGCTGGATTAAGCTTGCCGGTCTTTCGAGTCATCATCAAATCCCTGAAACGTTTCTCTGGAAGCTGGGGCATGGATTGGATTCCCGTCCTTGAATATTTGCAGATGGCCGGCCGGGCCGGGAGGCCGGAATACGAATCATATGGTGAAGCGATCTGCATCGCCAAAGATGAAGCGGAAAAAGAGGAGATCCATGAACGCTACGTTTTAGGAAAACCGGAAGCGATCTATTCTAAATTAGCGGTTGAACCAGTATTACGGACTTATCTTCTTTCGTTGATCTCTTCCGGGATCATCCGTGATAGGAATTCCATGAAAGAATTTTTTTCCAAGACCTTCTGGGCTTACCAGTTCAAAGACCTGGAAAAATTGGAAGCGATCATGGAGAAAATGTTACATCTCTTAGAGGAATGGGGCTTCATAACTATTGTTGGATCCGTTGATGCCGGTTTTGTTTCGGCAAACGAACTTAATCAGGAAAAATTACGGCCTACCCCTCTTGGAAAAAGAACCTCTGAATTGTATCTTGATCCATTGACTGCGCGGCATCTATTAGATTGCTTAGCGGTCTTTGATCCAGAAAAAAACGCCTTTTCCCTGCTGCAGATGATTTCACATACCTTGGAGATGCGTCCGCTGCTAAGAGTGAAAAGCAAAGAACAGGATGCCATCCAGGAAGAGTTGACCAAGAGATATGCTTTCTTGCTTAAAGAAGAACCAGGCGCGTATGATATTGAGTATGATGATTTTGTCAGCTCGGTCAAAACTGCTTTATTTTTTGATTCCTGGATCGATGAAAAAGATGAAGATTTCTTATTGGAAAAGTTTGACATCCGTCCTGGAGAGATCAGGGTGAAGCAGGAAACAGCTGACTGGCTCTTGTATGCTGCGGAAGAGCTGGCGGCATTACAGGATAAATCATTGGCGGTCAAAGAGATACGCAAACTACGTCTACGGGTGCAGCATGGGGTACGGGAAGAGCTGCTTATCTTATTGAAATTCGAAGGGATAGGCCGGATTCGGTCTAGGAAGTTATATTCGCATAATATCAAAGATGCTGGAGATATAAGGAAAACCGATCTTACCACCCTTTCCCAGCTTCTGGGTAAAGCCGTAGCGGAAAGCCTTAAGAAGCAGGTTGGAGAAGAGGTTAAGCAAGTGCCGGAAGGGAAACGTAAAGGACAGACCAGTATCTTGAAATATTAACCTTTTAAGGAAACTGGAAATATTTATAAATAACCGCTAATTTTGCTAAGATATGGCACGCTTACGAAAATTCTCTGCATACCAGAACCTGGAACGGCCTTATACTAGAATTAGCAAGTACACTAAAAAGAACTTTGTCAGGGGAGGATTCCCTCACAAGAAGATCGTCCGTTTCAACATGGGTACATTGAAGAAGTATGATACCATGATCAGATTGAACGCCGGCCGGAGCATGAATATCCGCCAGGAGGCCTTGGAATCTGCAAGGGTCGTCTCTAACCGATACTTAGAAAAGCTTTTAGGTAAAAACTTCCATCTGTTATTGAAAGTATATCCATTTCATGTCCTGCGGGAAAACCCTTTGGCTTCCGGAGCAGGTGCAGACCGTATGAGTACCGGTATGAAGATGTCCTACGGTAAGACTATCGGCGCTGCTGCCAGGATCATGGAAGGGCAAACCGTCTTTGAATTGCGGCTGGATAAGAAGGACATAAAAGTTGGAAGAGAAGCATTAGGCAGATCTGCCACAAAACTTCCTTGCACTTGTAAAGTTGTTGTGAGCCAGTAAATTCTGTAAGAAATTTTTTGAAGCGTATTCTAGGTTATAATAATTTTATAATAATTAATTTTCCTGATATATCTTCGCCAGCTTCTTCTCGATCTCAGCCAGCTCTTCTTTATTCTCCACTTTTCCCTTTTTCTGGATATGCCGCTTGATCTTGGCTAATTGCCATTCTCGGCTGGAAGGCATATAACGCCGGACAAATGAGGAAGGGCTGCTTTTCTCTTCCTCTTCCAAAGTCTGGTGCAGTTTCTGCAGCTCTCGTGCCAATCGCTTCTGTTCCAGAGTTTCAACAGTTTTAGTGATCATGGGCATCTCTTCGCGGATCTTTACTTTCTTGATCGGCATCTTGTCTACTTTTCCCAATTCTTGATTTACATTTTTCAGATATTCATTCCACTCTTTTTTCCTGGCCGGCTCTTCCAGCACCATTATTGGTTTAGTATTTTTCTTTGCTTTCGCTAAAGACGCTTTCAGTTCTTCCTGGATCTTTTTACTTTCATGCCGTAAAGCGATGTCCATCATCGAAGGAGCTTCCTCCCGCACTTTTGTTTTCTTGAACTTCATCTTATCCACGCCTGCTAATTCCTGTTTGACCTGCTTCAGACTTTCATCCCATTCACCTTTTGCCTGGGGCGCTTCCAGGACTAACGGTGTTTTTGCATAACCATGCAATTTTGCATTAATGTTTCGTAAGGCATGTTCTAAGTGGATCTCTTCAACATCAGGAACTTTGGTTATTTTTTTTGCTTTCTTTTTAGGAACTTCAGAAGTATCTTCCTTGGCCTGGCGCAGATTCTTTAACTCCCGATTTACCTGCTCTAAGTTGTTTTCGAGCGGCAGGTCTTTATCTGCTCCTACTGAAAAATTCTCTTCCTCTACTATCTGCGGATACCATTTTTGCGGTCTCGGCGTCCGCAATGCATGCATCAAGTACCCTAAGGATGCCAATAGTACCGCAAAAACAACCAGGCCGATAAAGTAATCTTTTGGCTTGACATCTTCTACTGCAGTCGCCCCGCCGGTGATGGTGCCAGCCGTCCCCAATACAAAGACTTTCAGATTTTCCGGGAAGCCTGTCAATAAGACCATTATCACAATTATGCTTAGAAATAAGAAAGCCCTTTCTTTGCTTATCGGAGCCTTTGAATAGTTATTATCCATAATTGGAGAAAAGTAAATAGTATTTATATTCTTTCTTCTTCGGTATTTTCACTTTCTCTAGCTGCTTCTTCAGCTTTGATAGCGTTTTCCTTAGCTGCTTTCTTCGCTAACTTGCGCAGCTCTTCTTTCAATTCTTCCAGCGTCAGGTACTTGTATGGAAAATCTTCCTCGGGAACGCCTTCTGGCAAGTCGGTCTTACTCACATATACTAAAGGTTTTTTGTCTTTTACTTTCTTAAATAATTGTTTTTGCTTATCCAATGGGTATCCAGAAGATCCGCTGACATCAAAGACGAAAATGACTTCTTTTGCTAACTCTTCCAACACCAATTCTGCCTGCATCTCAATATTGTTCATCTTCTCAGCTCGGGCTAAAGTTCCAGGCAGATCCAAAACTTGCATCTTCACTCCATCAAAATCCATATACCCTGCGTTGATAGTTTTAGTGGTGAAGGCATAGGCAGCCGTTTTCGCTTTGGTGCTGCTCAGCTTATTGAGCAAGGTAGATTTACCCACATTCGGAAACCCATAGATGCAGACTGTATACATATCCTTGATATCCGGATAGGTCCTCATGATCCGCCTGCTTTCTTCCAGATACTTGAGATTTTCATCGATCTGTTTCAGGGTAGAGGAAACTCGGCCATAAAATTCCGTGGATGCTTTTCGTATCAGTGACTGTTCCTGTGCCCGGTGGATCTTGCTGACATACTCCTTATGCAGCATGCGTATCCGCCTGCTGGCCCAATTGACCGCGCCCAGGGATTTTTTTAACTCAGAAAATTCAAGTGTCAACTTCATCAGTTTAATGTAAAACTCCGGCATGATCTCCGTCTGCGGAAATTGGGAAAGGATCTTTTCTAATTTAGAGACGATGTCATCCTTTATGATATCTAACTTCAGACTCTCTTTTCTTTTGATGACCTGCATCCAGCTTCCTTCCAGCTTCTTCTGCTTTTCCTTCTCCCGGGCTTTCCGGAAAGCTATATCTAGCAAAACCTTACTGGATTCTACTGGCGGAAGTTTCTCAAAATTCATATATACTGCAGAATAGTGGTTGTATTTTAAATGTTTGTTAAGGAACAGTCGATCATTCTAATTCTCATTGGCATAACATTTATATACAAAATTCTCTCTTCTAACTCTAAAAGAGGATAGCATGCAGAATACATTCTTCGAGGTAGGTTTAGTAATTGGTATCGCTACGCTTATCAGCCTCTTGGTGCGTTACCTGAGACAGCCTCTCATTATCGGATATATCCTGGCAGGGATCATCGTCGGCCCTTCTCTTCTCAATCTGATCAGTTCTCCCGATACCATCAGTCTCTTTTCCCATATGGGTGTAGCTTTGTTGTTATTCGTGGTAGGATTAGGTTTGAACCCTAAAGTCATCAAAGAAGTAGGATTTGTCTCAATTGTCACTGGGGTAGGCCAAGCCGTCTTCACTACTGGGGTTGGATTTTTTCTCTCCCTGGCCTTAGGATTTTCTAAACTGACCTCACTCTACATCGGTCTTGCTCTCGCTTTTAGCAGTACTATCCTTGTTCTCAAGTTACTTTCAGATAAAAATGAGACTGATTCATTGTACGGAAAAATAGCGGTAGGATTTTTGCTGGTGCAGGATCTCTTGGCTGTTTTCACCCTTATTATCATTTCTTCTCTCAATGGCGGAATAGACGCTCAAACGTTAGTATTGAGCATCGCACTTAAAGGGATAGTGCTATTAGTCGGCTTGTTCTTAATCGGCGTATACATTCTTCCGCATATAACAAAAATAGTTGCTAAAAGCCAGGAGATGTTGCTCTTATTTTCCATCAGCTGGGCCTTTGCGCTTTCCATGCTGTTCTATCAAGCAGGATTCTCTTTAGAAATTGGCGCATTGATAGCCGGCGTAACCCTCTCGCTCTCTCCTTACCGCTACGAGATCAGTTCAAAGATGAAACCATTGCGCGATTTTTTCTTAGTGCTATTTTTTATCATGCTCGGCTACCAGCTTGGCTTTAGTGACGTGCAGCAGAATATTCTTCCGGTAATACTTTTTTCTCTTCTGGTCTTGATCGGTAATCCTTTATCGGTCTTAATCCTCATGGGTCTGATGGGACATACCAAGAGAAACGGCTTTCTTGCCGGCTGGACCGTAGCCCAGATAGGTGAATTTTCCCATATCTTAATCGCTCTTGGTATAAGCGTAGGCCATTTGGGAAAAGATGTTTTATCCATCGTCACTGCCGTTACTCTCATCACCATCGCTATTTCCAGTTATTTGTTTTTGTATGCAGGCAGGATTTATCCCTATATCTCAAAATATTTGTCTATTTTTGAAAAAAAGAATGTTAAAGCCGCAGTGCCGCACTTGGGTTCTAAGAACTATGACGTCATCCTCTTCGGCTGCGATCGGGTAGGACATGATCTGATCGCTCTCTTCAAGAGATTAGGACAGAGATTCTTGATCATCGATCATAATCCGGAAATAGTCTCTTCGCTCAGCAAGAAAGGGATGAAATGTGTCTACGGCGATGCTTCGGATATTGAATTTTTGGATGAGTTGCATTTCTCCAAAGTGAAAATGGTCGTTTCCACTATCCCTGATTTTGAGATCAATGCCGCTATCGTACGCAAAGTCCGAGAGGTGAATAGTTCTGCGGTCTTGGTGGTCGTCTCACATCACGCGGAGGAAGCGATCGAATTGTATGCAAAAGGCGCCAGTTACGTTGTCCTGCCTCATCTATTAGGCGGTTATCATGCTTCCATGCTGATCGAGAAACATGGATTAAG
>JAUSJN010000028.1 GCA_030647325.1 Nanobdellota archaeon | reverse complement strand
ACCGAACAGCAATGCCTGGACTATTTTAGCGAGTATAAGGTACCTGGCAATATCTTCCACCACTGCTGCAAAGTCAAGGAAGTGGCCGTATTCTTGGCAGAGCGGCTGCAGGGAAAGGGAATTCCTGTCCAGGTCGAATTTGTAAGCTGCCTGGCTTATTTCCATGATCTCTGCAAGATGATAGTGATAACTGATTTTGGAAAAAATAAATTTCACCAAGAGGCAGCGATCACTCCTGAACAGGAGGCGTTTTGGAGAGAGATGCAGAAAAAATATCCCCATCATTACGAAGGAGAGATGGCCTACAAAATCTTTAAAGATGTATATCCGGAGTTGGCTTTATCTCTGCGGGATGTAAGCAGCTCCAAGAATGAAAATCCTAGCTGGGAGCAGCTGATCGTGCATTATGCTGACTTGCGTGTTTTGCGGGAAAAAGTAGTTACCGTTCCAGAACGTTTAGACTACCTCCGCCAACGCTATTCACATGGTGAAGATGTTTGGAAAAAACACCAACGAAAAATACTGGAACATGAACAAAGACTATTCTCTCATCTTCCCTTTGCTCCAGATGAGCTGGCATCGGAGATGCAGAAAGAAAAAAGGAAAGACTCTCATAATAATTCCATGACGGTGCAGCATGAGCAATAAAGATTATTATCAGATCCTCGGAGTGCAGAAAAGCGCCACTAAGGAAGAGATTAAAAAAGCTTTCAAAAGATTGGCGTTGAAGTATCATCCTGACCGCGCTCCAGAAGATAAGAAAAAAGAAAACGAGGAGAAGTTTAAAGAGATAAACGAAGCGGTTTCTATCCTGGGAGACGATAAAAAAAGGCAACAATACGACCAGTTTGGCAGCGCTGCATTTTCCGGCGCAGGAGGAGCGGGATCCCAGCAAGGATTTGATTACTCCGATGTCATGTCCCAGTTTAAGTCCGGCATGTTCGGCGACTTTGATGATATTTTCGATCACCTCTTTGGCGGCAGCAGGGAAGGGAGAAAGCATGCACCAAGGGGAGCAGATCTACTGTATGAGACAGAGATTACTTTAGAAGAAGCATACGCGGGAAGTCCTAAATCCATCTCTTTAAACAAGTTAGAACGATGTCCGAAATGCCAGGGGAAAGGAGCGCATGAATTTGAGTCCTGCCCTCATTGCCATGGTTCTGGCTATCTGAAAAGGACGCAGCGCACTCCATTTGGCGTGTTCCAGCAGACCGGTCCTTGTCCTTATTGTCATGGAAAAGGCGAATTGCCCCAGGATTCCTGTGATGATTGCGGAGGAGAGGGATTGATCAGAAGAAAGAAAGAGCTGGAGGCATCAATCCCGGCCGGAATTGAAGATGGCATGCGTCTGCGTCTTCCTGGAGAAGGAGAAGTAGGCGAACAAAATGGTCCAGCCGGAGATCTTTATGTACAAATTAGCATAGAACCACATCAGTTATTCCAAAGAAAGGGAAAAGATCTGCATGTGACTGTCCCGATTTCATTTTCGCAGGCCGTCTTGGGAGATGAAATAGAAGTGCCTACTATTGATGGAAAAGCAGAATTGACCATCCCAGCTGGGACACAGACAGAGACTATCCTGCGCATGCGCGGGAAAGGGATGCCTTCTCTGCACAGTTCGGATAAAGGAGACCAGATGGTCACTGTGCACGTGGTCGTTCCCACCAAGCTGAACAAGAAACAGAAAGAACTGATCAAGGATCTTCATGAAGAAAAACCGCAGCTTGGATTCTTTAAGAAAATATTTACCAGTACTTTATTTTGATTTCTTTTCCTGGTCTGATATCTGAAACATCTCTACTTTTACTTTATTCATACTTATCCCTATTCATAAATCTCCAGGCAACATAAAACCCAATTATTCCCAGCAGTATCCCTATCAATAGCCAAGGCGCGATGGTTGAAAATGCTCCTTCACCATAACCGGTCGCTGCTCCGGTAAATGCCGGCGCAGCCAGATTCAGTTTTTGAGCGTCCTCTTCCGTCACTAGATCAGTCTGGAAAGTGAATCTCTTTTCATCCATCTGTACTAAATTCCAGAAATGCACGGTCATCTCAAAGGTATATTTTCCAGGGCCTTTATCCTTTGCATCAAGGTAATCAGAGACCCGCTGGATCATCTCTGCTTCGATATCGACCGAGCGGGTTCGGAATTCATCTACCCTATCTCCGCCCTTGAATACTTCTACATCGACATAGACGTTGCGTATCTGCTGATTCCACTTGTTAAGCAGATCTAAGGTGTATTGGTTGACTTTATGTGCGATCAAGTAGCGGTCAAAATAGGTTATATCCACTTCCGGCTTTCCGATAAGCAACGTTTTGTATAATTCTAACGTTTGATCGTCATATTTGGTGATGGCGGAAACTTCATACTGTCCAGCCGCATTGAAATTATCCTTCCCGATAGTGGTCTTAAGCAGTTTTGTCTCTTTGGTCTTAAGGCTTTCAGTAGGGGTTTCCAGCTCCTGTTGTTTTTGTTCCTTGTCATTGACGTAGAATGTAGTCTGCACTTGGTTGATATCTTTTTTACCGAGATTTTTTACTTCTGCAACCAATTCAACCTCATCCCCCTTTTCGTGGAAGTTTAACGACCCCTCGATGTAAAAATCAGGGTAAGGGCCGGTAAAAGTGATCTTGTGTTTTAAGAGTAATTTGGAAGAGACAGTATTATCAAGCTGATCTTCAAATCGTTGCTCGATAACTATGAACGCGGTCGATGTTCCTGGCGGAATATCCGCTTTGTTGAATTTTATCTCGAAGTCCACCTCTTTAGCCTCATCTTCAGCACGGAAT
The DNA here is from genome assembly GCA_030647325.1 of Nanobdellota archaeon. GTDB lineage: Archaea > Nanobdellota > Nanobdellia > Woesearchaeales > GW2011-AR9 > JACPIL01. The sequence continues at coordinate 720 of JAUSJN010000028.1, read as the reverse complement.
GATATCTTCTTTGGATCGGTCTTTATTTTTACAAAATCAGCCATCTCTCCTTCTTCGTAAACTTCTACGGTGAATTCTCCTTGGTTATTGTTGACGATCCAGAGCTTGCCGTCTATTTTGATCTCGTTTCCTTCATAGCCGTCAACTGCGATGTTAGTCTTTGCCGGCCTGACCCCGATGGCAGTTACCATCTGTAAAACTAACAAAAGCGCCAACACCCACATGATCTTTTTTTGTTTCATCTTTTTTGCATTATCGATTATTTTTCTTTTTTTTATCATTTCATGATCTTGATTATCCAGTTATAGTGAAAGTCAGGGCTGATGATTTGCTCCCTGCAGATTCGTTTAATGGGACCGTGATATTTAAATCTGCCAGGAAGTCATTGCTGATGCTGTGCCAATCTAAGCTTACTACGTGGAAGACAAAGGCATTGAGGGTGCTGTTAGTTTGGTTCCAATTGGTTGTTGCCGAAGCAGTGGTATTGAATGCCCCACTTTCATTTGCTCTTATTCTGAACTGGTAAAATGTCGAAGGCATGCTTACCGCGGTGAAGAAAGGGGTTCCGGTGATGGTTATATTGGCAACAATGTTTCCTACATTTTCTCCCCTAAATGGATTAGCATTGGTCGGCGTAACTACTTCAACGCCCGGACTCAACGTTCCAAAAGCGACCAGATCATTGGTGATATTGACGGCGAGTAAGGACTGCACCGTGAA
>JAUSJN010000020.1 GCA_030647325.1 Nanobdellota archaeon | reverse complement strand
AAGAAGGAGGCATCGCTGTTGCTGGATATCATTATGGGCCAAGTTACAGTGTAGAAGAGAGCAGACTCCCCAGACCAGAAATACTCTTGGGCGATGAAGTTGAACTTTATTTCAGCACCGGCAAAAGTTATTTTGAAAGTTATTTAGAAACACGAAGCCAAGAGTGGAAAAAAGATTTATTTGAACTGAATCAGTCAGTAAACGAAGAATATCTTGCTGCCTCTACCTTGCTTGGAGTAGAAGTCCCTTCACGCTTCAAAGAAAAATATGATGCTCAATTACGGCAAAGAAAGGAAGATATATTGGAAAAGATCCAAGATCAAAATCAAGTCAGACATTATCTAACCCAAGCATTAAAATTAAACCTGCACCAAGAACAACGAGAAATAGAATTACAACCCGGCGTCAAGATGAATGTCCCGGAATACATCAGGGCGCAATGCGAAAAATACAAAATAAAAATCCCTGAATAGTTCTTTTCCAACCATCTCTTTCTCCTGCCACAATCAATTTAAAATAATCCTTCCCCTAATTTGCTATGCATCAAGATGCCACCGCTTCGGATAAGGATCTCGTAAAACTCATCGGTAAAGGATTATCTATCCCTGATCCGAAAATACTGTCTGACAAAGCACTCTGGAAAAAAGTCATACAGCCTTCCAGTCTTGATTTACGTCTGGGCAGCAAGGCCTGGCAGATGGAAGGAAGCATCAGGCCCATGCGTGATGAGACCATAGAGCTAATGGTCCGTGGACGTTCCATAAAAGAATTACATCTTAATGAGAAAGGTACGGAATTTCTCCGTGACCGAACCTACATCGTGATGCTGCAGGAAACGGTGCATGATCTTCCTGCCGGCGCCCAGATACGCTCAAATCCTAAAAGCAGCACCGGAAGACTAGACTCTTTGGCGCGCTTGCTGGCTGATTGTAATCAGCAATACGAAACCCTTCACGGACATTACGCAGGAAGATTATACCTTGAAGTCTCTCCTAATTCATTTGACTTAGTCCTTCGCCGCGGAGATGCACTTAACCAGATCCGTTACTCTCTCGGCAATCCCATCATGCCCGATAAAGAAATACTTTCCGTGCTGCGGGTTAAGCCATTGTTATATACAAAGGAAGGGCATCCCTTAACCACAGAACAAGTGGCAGTGGATAATGGTATAGTGTTGACCGCGGATCTCAATGGCGAACATACTGATTCCAAAATCGTCGCTTACCGCACCAAAAAAGATTGCTTACCTCTGGTGGATTTCCGAGGGGTGGGAAAACATTCACTGTACACCTATTTTGATGCCATTGAAAAACCAAAAGGCAAAGAACTGAAATTAGAATCAGGCTATTTTTATCTCTTATCCACCAATGAAGCAGTATCTATCCCACCGGCATTTGCAGTAGAGTTATCCCAATTTGATTCCCGCGCCGGAAATATCACCTGGCATTACGCAGGTTTTATCGATCCGGGCTTCGGCTATTTCCCCGGACAGGAACAGCAAGGAAACACGGTGACGCTGGAAGTGCGGGCGCATAACCGGGCAGAGATCGTCAGACACGGCCAGCCCATCGGAGTGATGAAAATGGAAAGGATGTCCAGTGATCCTTTATTTCCATACGGTCAAGCACGAGGATCAAATTACGCCAGGCAGATTGGCGTACGCTATGGAAAGCATTTTACGGATACAGTGTAGAATCTTGTCTGTGCGTCTTGTACTGAAGTAAAACTTATAAACTAGCATCTTACAGGAATACTTATGACCTCTTCTATCTGGACAGAAAAGTACCGGCCGGCGACCTTCGCAGACATCAGAGGCCAAAAGGAAATTGTGGAAAAGATCAAGGCATTTGTAGAATCAAAGACTATGCCGCACTTATTATTTTCTGGTCCGGCTGGGGTGGGGAAGACGACTTTATCATTAGTCATTGCTCGCGAATTATTTGGTGAGAATTGGAGAGAAAATACTCTCGAGCTGAATGCGTCAGATGAACGAGGCATTGATGTGGTTAGAGTGAAAGTAAAAGATTTTGCCAGGACCAAGGCGATCGGCGATGTACCGTTCAAGTTGATCTATCTGGATGAGAGCGATGCGTTAACCCGGGAAGCACAGCAGGCTCTGAGACGGACCATGGAGAATTATACTAAAACGTGCAGATTTATTTTATCCTGCAACTATTCATCTAAGATATTAGATCCGATCCAAAGCAGATGCGCAGTGTTCAGATTCAAACCGTTGAGCAAGGAAGAGATCTTTGCGGTGGTGGAGAAGATAGCCAAGGAAGAAGGATTATCGGTCAGCGCGGAAGCGAAGGAAGCATTGTTTGAAGTCTGCGGCGGGGATGTGCGGAGATTGGAAAATATCATGCAGAGCTGTGCGGTGATGGGCAAGGCTATCACCACTGAATTGATCTTTTCCATGGCCTCTGTCGCTAAACCAAAAGAAGTGAATGAAGTATTATCGTTGGCAGCAAAAGGAAATTTTCTGGAGTCCAGAAAGAAATTATTGTCATTGATGTTAGATTATGGCTTGTCTGGGTTGGATGTGATTCGACAGATCCAGAAAGAGATCTGGAACCTGAAGTTGGAAGATCGCAAGAAAGTAGAGTTGGTCGATAAATGCGGGGAAGTAGAGTTCAGGATGGTAGAAGGCAGTGATGAGTATATCCAGTTAGAAAGTTTATTGGCCTTTGTGATGCTGGTGGGAAGTAGGTAGAATTGTATGAAAATAGAACAAGTCTTTTTTGAGTATCTTAGTAAAAAAGTTGGCGGATATTTTTATCTTCCAGCAGGAGAAGGTCCCTTCCCAACAGTTATCTTAATCCATGGTTTTGGTGGCGGTACACATGAGCCAAAAAATAAATTTATGTGTAAAACTTTAGCAGAGAATGGTTTTGCTGCTTTCATGTTTGATTTTTATAACCAACCAAATGGCTTGAGTGAATTTCCTATCGAAGAAACTTCTGTATCTTTACAATTAAAAATTCTGAGAGCAGGAACAGATTTTGTTGCCAAACAGTCTTTTGTTGACCCTACGCGAATTGGATTGGCTGGTCATTCTCTTGGCGGCATGACTGTTTTATTATATACCCCTACAGATACAAGAGTGAAAGCCTTAGTTGTACAGTCAGGAGTATCTGATTTTAATACCATAAAGAAATTTAAAAACATAGAG
>JAUSJN010000014.1 GCA_030647325.1 Nanobdellota archaeon | reverse complement strand
GTGTTTGAAAAGACGCCTACAGCAGGGATGCCCGATTTTTATTGGATAACTGGGGCTTTGTTCATGCTGCTCTCCTTTGCTGCGCTAAGCGGTTCGCTTCATAAGGAATATGGTGAAACCCGTAAGTTTGTACCCTTGCTGGTAGCCGGTTCTTTACTCATCATCGGAGTATTGTTATATGCTTCTGTAGCTGACAGCAGTTTCTTAGGATACCTTTATCCATTGTTGACTTCGCTGATCTTGATTTTCTCTGCCAATCTCTTATTGTATTATAGGAGTCTTGATTCTTTTGAGATACATCTGCTGTACCTGTTTTTTGCTAATATAGGATTCCTAGGAGGCGACCTGTTGTTTTCCTATTGGGGAACTTCCAGCATCCTGGGAGCACTTTCTAATCTCTTTTACGTCTTTGCCTATGGTCTAAGTGCGTTCGCGTTCTTAACCCTATTGCTCAAGTTTAATCATCATTCTAATGAAAAATAATTCTTTTGGAGATAAAGAAATGTCTGAAATTATTTTCGTTCTTCAACGTATAGCACGTAATTTTTTGCCTTGAAATATTTCTTGCAGAATTGCGCCACTTCTTTTGGCGGGTAGGTCTTGCAGCTGAAGATGTCGATGAAGGCACGATTTCCTTTTTCATCAAAGTGCGCAGTGATGGTGCTGGTCTCGATGAACTGCATCATGGAGTAACCACGCAGCTTGCCGTGACCGAAGCGTTTTACCAGAGTAGGGCCGACCAGATGCATCTTTAATTCTTTAGCTAACTTTTTGACGAAGCGCTTGATGGCAGCAGGGTCTTTGACTAATATCGGATCGCAGTTGTGCAGGTCTACGCTTGCTGATCTTCCCCACCACCAGTCTTTTGCAGGCATATTCCTAAGAGAGGTGAAAAGGCTTTTTAATATTTTGTTTTATACTGGGTAATCACTTGAAAGGAGTCATTTTGGGAAATTTTATAAATGGCCGCTGATTTTGTTCTTATAACGCCTCAAAGAGGGGAGACACTGAAAATGATAAAAAAAGATTTAGAAAGCAGGGCTGGTTTTGGAACTAACCTAAGGGTCTATGAAACTGGTCTTTATAATGCAACTCATCGTGATGTAAGCGCTGCTTTGCAAGCAGGCCACAGGCTTGCTGAGCAAAGGCAGATAACAAGAGACCTGGACTTGACTCTGGCAGAATCATATTGGTTTAACTTATACAAATAATTTTATTTTTTATTAGTTGGTGAACTACTTTGGATCTCTTCGAACTAAAACTGGAACAGGCAAAACTATCGTATCGTATCAGATTAGAAGACACTTTCAGCGAGATCAAAACTATCGGTGCGGCAGAATGCCAAGTCCTGGGTACAAAATTATTGGCGACCGTGGTAGTATGCGAATTCCCTTCGTTTAAGGTCAAGGAACATAAAACCTATCTCTTGGATAATCCACTACCGCATAGATCTGGTTTTGTGGCGTACCGGGAGATGCCTGCCATTGTTGAAGCGTTTAATCATCTGGAAGAAGAACCGGATGTTTTGTTAGTGAAAGGCGAAGGAGTAGTGCATCCGCGAAGATTAGGCATCGCTGCGCATCTGGGATTAGCGTTGAATATCCCCACTATCGGTGTGCAAGATACCTTGACTTTTGGAAATCTTCAGGATGGAAAAATACTGATCGATAATGAAGTGTTGGGGTTTGAGATAAAAACCAAAAAATTTTCTAATCCTCTTTTTGTCTCTCCTGGACATCACGTCTCTGTCCAGACAGTATCACATATCATCCCCCAGCTGATCGTGCCTCCGCATAAATTGCCGGAGCCATTGCATCTGGCGCATAAGCTGGGACGGAAAGCGACGAGGAAGAGCGAATGAGACCAAAATTATCAGAACAGGAACTTGAACAATTATTGGAAGCAGAGTTTTTAGAAGCGGAAGCTGTCGCGGCAGCCGAGGCAGAATCAGAAGCACAAACAAAAGAATCTCCTTATCGGGTGGATGAAGACCTTTCTTCCAGATTGAATCTGCCGAGAGATGTGAAAGGATTGGCAGAGTTGGTGGAGAATAAGGCGATGCTCTTTGATAGTCAGAAAGTATTGGATGAATCTAGTTCTGAGCCTGGATTTAGAGAAGGAATGATCGATGTTTCTGGTGTTTTAGTTGGAGGAGCCCCTGGTGCGATCCTGATGCAATACCCGGATTATGGCTTATTTTATGTCGGGGCTATGATCGTTACTTTAGGCGGGCTGTTCGCCGGTGATATCATGGGCGCGAAGATAAGCAAAAAAGTACATGAATCCTCTCAAAAATATAAAGAATTTGAACAAGAAAAAGCAGCAAAAATGGCGGAGCTTGAGAAACAGATAGAAACCATCGACCAAAAACTTTCCCACTACCAAACAAATTACATCAAAGGAGACCTGCTCCTTGCAGCAGCAGAAAAGAGTGTTTTTATCGGCAAGGTCTATGCCGAGTTTGAGGAAGAAGAAGCAGCGGAGTTTCACATAGCATCTCTGAGTGATCCTCAACTGCGGGTTAAGGCAGATACTACGGTCTGTGTCCTTACCCCAGCTAGGGAATTGAGCATCGACGACCTTTACTCTTTGGATTCCAAAACTCCTATTGTTTATAATGAAGGAGAACATGGGCAGCAGGAGTATGGTTTTGTTGAAAAGAGAGAGAAAGATTTCCTGATCAGGAATGGTCCCGGGATGGAAGTTAAAAAGGCTTATCCTTTACATTTACTGGAAAGTATCATCATCAATCCGAGAACCCTAGTGCCGGAATTAAAACCGAGGATCAGGCTCTAGCCGCTTCCATCCCCGGCAGCTAATTTATGAGTTTATGTCAGTATTATCTGTATGGCTCAGAAATCTTTATAAATCCAAAATGAAACATTCTACCCGAAAAGAGGACTCTTTAAAATGACCATCATCAACAGGATTTCCATCCACGGTTTCAAGAGTTTTGCCCATAAAACAGACGTGCCTTTGGATGGCAAATATAACTGTATTCTCGGTCCTAACGGCTCAGGGAAGTCTAACGTAGGCGATGCGCTCTGCTTCGTGCTAGGCCGTCTATCTGCCAAATCCATGCGG
>JAUSJN010000012.1 GCA_030647325.1 Nanobdellota archaeon | reverse complement strand
CTTAGGATCAGCCTCGCTTTCCGCAAACTTGCCTCCGGATAAGCTTTCTGCCGGAAAGTATTGGGCTGAAGCAGTCATACAATATGATGGTGAAGAAAAAAAGGCGCAGGATGCTTTCAAGATCGGGAATCTGGATCTCATCCTTGTAAATCATAGTTCTAACCTAGAGCTGGAGTTTGGAGATTTCTGGGCGATTGTAGAAAATAATTGGGGGAATCCCATCCAGACTGTTTACGCCACTATTTCCATCAATGGAACAGAACTTTTAACCACGCCTACCATCTCTCTCGGTCCCTGGCAGCGTGGAGAATTGGAAGGTATTTTACGGACAGATTTTCTGCCCGGAGATTATAACGGGACCATCCAGCTTTTCTACGATGGCATCTCTAAAACAGAAGAGGTGATCTTTACTATTTTTGAACCAGTGATAGGATCTGAAGAAACACCATTAAAAACCTTCATGATCATCGCAGCAACAGCTTCAATTATTGTTTTACTTGGCCTGATCAGTATGTTTTTATGGAAAAGGAAAAGATAAACGATGAAGAGATAAACAATGAAGAAACGCTTATCTCCTTATTTTGTACTTAGCATCATGCTTGCTGCGATTATCGTAACCTTAATTTTCACTACAAAAATAGACTATGGTTGTGATACGGTAAAAACGATTTTAACTTCAGTCAAAGTAAAACCACCCGAGGGCCGTAAATACGTAGGATTTGATCTCAATAAACAAAACTTGACCTTCGGAACGTTGTCTCCTGGAGCCATGGCCGAAAGGACGGCCTCTTCAGAGTACAGCAAGAATGCGACTGCCTATGTCTGGGTAGAAGGAGATCTTTCTTCTTGGATCATCATTTCTCCGAAAAAATTTGAGACAACTCCGGCTGTTCCGCAAGAGATAGTCTTTACGGCTTTAGTTCCTTCCACTGCACGAGAAGGAGAATATAATGGAAAGGTTGTCTTTTGTTATCAAGACAGGTAGAATCTCTTGCCTCAAAATCAAACACTCCAAAATCACCATAATGTTTATAAATAACTTCTATTCACAGAACCTAAACCATTATACCACTGGTTCGATGCAGAACATAAAGCATCGTATTCTACCAGTGGGAGGTCGTTATGGATAAAGAACAAATTCAAAAAGTCCTGGAAGAATTAAAGAAACAGCCGCAGAAGAAGTTTGCGCAGTCCTACGACTTAATCATTAACCTGAAAGATTATGATGTAAAACAATCTCCATTAGATTTCTTTGTCAATCTCCCTTCCCAGAAAGGGAAGAAAGTAAAGATCGCTGCTTTTGTAGATCAACAGTTGGTTGATCAGGCTACCAAGTTCTGCGATTTTGTCATACGTGATACAGAATTTGATAGATATAAAGAAGATAAGAAAGCAGCAAAAAAGCTGGCTCAACAGTATGATTACTTCATCGCCCAGGCGACCATCATGCCAAAGATCGCCGCGGTATTTGGTAAAGCTCTGGGTGCGCGGGGAAAAATGCCGAATCCTAAATTAGGATGCGTCGTACCGCCTAACGTAAACCTAGAACCATTGGTGAAGAAACTTGCCACCACGGTGCGGCTTAGCGCTAAGAAAGGGACTAATCTCCAATGCGTGGTAGGGAAACAAGATCAGCCAGAAGCACAGGTTATCGATAATATACTAGCTGTATATCAGACTGCGATCAAGCAATTGCCAAATGAAGTTCACAACGTCAGAGAAATATTACTTAAAACAACTATGGGTAAACCGGTGAAGGTCTAGGATGGTAAGCGAACAGAAAAAAAAACTGGTACAACAGCTGACTCACGATCTTGACCAGTACCCCATCGTCGGAGTGGTAAATCTTGAAAATCTACCTGCTCAACAGTTGCAGACTATGCGCTCTATGCTTAAGTCAAAAGGAGTAAAGTTGAGCATGACCAGGAAGAAGCTATTGTATCTTGCTCTTTCCCAGTCGAAGAAGAAGAATCTGGACCAGTTGCGTGCAAAGATAAAAGGCATGCCTGCTTTTTTATTTACCAACGATAATCCATTCGCTCTCAATGCCTTGATTGTTAAGAATAAGTCTGAAGCGCCGGCTAAGGCAGGCCAGACCGCGCCAAAAGATATCGTCGTCAAAGCCGGGACTACCAGTTTTGCTCCTGGTCCGATCATTTCCGAGTTAGCTGCAGTAGGGATCAAGACCAAAGTAAATGCAGGGAAATTAGAGATCATCCAGGATGTTACTGTAGCCAAGGAAGGAGATACCATCTCCGCGAAATTGGCAGAAACCTTGAAGCGCCTTGATATCAAGCCTATGGAAGTAGGATTAAATCTTGTCGCAGTATGGGAAGACGGATTGATATTTGACTCCAAGCAATTACAGATCGATGAGAAAGAATATGCTCAAAATATCGCTCAAGCTGCTACTTGGGCTATGAATCTAGCTGTAGAAGTGGCATATACTACTTCCGAGACTACGGAACTATTGTTGCAGAAAGCATTCCGTGAGGCAAAAGCAGTCGGAGTGGAATACGCAATAATGAATAAAGAAACCAGTGATGAAATAATCGCACGTTCAGAAAGGCAAGCTCTGTCTTTACAGAAAGAAGCCAATCTATAGAATTAAAAAATAGTAAAAAAATAAAAAAATTAAGAACATAATAAATCATCGGAGGGAATAAAAATGGAATACATTTACGCCGCAATGTTGCTTCATAAAGCAGGTAAAGAAATAAATACCAACACCGTCAAAGCAGTTTTAACTGCTGCTGGTGTGCAGGTTGACGAAACAAGAGTAAAAGCACTGGTTGCCGCTCTTGAAGGAGTCGATATCAATGAAGCTGTGAAGAAGGCAGCTACTGTTACTGCTGTCGCTGCAGCTCCAGCTGCTGCTGCCGGTGCAGCTCATGCCGGAGAAGCAAAGAAAGAAGACAAGAAGAAAGAAGACAGCAAGAAGTCTGAAGAATCTGCCGCAGCAGGTTTAGGCGCTCTCTTTGGCTAAAACCTTTTTTCTTATTTTTCTTTTTTTATTTATATTATCTTTAATTAAACCGAAGTGTTTTTAAATCTAAAATTTAAATCATACAAAAATACAAAAATATCAGTTGACAACATAAACAATATGGCCTCAAATTCTCATGATGACGCTGAATTGCGTGAAGAGCTGAAGGAAAAACGGAGAGAGCTTTCTGCTCTGCGCCCCCAGCTGAAATCTATCTATGACCAGAAAGAAGCTCAGTATCAGCAGCTTCATTCTATAAGATCGTCAATAAAATCGTGCCTGACCCAGATCAATTCGCTGAAGGGAGAGCGTGATCAATTGACCAACAAGGTCAAGGAGCTAAAACAGCAGCGCGATACCTTCAATACTCTCACTAAAGAGAAGGCAACACTTAATGAGGAGGCGCAGAAGCAAAAGAAACAACTGGTCGATAAGCTAGACAAGCTAGACACCAACACTAAAAGCAACCCTTCTGAGACCAAAGCTTTGATCAGGAAGATGGAACATCAGCTTGAGACGGAAGTCATGCCCTTCACTAAGGAAGAGAAGATCAGGAAGAGAGTAAAGGAATTACAAGCTCAGCTAAAAAAAATGGGCGAGCTGGAAGAAGCATGGAAAACGAGTCATGCCGCGGCAGTTGATGCCTCCGGAGTGCGGCGGAAAGCTGAACAGCTCCATCGCGAAGTACAGGGGACGGCAGGACTTTCCCAACAGAAACATCAGCAAGTAAATTCCCTTTATGAACAGATCAAGCAATTGCGGGAGCAAGAGAGACCGATTCTCGAAAAACATGCGGAACTAAGGGATCAATATCAACAAGCGAAAGTAAAGATAGAGCAGTTGCAATCACGGGTTGAGGAATTAAGTAAAAATTTCAATGATAAAGAACAAAAGAGCTTTAAAGAACAGATAAAAGAGAAAACCGCCCAGGTTTCTGAGAAGATCAGGAAAAAAGAGAAATTAAAGATCGATGATATTTTAGCTTTTCAGGCTTTGGATGAGGATTGAGGACCGTAACCAAAAATTCATAAAAGTGCAGAGCAAGAAAAGAAGTGGTTTCTTCATTTATGGAGTATCAGTCCTTCTAATGTATAATATTCTTTCATTAATTTTATATATGCTTCATTCTCTTTTTAATCTTAAAATAATGAGGTGGTTTAATTGACAAAACAAAATTATTTTTTTACTAGCGAAAGTGTTACCGAAGGACATCCGGACAAAATCGCAGACCAAGTCTCTGATGCGATACTAGATGCATGTTTAGAGAAAGATCCCTACGCACGCGTTGCAGTAGAAACTCTCACCAAAACTGGCTTTATCGTAGTCGCGGGCGAAGTCACTACCTCGGCAGTCATAGATGTGCAGAAAATTGTCCGAGAGACAGTAAAAAGTATCGGCTACAACAAGCCAGAATTAGGTTTTGATGGAGAAACCTGCGGAGTCCTGGCGGCGCTTTCCGAGCAATCACCTGATATCGCGCAGGGAGTGAACGAAGGCCAAGGTCTTCACCAAGAGCAGGGCGCCGGAGATCAAGGGCTTATGTTCGGATATGCAACCAATGAAACGCCTGAATATATGCCTTTGCCAATCACTCTCGCTCACAAGATAACGCAGCGGCTGGCCAGTGCCAGAAAAAGAAACGAATTATGGTACCTCCGCCCCGACGGAAAATCACAAGTCACAGTTGAATACGAGAATGGTGTTCCTAAACGCGTCGATACAGTAGTTCTTTCCACGCAACATCATCCGGACATCGCTTGGGAAACCATCCGAAGAGACATGATCGAGAAGATCATCAAGCCCATCTGTTACGAATGGCTGGACGATGACACTAAATATTACATCAATCCTACTGGTTCTTTCGTCATAGGCGGCCCAGTAGGCGATGCTGGCGTTACCGGCCGGAAGATTATTGTCGACACCTATGGAGGACAAGGAAGGCATGGCGGCGGAGCTTTTTCAGGCAAAGACCCGACTAAAGTCGATCGTTCCGCCTGTTATTATGCTCGTTATGTAGCTAAGAATATTGTTGCGGCAGGATTGGCAGAAAAATGCGAGATCCAGGTTGCCTATGCGATAGGCGTGGCCGCGCCGGTAAGCATTTTTGTCAATACTTTCAGCACGGGAAAGATACCGGAAGACAAAATAGTTGAGTTAGTCAGGAAGCATTTTGATTTCCGTCCTAAGATGATCATCGAGCAGTTAAATTTGCGTCGGCCTATCTACCGGAAAACCGCTTCCTATGGTCATTTTGGCAGAAACGATCCCGATTTCACTTGGGAAAAAACTGATAAAGCCGAATTATTGCAAAAAGAGATTCTGGCCTTAAAGACTATGCCATTTATCTTAGAAGAGAGAAAATAACGTATTCTTTTTTTTAGTTTTTTAGTTCTTTTCTTAGGTCTATTTTAAGTCTGTTTTCAATTTAGATCATAACAAAATATATAAATCTCCTGATGCTCTTAAGGATATGTCTCCAGAGGATCACGAAGAAGAAAAAATAATAGTGATCTTACGTCATTCGCGGAAATCATTTCTATTGGAATATGCCTGTAGCTTTTTCCTTTTAGTGATAGCGATCCTTTCTTTGTTCAAAGGCGGGATTTTATTTAAAGTAGCTTCACCTTTTTTAGCTCTCTCCGTCGTTGGATTGGTTTCAACAGAAGCTCGTCGTTTTTATGG
>JAUSJN010000074.1 GCA_030647325.1 Nanobdellota archaeon | reverse complement strand
TTTATCGCCCTAGGTAATGTAGGAAGACTTCCTACCACTGTATTAAGCGCCTTGTTCATGTTAGTAGGAATACAGATCATCCTCTTTGGATTTTTAGCTGACATGATAAATAATAGAAAGGTATGAGCTTATTTTTTATTTATTTTCTATTTCTGTGTCGAAGAAAAATCATCATCAGCTTTCTGCAGCATTATAAGAGTCGTCGCTAGTTTCTTGATCATCTCTACGGTATGCAATACTGCATAACAGGCCAGACCGATGAAAGGCTGATTAAGTAAGATGCAGAAAAACATGAGATTCAGGGGGTGTTCTATACGTACAAAGCTGAACACAAAAATACTGAATTTGCTTCTCTTTCTGGGATTAAGTTGATCTACGATCCGGGCGACCCTATCCCGCAGTTCCGCCTTGTACGACATAAGATTGAGATTGAACAGTTTAGCAAATATGAAAGTACCCACCATCATTCCGCCTAAATATAAGGAAAGGGTATTCTGGGTCATTCTAAAAGTGCCGATGGTCAAGCCAGAAAGAATTGCAGTAATGGTGATATGATGTGAGATCTGTTCCAGATATTGGCCTTTTAATGTTGATTTATTGCGATATCTGGCCAGATTGCCATCGACACAGTCAAAGAAATTTCCGATATGGTACGTTAGGATGCCTATCAACATCCATTTGTATGTCCCTATTGAAAGCATCACCGCACCGGCTAAACCAAAAAATAACCATAATAAAGTGACTTGATTAGAAGTTATACTGGTGTTGATGAAAGGCTTGGTGAAATAAAATCCTATCTCATGAATCAGACGGTTGGAAAAACCAAAATACTGTTTCTTACACTTTTGTCGAATTTCTTGTATGCTAACCATGGCCGTCTTGCTTTTCAGTTATTTATTAGCTTTTCTTATCCAGGATAGCTACATTTTGACGCATCTCATCTTTTTTAGTGATATAATACCACATCACTATCGCATCTTGATCTGCGCTGGGGCTGTCTGAATTATCATATAAAATAGCATCTTTAGCTTTTACCAGAGGACCAACCTCCCTGTTCTGGTCTCGTGTGTCTATATCTTCAATAATTTTACGGGCCTCATCAGGAGTAAGATCCTTTTTTTCTTCTGGAGACAATAATTTGAACAATCTTTTGGTTTTTACTTCCATGGAAGCATCTAAAAAGAACTTCCAATCTGCATCTGGAAAAACAGCTGTTCCGGTATCTCTGCCTTCTACAATATAACCTCCTTCTCGGGCGATCTGGCGTTGAAGCTCAAGAAGCTTTTGACGAACCGTCGGAATACTGGCTATCCTGGAGGTAAGAGGGATGATTCCTGTTGAAACTTTTTGCTTCGTTTGTTCGGTTATATCCTCTCCGTTAAGAAATAAGTGGCTCTCTCCTTGTACATCTTTAAATTCCATAGTTATGTTCTTGATCGCTTCCTTGATTTGTTTTTCTTCTGTTAATCCTTTGTTATGTACATAATAAGCAACCCCGCGGAACATTGCTCCGGTATTGAGATATTGATAACCAAGCAGTTTAGCGAGTATCTTTGCAGAAGATGATTTTCCGGTGCACGCAGAACCATCAATAGCGATTACCATCTTTTTTTCCATCAGTCAAAAAACCTATGAATGAATTTAATAACTTTATGGATTACAAATTAATAACAGAAATTTTACTCTCCGCCTGCGATGGTAATGATCTCTCCGGTAATAAAACCCCCCTTATCAGAAGCCAAGTGAATCACCGTGTTAGCGACATCTGCGGGTGTTCCTGCCCTGTTTAAAGGGATCCTTTGTAAGACCTGGTCTAGATCTTCCCGTCCTTTTTGCAACTTGGTCATGATTACGCCGGGCCTGATCGCATTAACCAGTATATTATGTTTCGCACCTAATCTAGCGAGGGCGACGGTCAAAGTTTCCAGTGTTGCCTTGCTAGCCGCGTAATGGATAGATCTGTTCCTGCCCATGCCATATTTAACCGCAAAAGAGCTTATATTGATTATTTTCCCTCCACCTTGTTCTTTCATGTGCTTAAATGCTTGCTGTGCTAACATAAACGGAGCTCTTGAATTGACATAGAACATAGTATTGTAATCTTCGACAGTCATCTCTTCGAATGCTTTCCCATCGATCATGCCAGCATTATTAACCAGGATATCTATCCTGCCAAAATCCTTAACAAATTTACTGACTAACTTTCCATCCTCATCAGAGAAATCTTGTTGATAGATCTTTACTGAAGTGACCTTTGATAATGCATCAGCAAGTTCTTGTGCACCTCGGATATTTTCAAAAAAATGTATTCCCAGCTGCGCCCCTTCTTCTGCACATTTCCTGGCTATTTCTGCACCGATGCCTGAACTTGCTCCAGTGATCAGGATTTTTTTGTCTTTAAGAATCATTTTCAGTTAATGGCGTTTCCTTTCGGCCGCTATTTGCAAAAGTTATCAATTTATTTTTAAGCAAGGTTGAGCTGATTTTACTGGTATAGGGGAAATATACCAACTTAACTTTAGGATGATGCTTAGCCCACTCTAGACCTTCTAGATACTTTGATTCCCAATCATTGCCTATAGTCAAGACATCAATCCCTAGATCTTCCATTTGTTTGATGTCCAGCAATTTTTCCTGCTTTACAACCTCGTCAACAAATCTACAGCTTTTAATCAACTCGACTCGGTCATCATAAGGGATTATCGGCTTACTTTTTTTATAAGACTCCACTAATTCATCGGTGCTCACCCCAACGATTAGTTTAGTCCCTAATTCTTTAGATCTCTTGAAGAGATTAAGATGCCCAATATGGAAAAGATCCCAAGTGCCTGCTGTATAAACAATGATCGGTTTAGTAGATTTCCCTTTCTCCATCATTACTTCCCGTACCGTAAAACATCAGCATTCTCATTAATTCTACTAAACATCTCTCTCAGAGCCTCTACTGGCTGGATCAGGGCGACCCTGCACCAGTTTTCATAACCATTTTCCCTGTTTTGATCTTTGCTAAACAGATGCCCCGGACATACTGCCACTCCAACTCTGTCAGCTAACTCTAAGGCAAACAATTCTGAAGAAGGGATATACCCTCTATCCTCAAATAAGTTTTTGTATTCATCTTTGGAGATGGTCTCTCTGATGAAAGGAAATTTCTCAAATAATTCAGATACATCATGTAAGTTAAACTTTTGTTCCTGAAACCGTTTTGGAACTTCAAAGGTCACATAGAAACCAACCGGATTAGCGACTATGTTTCCCGCCTTTTGACTGTACCCTAGCTTATTCATCTCTTCCAACAAGTAATTGCGTCGTTCTTCAAACTGGCTTACGGTATTAGCAAAATCTTCTTCCTGCCCTTTGCTTCCTAAGTATTCAGCTAAAGCAGTTTGAATGAAGATGTGTCCGCTTAAATCATTGGCTTGTTTTTCCTTTGAGAACTTACCCATAAAATCTGGATCGGTAGCCATCACATAGCCTACTCTTAGACCAGGTGTTAAAGTGACTTTCCCAAGGGTCTGCATAGCGACCAGTTTACCGGTGAGATCCTCTAAGGGCATATTTTTTTCCTCGGCCATCCTTTCAGCAACTTTATGCACTGAAGGAACTGAGGTCCCTTTCATCCTGATTGCCCGGTAAGTATAATCTACCAACCCGGTTATATTACGGTCATACAAGACCTGGATGATTTCCTTAAGGTCATCTTCATTGTAGACCGTCCCGGTTGGATTATGGGGAGTATTGATCATCATCAATTTAACTTTACCCTTCGGATACAATTCTCCTGCTTTCTCTATCGCTCTTTCAATACCGCTTCTGGTAGGTACAAAATGATTGTCAGAAGTTGTTGAAATATCAACCAGGTGGACTTTAGCATCTCTGGCTAATGCTTTATAACCGCTCCACCCCGGATCAGGGACCAATATCACATCTCCTGGATCTGCTAAGGCCTTAAACGTGGAGGTGATGATACTTCTACCGCCAGCAGTACCAACAGATATATGTAAGTCCGATTCCAATCCCTCATCTTTTTTGATAAATTTTTCGTACGCTTCCCGTAATACTTTTTCACCATAATCACTAGAATAAGCGCCCGCATTTGGCAATTCCAGATGCTTCTGAAGAGCTCTTAAAAAATTTGGAGGGATACATGCGTCTATCGCTGGATCCCCATAACCCATGGCTATAGGTTTAATCTCTAATTCTTCGGCAGCCTTAGCTGCATACTCACCATACCATTTGTTAGGATAGGTGCCTGTTGTTTTCTCAACTAATGGTCTGGTTTTCCTTTGGCGTAATGATTTTTCTTTCATGGATTTTTCAGAGGCGGCTTAGGTTTTAAATTGTTTTGCCAAAAGATTTATAAGTGATGAAGCCCGACTTTGCCATACCAGCACATTACTTAAAACAGAATAACATTTCTTCTTTAATGGCCTCTTCCAGACGTTTTAAGAATTCAATCTCCCTATCTACCCGTAGATATTTATCACATTTAAGATAGGTAAACATGCTTCTCATTGAATAATCAATAGTTTCATAACTGACCGCGGGGCTGCTTATTTCCCCCATCCTGATGATGATCGCTTTGATCATCGCTTCTGGTTCTAGTTTCTTCCCAAACATCCCTCTTTTTGCTATTGCTTTACGGATAGCTAATGTAAAATCCTCTGGTTTAAGTTCCATCTTCCATACCGGATGCTTCGCTAATCTTTCTCTGAACAGGAATTGCTTTTTCATATCTTTATTATTTTGTAGGAACGCAAAGTAGTCTAATTGCTCCCATAATTTCCATTGTCCTGCACAGCTGGATGAGATCGGAAGATAAAACTGAACTGGTTTGACAAAACTATCTAAATAAGAACTAAAGATGATACTTAGAGTAGCATTGATCTCATTAGTCCCAAGCTTTTCAATTTCCTCTTTCCCTAATAGTACATCACTATTGCCAAATATTTCTAAGACTGTATCTTTATTTTTTGTAAGAGCTAAAAAAGCAGGAGAACTTTTAGCTAAAGCAGTTTCCTTATCATGAAAAATAGCGAAGGCGCTTTCTAGCAGCTCTGGTTTTAACTGCAAGGAGTGAGAATAAACCCCGCTACAGTAATCTCCGTAAATATCAGAAATAAGGGCGTAAACGCTATGTCCAGGCGCACAACCACATTTATCCAATAGCCTCTTGGCAAGGATTAACTTAATTAACTGATTCATAACCTTAATTTTTTGAGTTATAGCTTCTTAAATGTTATTCAACTTTGGAACATACGCGGTCGGTTGGATACGCGGTTTTAGATATGTTTTCCGAAATTATTAAAAAGCAAACTATAACTTGACAAGGCATGAATAAATTAACTACTTCCAAGCTTCCATTCATATCCATTATTATTTCTGTTTATAATGAAGAAAGAACTTTGCATCAATGCTTGGATTCGCTGTTAGTGTTAGAATATCCAAACTATGAAGTGATTATGGTAAATGATGCTTCTAAAGATAACACTCTTGCGATATTAAGAGCATATCAAAAGAAAAGTAAAAAGATAAAAGTGGTCACTTACACTGTAAATAAAGGCGTCCCTGGCGCACGTAATGAAGGGATGAAAGCTGCAAAAGGAGACATTTTTGTTTTCACTGATGCCGATGCGACTTTTCCTCGTGAGTGGCCTTTGAAACTGATTCAGCCCTTTACAGAAAATCAAGCTGTCGGTGCGACTGGAGGAAGAGATATCGCTCCTCCCAACCAGCCTTTAATCCACAAATGCATCGATTACACCCTTACTTCTTTTATCGGGACCGGCGGTTTACGCGGAGCAAAAGTAAGATTAGCCAAATATGCCGTTACCGGATGTAATTTTGCGGTGAGACGAAGCGTAGTAGAAAAAGTAGGGATGCATGATGAAAAGATCCGCTGGCGAGGAGAGGAAAAAGAATGGTGCCAGCGCATCAGAGAAGCAGGATATCAGATTCAATTTGTTCATGATTCATATATCCTTCATTACCGCAGGATTTCTTTGAAATTATTCTGGACTCAGACCTACAAATCCGGAAAAGCGCGCTTTGACATCCTGAAAGCAGCTCCTAGATCCTTTGAACTTATCCATATCATCCCTTCTCTTTTTGTCGTATTTTTAGTGATTACTGCTTTATTCTCATTGTTCTTTCATGCTTCATTTGCTCTCTTCACCATAGTTCTGAGCATATACTTAGCGGTTTTAGCAATTCAATCCGCCTTAGGAACTCTTAAAATAAAACAACTATCTTCATTTGTTATCGTTCCTTTCACCACTATCATCATGCATTTTGCTTACGGGCTGGGCTTTATCAGAAAATTCCTGCATGACTAAGATTATCCATGAAAAAATACATTTACGCTGTATATGACAAAATTCCTGCTCGAGCTTTTGTACGGGATAGAATATTCTGGCCCTTATATGGTGCTTTGCAAGATGTACCGACAGGAAAAATCCGCCACACTATTAAGACCACTCTACGTTTAATGTTAAGACAAAGAGAAATGCAAGTGCAGATAAAAAAAATACTGCATCCAGTTACTCTAAGGCCAGGCACCTCTGACGTCCCACTTTTGTATCATATCTTTGTCGAAGAAGAATACAATATCAAACCAAAAAAAGAACCGTCCTTTATCATTGACGCAGGAGCAAATGTTGGTTTTACTGCCGTCTATTTTGCCAATAGATTTCCTAAAGCCAAAATAATTGCCATAGAACCGGAAGAATCAAATTTCAGGCTGCTCAAGAAAAACACCGACGCATATCCAAATATACGCTGCATCAAGGCAGGACTTTGGAATTCAAACACTACCCTTCGCATAACTAATCTTGAAAAAAACAGCAAATGGGGATTTCAGGTTGAAGAAACAACTGGCTCTGGACCAGATACTTGCCAGGCAGTTTCCATCAACGAGCTTCTGAAAGAAGAAGGAAAAAAGGAGATTGATATCGCTAAGATAGATATAGAAGGGGCGGAAAAAGAATTATTTGCAAAAAACTTGCAATGGCTTCCAAAAACAAATTTGATGGTCATTGAATTCCATGACCGCATGAAACCAGGAAGCAGCAAACCTTTCTGGGATGCAGTTGAAGGGATGGAATTCAGGAAATACAGAAAAAGAAAGAATCTTATCTTAGTAAAAGAGTAATAGATAGATCCTAATACGCAGCTCAAGAATTTTTATGAAATTCCCAAGCGCTCTGGATGATATCTTTAATATTATATCTAGCCTTCCATCCCCAGGCTTTTTCAATTTTAGAGGGATCAGCGACCAGGAAAGATGGATCTCCTTCTCTTGGAGAAGCATCGACGACCGAAATCTTTCTTCCGGTCACTTCTTCTGCGATTTCAATGATTTCCTGCACGGAATGGCCTTTTCCCGTACCGACGTTATAGATCTGAGGTATTTCAGTTATTTTCTCGAGGGCGAGGAGATGAACTTGGGCAAGATCAAGTATGTGGATATAATCCCGCACGCAAGTTCCGTCGGGCGTAGGATAATTTGAACCAAATACTTTGATATGGTCCTTTTGACCGAAAGCTGCCTGTAGGATCAGCGGGATAAGATGTGTTTCCGGGTCATGTTTTTCTCCCATACCAAACGCCGCACCGCTGGCATTAAAATAGCGAAGGGAAACAAATTTGATTCCATGAATACGATTATACCAATGTAAAAGGCGCTCAAACTTTAATTTTGTCTCTCCATAAAAGTTTTCCGGCGCGAGCGTATCATATTCATGTAAAGGCCCATCTTTAGGCTTGTATACCGCAGCCGAAGAAGAGAATATGATCTTCGTAACCTTATGCTTAACCATGGCCTCCAGAAGATTGATGCCGTTGACAACATTATTCTGAAAGAACGCAGACGGATTCTTCATAGACTCCCCTGCTTCGATAGAGCCGGCAAAATGGATCACCGCTTCAAAATGATGCTCTTTAAAGACCGTTTCCAACAATGTTTTATCGCTTAGATCTCCAGTAATAAATTTAGCTTCACTGCTTATTTTATTACCTGGAGATTTGTCAAACACTACTACTTCATGTTCCTGTTCAAGAAGATGCCGCACTACCTGAGAACCTATGTAACCGGCTCCTCCGGTGACGAGAACATTCATGGGTTATGATACTCCGGCTTCATTTTCTACCTATACCAAAATATTCAAAATCTTCATCTCTGACTAGCTCAGGCTCATAGATGTTTCGCCCGTCAAAAATAATTTTCTCTTTCATCACTTTTCCTAGCTCACTAAAATTAACGCCCCTGAACTCGTCCCATTCAGTGACCAGGATGACCGCGCTGCTTCCCCGAGCTGCTTCCTCGACGGAAGAGCAGTACGATACTTTATCAGCAAATATTCTCTTAGCATCCTCTATCGCACATGGATCATAAACCTTCAGTATCGCGCCCTGCGCAAGCAGTTCATGGATGATATTGATTGACGGAGCCTCCCGCATATCATTGGTCTTAGGTTTGAAAGATAGCCCTAATACCCCAAAAGTTTTTCCTCGTACCTCATCATTAAACCGTTCTTTCACTTTAGTGACTAGTAATCTCTTCTGCCGTTCATTCAAGGCATCGACCTCTTCTAACAATTTCGCTGAATACCCTTTTTCATGCGCAGTCTGTATCAAGGCCTTGACATCTTTGGGGAAACAGCTTCCCCCATAACCTACTCCCGGATTAAGGAATCTTGGAGAGATACGATAATCGAGACCTAAAGCCATGGAGACTATCTTTACATCTGCGCCGGTACGATCACAGATATTGGCGATCTCATTGATAAAAGAGATTTTGGTGGCTAAGAAAGAATTATTCGCATACTTGATCAATTCAGCTGTTTCCCAATCAGTTTCAACCATGGGTAGATATGTTCTCATCCTGCCCGAATATACTTTTCGCATGATGGTGAGCGCTTTTTCTGAACTTGTCCCGACCACGATCTTATCCGGATAATTGAACGCCCTGATGGCATTCCCTTCCCGTAAAAATTCAGGATTAGAAACCACATCAAAAGCAAAACCTTGCTGGTTATGGGTTGAGATGATCTCTGCTGTTTTACGTGCAGTTCCCGGAGGCACAGTGCTTTTATTGACGATGATTTTGTAGCCATCGATATGTTCACCCACAGTTTTTGCTACGGCATAGACATATTCTAGATTGGCTGAACCATCTGCCATGCTGGGAGTTCCCACACAATTAAAGATGACTTCTCCAAACTTTACCCCTTCTTCTGCAGAAGTTCCAAAAGATAATTTGCCTTTCTTCACATTTTGATTCATGAGTTCCTGTAACCCAGGTTCATGGAAAGGCACTTTTCCTGCTTTCAAAGAATTAATTTTATTTTCATCTACATCAACACAAAGGACTGTATGCCCTAAATTGGCCAAGCATGCTCCGGTGGTCAAACCGACATAACCCACTCCAAACACAGTGATATTCATCGTTCATACACCTTCTGCGCTTCTCTGAGAGATTCAAAACTTCCCACATCAAACCAATGTTCGTCAAACACAAAAGCATGCACCTGGCTTTGCGTAGCTAAATATTTTATCAGATTGCCTGGAGCATCAACTTTTCCCATCTTTACTAGATCCTGAATATGCATCAGATCATTTCTCTTAAATAAATAACAAGCAGTACTCGCCAGGCTGCTTTTCGGTGCTGCTGGCTTTTCTTCAAAATCAATCACTTTGCTCCCTTGCACTATACCTACTCCATATTTGCCTTTCACTTTATTCTTATCTTTCAGATCATGGAAAGCCACTACTGAAGAATTCTTGTTCTTGAAAAAATCAGTGAAAGCAAGCAAAGAAAAACCAAACAGATTATCACCAGCGATCACCAGCAGATCATCATTTATTTTTTCCTGCTGCACCACAAAATTGATATCACCGACTGCCCCTAAGCGGTCTTCATTATTTTTGGTGCCGTCATTCAGTATTTTAACTTGGAATGGCGTCTTATAATTCTTGACCCAGCTTGTAAAAGCAGGGTAAAACTTATCATTAGTAACAATGTACGCTTCATTGAGGCCTTTTACTTGTTCCAATTTAGCAAAAATATGTTCAAGGATGGTTTTATTGCCTACCTTCAATAATGGCTTAGGCTGATGTTCAGTTAAAGGATACAGCCT
>JAUSJN010000062.1 GCA_030647325.1 Nanobdellota archaeon | reverse complement strand
GATCAAATCTTCGATCTTTTCTGCCAACAACATCTGATGATCTGAGTTGTAAGCTCTGGCTACCATTATTCTGGAGAGCACATCTTCTACATCCATGCCTGCCGCTTCCGCAAACTGCTTTATCCTTTCCGGACGGAAAGTGTTTTCGGTATCGATATACACTGTGGTTGCGGTAGAATCTTCTTTCAGCGCATTGACCGTCAATAGATGTCCTATCTGCGTCTTTCCCGATCCAAACTCTCCGAAGCATTCAGTTATGGCGCCACTTTCAAAGCCGCCGCCCATCAAGGTATCAAAGGCAGCTGAACCGGTAGATAATTTTGTGACTGATTCACGGCGCTTCAAAATATCCATGCCGGTCTCAAATCCCATTTTCATGCTGTCGCGGGCTGCGTTGATCATCTTTCGTGCTACCGCTTCCGATACACCAGTGACTTCGATAAGTTCACCTACGCTGGAGACGGCAACAGACATCAAGTCATGATATCCTGCGCTTTCCAATTTTTCTGCGGTCGCTGCGCCTACGCCTGGTAAATCCACTAAAGTTAATTTTTCCATTTTTAGCCCCTTACTTGGTTCATTATACTTTGGCATTTTAGATTTTAATTCGCCTTCAATCAATTCATCTACAATTACTTTAATTTTAGCTTCTGCCATCTTAATTTGCACCTCCTTTAAATAAATCTTGCTCCTGTAATACTACATGCTCATAGGCTTTCTGTAATACTACTTGCGCTCTGGGCAAGTCTGCGATGCGCAGCGTATTAGTTGACTGCCATTTGCCGTTTTTATCGGTATAACTGCGTTCCAGAGAAATAGTCTTATACTCCGATTCTTCTCCATTAGCCTTTTGGCCTTTGTTATTCCATACCGTAGCAGATACTGCGCCCGCCCTATATTTTTTTTCAGGGAAATTCCCTTGCACCTGTGGTGCTTTGTTTTGTGTCATTTCTTATGACCTCTTGCTTTCGCATTTTATTTCAACCACGGCTAATTTTAACCGCAGCGAGGCACAACCCATTTTGAGTTGCTGGGATACTAGGGCTTGGGGTCGTTTATAAGTTCCAGCCGAACCTGTCCAGTGCGGGAGTGGATACACTTAGAAAGGTTAAAACACCTAAATTTTTGAGAATTAATGGCTATTAAGAATTGTCCAGTGGGTTGTCCAGTGGCTAAGGATTTACCTGTTTCGGCACATACAACATCTCTCCTTTGGTCCAGAATTCAAAAGAGGCTATACTTTTTTTTCTTATATCCTCAACTACTAAAATAAATGTGTTATTTCTAACACCATCAACATAAATCCGATCTTGGGGACAAATAAAATCTAAGCAAACCCCTTCTTCTTTAAACCTTTTATTCAATGGGCTGATATATAATGAACTAAAATATCCGCTTCTTGGATCTACAACTGTATCTTTCTCTAAAGTTTTTTCTAAAATATCCGCATACAATGAATGTGAACTTTGGGTTCTAGAACCAGTAATAGTGACCTTTCCACCATCATCACGTACAATGGTTCTACATTTATCTCTGGCAATAATCTCTCCTTCAAAAAATACTAAACCACCCAAATATCCGCGGGAAATAGCTATAAGGTTCTCGTGTTTAGCTTCTTCACTTTTTTCAGGATCATATCCCAATTCTAATAATTTATGTGCAGCCCACTCTTCCATTCTTTATGCTTTCTCCAGTCTTGCCAGCTCTTCCTCAGGTTTCGCTCTAGAAACAATCTGCACATTGAACTCCAAGCGTGAAAACATCTCATTCTTCTTCACTTGCCCTAATAATTTCAGCTGCTCGCCCAATAGGTCTGTCTTAATCTCTTCAAAAGAAGACATATTCTCTTTATACACTGCCATTTGCTCTTCTGTCTTCTCTAAAAGGTGAGCCGCTTGATTCTTCCAAAGTACGCTTCTGATATTTCCCGTTCCGTCATCAAGAATAAGATTCATGACATACGACAAGGAAGGCTTCACTTCACCGTGCGTGACGCAGCTGAATGTGCCCATAGACTCAGTGACCTTTCTGTTGCATTCCGAACATACCTGAAAAAAACGCGGATCAAATACCTGCACCACTGTCCCTACGATCTCTGCGCCACCCTCGCCGTCGCGAAGCTGGTCAATCTTCTTCCGTTCGTAGGAAGAGCTTTCCCGCACCGTCGCGATCTTTTCCCCTTCCGGATTTATCTCGATGCTGCCCTGGTTTCCGATATGGATCTCCTTGCCGTTGTTATTCTCCTTCACATAAGCATCTTTAACCAGTAATACATCGCCTTCAGCGACTTCTTTCAACAGATCGACCTGATCATTCCAAAAAACAGTCCTGATCGTTCCGGTCTCATCTCCCAAGACGATGGAACAGACTTTGCCGCTGCGATCTTCTTTCGAGAATTCCCTGACTTCAAACTTGCGCACTACCTTGCCGGCAGTAGTTACATTGCGCATCCCCGCGTAGATTTCCTTGATCTTCAACTTTTTTTGACTGGTAGAGACTATTTCCACGCCTAATTCGTTGGCGATGATATGCGCCGCACCTTCCTCGCTGATCAGGCCAGAAAGTTCGTTGATTTTAGCCTTTAACTTTTGCTCTAGTTCATCACTTTTTACCTTGCCGCTATCTAGAATTTTCTGTTTGATTTCTGCTAAAGGAACCTTATACATTGCAACCACCCCTAA
>JAUSJN010000059.1 GCA_030647325.1 Nanobdellota archaeon | reverse complement strand
CATCAACTTGTCGATCTCTTGAGGATCGACATTATCATGCCGAGTTTGCGGCTTGACTTCCTTGTTTTCCTGCGCGCTTTGCAGCATGGAAGCGACAAAGATCGAAGCGCCATCTTTTTTTTGCGTTGGTTTTTGATTCATGTGGAAAAGTAAAATGTTTTGGTATATAAGATTTGTTGTACTGCTTAATTAATCTGCAGAAGATACTTTTATAAATTTTAAGGAAATAGGATAACCATGAAGGCATACTCCAAGATCATTGTAGCCATTTCAGCTCTTTTTACCTGGATTGTTACCGGAACATTGATTTTTCACCGTTTAGAAGCATGGAGCTGGGTGCAGGCATTCTATTTTTCTGTTGCAACTATAACTACGGTAGGGTATGGTGATTTGCATCCCACTACTGACCTTTCCCGGATTGTTGTTTCACTCTACATAATCTCGGGAGTTTCCATCAGCCTAGTCTCACTTACGGTTATTGGCTCCAGCCTTTTGGCAAAACACGAAAAAGATTTCTTGCAAAGGGCGCGGAATTCGTTATTTGGGAAAAAGAGATGATATTGATTAAAAAGAGGTTATTAGTATTAATTATTTTTTATTTTCTATTGATTGGCTGTACTCCTACAGAATCACCAACAGATCCATTAGTTGCTGAAGATGATCTCCGCTTCATCATTGCCAATCCGCTAGACCTTTCCCAGATCCAAAGAATGTCTCTGTTTAGGAGTTGTATCGGACACGATTATAGCGGCTTAAACATTGACGGAGAAAAGGAAACTTTGCGATCGATGAAACATTATCTTGAGCCACTTCCCTCCTTAATCGGCACGGATCAAATTAAGATTTTCGCACCCTTCGACGGAAAAGTTGTTGAAATTCTGGATGGCCCGCCGGGCAAAGCAATATATATTTCTGCTAAGGTCGCTCCCAGCTGGAAATTTATTTTCTTCCATGTAGTTCCCGCGATAGGGATTGAAGAAGGAATTTTGGTTCAGGCAGGAGAGCAATTAGGGACAGTTTCAGGAGATATAAACAGCAATTTTGACTTTGCGCTCAAACAGTTTAGCTGGAATGGCCAGGTTTTTGATTCGCCATTTATGCATATGTCTAATTCAATTCTAGAGGAGTACGCTGCAAACGGCGTTACACCGGAAAATATTATTTTCTCCAAAGAAGCGAGGGATGCTGAACCCTGTCCGGTGGAAGGAACTAAGAATGGTGATGCGCTCTTTACTGGTTATAAAGATCAAGATTTTGTAGCGTTCTATGGGCGTTAAAAGCAAACAATTATAAATTTATGAAAAGTAGTGTTTGATATGAAAAAATCAATCCCAATCATCGTCATTTCAATAATAGCAGTTCTCATAGTAGCCTATTTTATTTTTAATTACACTGTTGAAAAAATAACAGAAAGAGAAGTCAAAAGAATTACCCAAGGAGAAATAGATAAGGCAACCGGGAGCGAAATAGGCCGGCTGACAAAAGAAATAACGGATAAGATATTAGGTGGTGGAACAACAGATCAGGCCTTGAAAGAAGTAAATTGTGATAACATTCCTACACAAAGGAAATTCAGCAACAGCCCTTATTATAGCGGCCCTTTAATTGATGACCATCTCCACATGCCATTTACATTTAAAGTATCGCCCGAAATCTACGCGCAGGCTGACTGGGATGCGCCGATTCTTGAGGTGGAAGTGCTAGCTGGAAATATTATTTGTGATTTTGATAAGGAAAAAACCAGCAATGCCTTTGGGTTTTATGTCGTGCCAAGTCTGCTGAAAGGGCAAACAGTGCAGCTTATCAAGCAGGTTGAGCAGCAATATCCAGGAAGAATAATCCCGTTTCTGATGCCTGCCCATGTTTCCGGCTTTGATCTGGGTGCGGATGATGCAGAAGATGTACTGGATTCAAACAAAGGCTTGTTCAAAGGTTTTGGAGAAATTGCATTTTACAAAGGATCTTACAAAGGAGTAAGCCCTGATGATCCAGCATTACTTGAGATATATAAAATTGCGGATAAGTACAACCTGATTGTGATGATTCATCCTGATGACGGTCAGAAGCAAGCCATTGAGAAAGTCTTGCAGGAAAATCCAAACGTTAAGTTTCTCTTTCATGGCGATCAAGCAGAGATTTGGATAATAGATATCTTAAACAAGTATCCCAATGCTTATTATTCAGTAGATTCCAACCTTTTTGATATTCCTAATGAGTATACAATTGCCAATATCTATGGTCCAGAGAAGGAAGAGTTTATTTCTGAATTAAGAGACAACTTTGATAAAATACTCAAAATAAATCTTGACATATGGAAACCCAGGATTGAGAAATATCCTGACAGATTTTTGTGGGGGACTGACAGGGCATGGGACTGGCATTTTGATCCAGAGGTAGGCGCTTTATTGGAAGAGATGTCGCGCTCATTTATTGGTCAATTAGATCCAGCTGTACAAGAAAAGTTTGCCTACCAGAATGCTGAGAGGATGATTGCAGAAAGATAATGATTTAGTACCAGATATCTCTTGAAATGAAAAATGTTAAAGTTATGAAAACCGTGTTGATGGTGATTTTTATACTCTTAATGCTCACAAGTTGTACTCAACAGCAACCTAATCTTGCTAAAACTTCTGAAGAAAATGAACCAGACAACCAAAATGCTGAACAACCCACACCTGAACCTATTGAAGATACTTTAACAGATGATGAAGGATATGATAAAGAGGAAGAATTATCTGTAGAAGAACGCCACTGGAAGAGAGTATTTGCTAAAGCATTTGAAACAGTTGATTGTCCTGAGCCTCGTGATCCAAGTAGTTTG
>JAUSJN010000045.1 GCA_030647325.1 Nanobdellota archaeon | reverse complement strand
GTCAAGATTCTTTCTGAGCATTGCTGCATTATATTGGGGATGTTCCAATGGCAATCCTTGGGCATGAAGATTAACAATGGCGTTAGCCAAATAATTTCTCATAGTCTTTTTTTAGAACGGTAATATATAAAACTATTTCTTTCTTGGGCTGATGTATAATTTCCAAGAAAGATTAAAAATTCCAAGGAGGGATTTTTATTTCTTCAATTGCTTCAAGCCCTTCTCGGTGATCTTTACCACATGCGATGGCCTTCCGTTAGCCGGATCGATGACTTTCTCGATTTCGATGAAATCATAGTTGGATAGTTCTTCGCAGTTAGCCTTTACGGTTCGGTAGCCGGTGTTTACTTTTCTTTCTAACTCGGCGTATGAAGCTGGTTTCTCTTTGACCTTGAGGAGAATCTGTTTCTTTATCTGATATGAAGACCTTTTCATACTGCAATATGATAGGAAACGTTTAAATAGAACTAACTCATGATATTGCAGTGAGATGAGGCGTAAAACTAGTTTTGTAGAATCTATAATTGTAGACAAGAAAGAACATACACTAACAATTAATGGTCTCATTATTAACGACCACGATGTTGTTGATTTCTTCGCAGATAAGGAAGAAAAAGAGCAGTTACTTACTAAAGCAATACAAATAGGTGTCATAGGTCTACGTAGTATTGGTACAGGTGCCAGCATGGGCTTTGTTCAGAGTGGCTTTAATGACATGATCTACAAAACTAAGGAAATTTTTGCAGACGAATTTAAACAGTTCTCTAACAAAATTGATGACACATTTGATATTGACAAGAAAACTAGTATGGTAGCACGTCTGCAAGAGCGTATTAATGAATTATTTGATCCCAAAAATGGTGCAGTCACCAAACAGCTCGATGAAAGCTTCAAGAGGATTTTTGATGAGAAAAAGAAAGACAGCTTTATTTCTCTTTTACAAGCACAACTTGAAAGTTATTTTGGTGACAAGAACGGCAAGGTCAAGAAAATAATTGATGCAACATTTGATCCAGACAACAAGCAAAGTGCAATTTATAAGCTCATGAGTGAACTGGAGGAGTACCTAGGAGTTGATGGAAAATTTGCAACAACTATCGAGGATACCTTTGATATTGAGGACAAAAATACTCCGCTTGGTAAGCTTTCTTCACAACTTGAAGACTATTTTGATAAAGAAGAAGGTACACTCAAGCAAATTCTTGATGAGACTTTCGATGTAGATAAGAAAACCAGCGTTATGGGTCAATTCATAAAACACCTTGAGGACAATTTTGATGTAGATAAAGGTAACATAAAAAAGTTACTTGACCCCTCACGAGAGAACTCTCCAATACAACAGCTTCGCAAGGCACTTGAAGTGCATCTCGAGATTATTAAGCAAAACGTCGTTAAGGAAACAGCAAAAGCTGAGGAGCGCGAGAAGGGTACACAAAAAGGAGGGGATTTTTCTGATGCAGTCACTTTGCTCTTAGAAGAGATAGCACGTCCCTACGATGATGAGGTTGAAGAGACAACTACTAAGATGGGGACCAGTGGTAAGAAAGGCGACCAAGCAATCTATGTGGAAGGAGATGCTTCAAAGAAGATTGTGGTAGAATCAAAAGACGACAACACATATGCCAACAGTAAACCAAAACTTTTGCGTGAGCTGGACGATGCCATGAAAAACCGCAATGGAAAGTTTGGTATGTTTGTCTTCAAGAAGGAATCACAGTTGCCTCGTGAGTTTAGACCAGTAAAGATAATGAAAGACCGCATAATATTATCTGCGGAAAATTATAATCTTTATTTTGCCTACAGGATAGCAAGGCAGGTAGTATTAGCCAAAGAGCAAGTTGGAACCATTCCATTGAAAGAGATTCAAACAATACTAGAAAGAATAATAACACATACAGGATTATTAGATCAATGTTGCGCTGCAGCGTCTAAAATAAACACCTCCGCAGATTACATCCGCACGAACGCCAAGAAGGTGCGAGACGATATAGAAATTGAACTTAATGAGGCACTACGCCTGCTTAGTCCTTCTCCTGAACAATAGGAGAGAATAGTGTGATTGAAAATAAAAAAGATAGTTTTTGAAAAAGAGATTAATGGTTTGCTGATGCATTGTATGTAAATATTTGGAGTGAAGGGGCGTTATAATGACAAAAAATGATTTTCTTAGCCAACTCAATTTTATTATTAAAGAAGCAAAGCGGATGGTTTCAGAATCTCCTAAAGTTGATGTAGTCTCAGAACTGGCAATCAGTATTGTTGAGGGCTTTTTTTATAGCAATCTTATTAGTAATTTTAGACGCAATCTCACAAGAGAGAATCTGAATGAATTTAAAATTACTAAAAATGATGTAACTAACATTGAAAAAGAGTTTAAAACAATATTTAAACGGTGTAATCAAACTATTAAAGGTGGTTCAAATGAGGGAGAAATCGACACTAAAGTTTATCAAGAGTTTACAGAAAAACTCAATGATATTAACAAAAATGCTTATAATCTATTACTTGAAATAGAAAAAATTATGGGCATTAGTTCTTGTAGAAAAAGTATTCTTCAATTTAAAAAAGAAGTTAAATCTCTTGGAAAAGAGCTCAAGCTCCCAGAGTTGTTGTTTGAGTAATAATTAACGGTAATTAAAATACTCTTTATCCTTAACCTCATTCTCTCCCACCACCTCCGCAACCTTTATAATTCCCTCCAATAACTCAAAAGTATGAACGCTATCACCATCAAAGACTTGGTAAAGACCTATCCCAATACTGAAGCTCTCAAGGGCGTATCACTAACCATCAAGAAAGGAGAGTTCTTCGCACTCTTAGGACCAAATGGAGCAGGCAAGACCACCATGATTCAGATCATGACCGGATTATGCAACAAAACTTCTGGTGAAGTCTCCTTATTCAACAAAGATGTCTATAAAGACTATGTAGAAGCAAGACAATTAATCGGTCTCGTGCCGCAGGATTTCAACTTCGATATCTTTGAGAAAGTCTACAATATTCTGTATTACAATGCCGGGTACTTCTGGATTCCTGCCAAAGAACGTCCAGCTAGAATAGAAAAGATTCTCAAAGATCTGGGTCTCTGGGAAAAACGCGATGCCCTGGCCATACAGTTGTCCGGAGGTATGAAACGCAAATTGATGATCGCTAGAGCCTTAGTCCACCAACCAAAAATCCTGATCTTAGACGAACCCACTGCCGGGGTCGATGTTGAGACACGAAAGACCATGTGGGAATACCTTAAGAAATTAAACAAGGACGGAACTACTATTCTGCTGACCACTCATTACCTCGAAGAAGCAGAAGCGTTGTGCGAACGCATCGCCATCATCAACAAAGGAAAAATCATCAAAGTAGAAACTAAAGAAGATCTGCTAAAAGAACACGGCAATAAAAAATTAGAGGAAATCTTCTTACACCTGACTAAAAATGACAACTAAAAAAACCTCTCTCATCCCGTTGACAACTCTGATCCTGCGAGATACCAAGAGATTCCTGCGCATCTGGACCCAATCGCTTATCCCGCCTATGCTTACTTCCGTCCTATTCATCCTTATCTTTGGCTATTCTTTAGGTTCAAGGATCTCTGAAGTGGAAGGTGTTTCTTACCTCAATTTCATCCTGCCTGGATTGCTGATGATGGGAGTAATCATGAGCGCGTACATAGCATCATCCTTTGGCTTGTTTATCCAGAAATTCCAGCGCAGTATCGAAGAATTATTAGTCGCTCCTATCGCTTATTGGCAGATTATCGCCGGAACGACAATCGCAGCGATGCTGCGCGCATTTATGGTCGGCGTAGGCATTCTCATGGTCAGTTTGCTGCTTACTCCCATAAGCGTGCATAATATCTGGATTCTCTTGCTATTCATCATCCTGATAACCATGTTATTCTCTTTTGCAGGGATCGCCACCGCATTATGGGCTAAGAATTTCGATCAGATGAATATCTTTTCTACTTTCCTTATCACTCCATTGACCTATCTGGGTGGAGTATTCTATTCCATCAAGATGCTGCCTCCGGTCTGGCAGATTGTAGCTAAATTCAATCCAATTCTTTACATGATA
>JAUSJN010000033.1 GCA_030647325.1 Nanobdellota archaeon | reverse complement strand
GCGTTTCCTCGATACACCGGCAGTTTCTTTTGTCGCTCCAACTCTGTCTGTAGTTGTGCAGATTTTCCTGTACCATACAATACTTTAGTCCCTTCGATCAGAATTCGTGCAAGATCCCGGTCTTTGTCATATTTGGTCATTATTTATTTCCAAACACCTTAACCCAACCACAATAAATAAAATAAATAAAAAATTACGCCTCAATCGGCGCTTCTTCTGCCTTTTTGGCCTTCTTCGGCTTAGCTTTTTTATCCACAACCGGAGCTTGCTTTTTCGCCTTCATTCTCTTCTGCCGTTCAGCGACTTTCTTCGCCTTGGTTTCCCACACTGCTAATCCTAATTTCTCGAATGCTTTGGCAACCACAGCATGATCAGCTTTCGCTTTCAATTCGACAGTCCTGTCCAGAGGCTCAAGATGCCTGACATTGACTTTCTTGCGCCTGACATCGCCGTCAACGACGACGTAACCATTACCCATAGCTTCCACAACGACACAAGTCCTGCCTGCATCTCTGCCTGCGATCTTGACGCATAATCTTCCTACTTCAAAGATACTCATTGTGATGCACCCCGCGCTTGTTGTTTCAATAACTTACGTGTGCATGCAGAACAAAGTATTCCGCCGTATGGTCGTTCCGGTCTCTTCGCAGATTTCGGCATATTTCTTACTTTAGAAGGAACATCCTTTGGAACTCCTGCTAATTGCTTCTTACATGAACCGCATATTGTTTTTGACGGCTTTCGTTCTCGGTAATGTACAGTTACCCTGGAACCCGGAGTACGTACAAATATTTTCCTCAATCGTCCTGATTTAAACATTCCTCGTGGCATTTTGTAGTAACCTCGCTATTATTATGAGTCAACATAGAAAGAAATTGCTTTCAATCCGAGTTGCCTCAAGACTTATCCCTGTGGGATAATACTTTCAGATTAAGGGTGTTTTAAAAACCTTTCGTTAATAAACCTTCAACAGTTTCCGCAAACCCAAGCTAAATCCAATCGAGCTGATGAAATAAATCGCTAACCATCCCGGCTGCCAGCCAAATATAGATAAGTCTCCTAACGGCTTCAATTTATTATAATTGATGGTTATCTTCTCGATATCTGAACCTTTGAACATAGTGAACTGATCTTCATATTGCAACTCTTTCGTGATCAACACTTTTTTCTGCTGCTCAACTTCACCGGTCTTTACCCTAAGCAGATGCTCTCCTTCTGTACTCTTCATTCTCCAGGTCACTTCACCACCAGCAATCTCTTGCTGAGCCTCAGAAGATAATTCTGTTCCTTGATCAGGAATCAACTCTGCATCACCGGTTACACCTTTTGCAAAGGCTGCAGTCATACTGTATGATTCTTCGGGATAGATCGGCTCAAATGAGAGATGTCCGGCCATCCAGGAAAAAATCAAGATGATCGGCAGCATGGTGATCAAGGTTGCCTTCAGGGAATGCTTCATGTAATCCATGTTGGATTTCATCGCTTCCTTCTGTACTTTCATCATCTCTTCCGGAGCGGAACGTAACTCCTTCATCCGTTTCTGGAAGTCTTTCTGCTGCTCCTTAAGGCGCTTCATCTCTTCCTGATTGGTTAGAAATTTATAGGCTACCGTGATGATGACCGAGATCACTAAAGAGACTAAAATGATGAGTAAAAGCGGGCTTTTAGTTAGTAAAGGTCCTAATACTGGGTTCAATACCGGATCTAAAAACGACATGATATAACTGGTTTACTCATGTTTTATAAATATTGTGGATTAAAGCTAGTCTTGTAGTATCTGGAAATTATTTCGCTGAGAAAATAAGGGTCACCGCCTTAATACGAACGGTAGAATCTGTATAACAATAGATTGTGGGAGGGGTCGTTCCTTACGGGAAGGAACCGCATTACCATCAAAAATGGGAAAAGTGAGTCGGCTGTGACTCCGAACGAAGTGAGTTTTTCTCAGCGAAAAAAAAACGAAAAGATAATCAGATACTACAGATTAAAGCTAGTCTATTAAAAAAAATTAAATGCGGAGAATTCCACCAGCCCTATTCTATCGGCTTAAAGAAAAGGTTGATCAAAACTGAGTTCATTCCATAAACTTCCGCATCGCCGGATGTATGTCCATCATATGTTGCTTGGCTACCTCTTCATACAACTTATAGATGATAGATACCGTCAATACGATACTTGTTCCATTCGCTAAAGCGCCGGTCAAATCTGCCAGTGCAGCAAGTAATCCGATGGCGGCACCTCCGACTATTGTTAACGGCCAAATATATCTATCCAGCACCATTTCCAAGACTCGTTCATCTCTTCTAAATCCGGGAATCTGCAGGCCCGAAGCAAGAATCTGTCGTGCCTGGCTCTTGGCATCCATGTTCGCGGTCTGCACCCAAAAGATGCTGAACACCACTGCACCGATCACTAACGCTAAAGTATATACCAACGCCTGCAACAATAAGGAAGGAATAAATGTTCCCCGGATAATGCTTCCAACCAAGTCAGGCGGGCTTAACCAATAAACTAACCCGCCGGCAGGGCTATTTCCGGAAAATGTTCCCAAGATCGGATGTCCCCATTTTTCAAACAGGGTAGCAAAAAGCTGCACGTTCGCTAATAAGGCAGCCATCAAGATCACCGGAATGTTAGAAGTATAAAAGAAATTTAACGGCCATCTGATTCCCTGGCCGCGGACTCTGCCGAATGATAACGGAATCTCTACTTTCATGGATTGAGCATACACGGCAATTCCAAATACCAGCACGGTAGAAAGAACTCCTGCTAATTGTAGACTGGCGGTGGTTACATCTCCGCCCATAATAGACTGGAAAAATGCAGGGATCGCTCCTGAAGAGATATCAGGATTAGTCGGTGAAGGAAGGAAATTAAACATCCTGATAAACAACTGCTGGGAAACTCCTGCTGCGATGAATAAACTTATTCCTGAGCCGAATCCCCATTTGCTGACCACTTCGTCCATGAACATGATCAAGATGCCGCCTAAAAAGAGCTGGAAGATCATCAGCGCTTCTAACTGCGCATAGACTGGTGTTCCGACCAATGATGCTGACGGAGCCAAACCGCCCATCAAGACATAGATGGCTGCTTCGAATATCACAAAGAATATCCCTAAGATCTTCTGCAATCCCTGAAATTTCTTCTTCCCTTCCGTAGTGGTCAGATCTAACTTCAACATACCAGTGCCGGCAAGCAACTGCAAGACGATAGATGAGGTCACTAAAGGACCGATACCTAAAGAGATGATACTTCCAAAAGACGCACCTAAAATGATCGATAGAAATTCAAACTGTTGTAAGGCGTTTTCTCCCAACCCATACAATGGGATAAATCCCAGCACGAAGAAAAATAACAGGATCAATAAAGTCCATTTCAGCTTTTCCTTGAAGGAAAGGCGCTGCTTTGGCCCTTTTACCTCAGGGATATTTGAGATTATCGTATCAAGGAAAGACATGGTATGCTTGCTCTTCAGTTTATTCTGACGCGGAACCAGAAGCAGTTATGACTTCTCCACCCGCAGCCGCAACTTTTTCTGCTGCTCCTGCGCTGCATAATTCCACGGTCAGTTTTAATTTAACAGGCGTTGTTCCGGTACCCAACAATTTATTATATCCTAATCCTGCTAAATCAATAGCATAAACATTTCCTTCTTTATGAGCTTTTCCTTGTTTGACTAATTTTGCGACTCTATCAGAAGTAAAATAAGCAAGATTGACTGCCTTTACCATAGTCCTACTTTTTGAAGTAAAGCCGTGTTTCCCAAGGATATGACCGGCCTTGACATGCTTCATCTTCATATGTCCTGCTCGCTTACCGGAACCAGCATTACCTCTACCGCCGCGTGAACCTGCGCCACGACGTTTTTTACGAGCTCCGCCGCCGTGCGTACTTCCGCCCCGGTATTTTCCAACTTTTTTTCGTTTGTAGGTTACCATGAGATCACTTCTTCAATAGAGCTAACAATTCTTTTGTTGCTTGTTGTTTATCTTGTCGATATTGTTCTTGATTAACAGTTCCAACATATTTGTCAAAAGGCGATAATGCTTCTGCCACTTTCAATTCTAGCATCTGCTCTTTTGTCATAGCCGGATCTCGGTGTGCTGAACCAGTTTTTCCGACGCGCGCGCCTGCGGCGCCCACGGCGGGGCTACCACGGAGAAAAGACCCGTTGCTGTATAGATCACTGATGCCGTAGGCATTGGAATAGTTATTCAGATACCTCACGAACAAAGCCCGCAGTTCGTCTTGGTCAGTATTCTGACGAACATAAAATCTCATTCCTGTGTCTCGATTATGTTTCTCCTTCAGTTGAGCAAACACGATCTCTCTATATGTTTTTAACAAAGATGCATCCTGAACTGCTAAACGCCATCCATCATTCCCTAACACGTTATCTTTTAGTAATGATCGATCAAATAGTCCATTCTTCTGATAATCTAGTTCAAAAACCCCTTCACCCTTAAGGTTGTTATATTCTACAGCTAAATAAGAACCCCTAAAATCTGATGGGATAGCCATCAAATCTTCAGACTTCAAAACTAATTTAACCTTTGTTGAGCGTGCTTTGTTGACAATCGCAGTACATGAATCCAACCAGTTTTCGTTCCATAAGTGCTGAAACAATTGTCTATCATTGCTTTCGTACACTTCTACTCGCGCCCGAATGTTTTCTTCAAACGTCTTAGGCTGCGCTCCTGCTTCTCGCAATTTCGCAACTCCTTGAGCATACGTATTAGCTTTAATTACTTCATAACCTGCATTACTACTTTGTTGTGTTGCAGCAACCATTCTCAAAGCATCCTCTTCACTAGGTCATTCATTTTCTCGCCGCGGTATCCTAATCCACCGCCAACTTTAAAAGCAGTTTTTATCCCTTTTCTGCCAAAACCTTTCCGTGGAGGCGCCAAGGCAAAATAGCGCTTGTACTTTTTCCCATTGACTTCCAATGCTTTTCCGCGTCCTTCCAAAAGCTGTCCGCGTTTCTGCACTAATTCTGCAAAGGTAGCATCATCAATCTCTCCCCAGGTGATATAATCTTTCACCCTAATCAGCATTCCGTTATATGCAGGATTATTGTCAATGACCACGCAGTGATTCTTGCGATGTAAATTTAACATAGCTAAGGTTTCTTTGACTGGTTTTACTACTTTAACCATTCCTCGGATTAGCACGACTGCCACTTTTCCTTTTGCATGTTTGTTTTGAGCTTTGGCCATAATTATGCGACGACCTTTTCCGTCTCTTTCATCTTTCCTTCAACTACCGCAAGTTTTCCCAGATGTTGAGGCTGTACTTTGATTTCAGTTAATTTTTTCAGAGCATCAATTAAAGCGAAAATTAAGTTCGGCTTAGTCCCGGTCTGACCGCTGGTCTTGCTCCAGATATCTTTGATTCCGGCCAGAGCCAATATCTTTGCACATTCTTTCTCGATGATTAATCCTTTTCCCTGCGGTGCAGGCATCAATTTTACCCGTACTGAGCCGCAGCGGCCTTCTACTGCAAAAGGGATGGAGTTAGGTTCGGTCGCGCCAGCTTCCCAGCTTCCGCACCCTCTTCTGATCCTGATGAGATTGATTCTCGCTGCGCGTTTAGCTTTATCCCGAGCAGGGACGGTCTCTTTGCTCTTGCCCATCCCTATGCCGACAAAGCCATTTCTGTTTCCTACTACCGCGCATACTTTGAAATGCATCTTATTCCCTTCTTTAGTTTTCTTTTGAGTTTGCTTGAAGATACGTCGCTGCCCGCCGCCAAACTTACCTTTTGCTTGACCAATTAACAATAGATCTTCTTCCATGTTCGGCAAAAGCTGGTTTACTATCTCTGCTTCCATGATCCGATAGCCTTTATTGAAGATCTCATCGATATCAGTGATAACTCCGTCCTGCACCATCCTGCCCAGATCGGTCCTTGGTTTCCAACTTCTTTCTGGAGCTGGGACTGATTCTATCTCTTTCACAGTTAACTCTTCTGCTCCAGGTAATTTTTCTTCTGCCATTTTTTTCACATTCAATTATTATTTTGTTTGATTATTGTTATTTTGCTAATTTTTGTTTCACTTGCGCGAACGCTGCGCTTATGTTTTCCGGCGCCGCATTACTTTTTAAATATTGCGCAAACTGGCCTTTGCCGTCTTTCTTGATTTTTCCTGCATAATCCTGGATATGCGCTCCCTGGATCTTCTTGTCGTCAGGGAACAAGTCTTTTCCGCTGTGCGGGACGCTGACCCCGGCATCAAGAACTCCTTTCAGGAAAGCATAATATTTCCCTTTATGTAACGGAGATCTGAACCCAGTATCAAAGACCATCTCTCCTTTGTACTTTTTCTCTGCTACTTTTTTTCCAAAGAGGAATCCGGTCAGATATGAAGCAGGCAGGTTCTTGCAGGAATACTGCCATCCTAACTTGCGCAAAGCGAATGAATCAGTAGCGACTAATACTTTATCTCCTTTCGGCGTGAATTCTACCAGCTGAGCGACAACTTTCCTATTAGTGAAACGTACCACTAATCTGCCCTTGCGGGACAATAACAGCTTCAGGCGCTTCAAGTAATTAGTCTTGTTTTCGCGCTTTCTGCGGTACGGTACTGTTCGTGGTTTTCGGTTGACCATGGTTGTATTTTTATTTCAAGTTATGATTATTATTTATTTTCTCCTTCGATCAAGTGGTGCTCCTTGAGATAGAGCTTGATGTGACGCTTGTTCCTGAAATATCCTCCCTTTGATTTAGTGTACAGCATACGGTAATTGACAGTGGAAAGTAGGTTCTTGACGTGAAGCTCTTTTAATAGTTCACGCTGCGCCCTGATCAGGGCGATCCATTTTTCTTTCCTGGTGACGATGGAATGCTTCGATCCTTTTCTGCTTCCTTTTCCTCGCTGTCTTCCTTTACTTTTCTGTCCAGCTACTTTTCGCGCTCCGCTGCGGGAATGCTGGTTGACTTTTGCCTTGGATATTTTTCCCACTGCGATAAGTCCGCGCATATCCGAGCGAGTGATAGCTTTCTGAATATCATCTAATGCTTCCGGCGAAAAGACTACCTTCTTAGGTGAAACATTCAGGATCTTTGCCGCCAGTATCTTTTTATTTCTCATGGTTTACCTGTTTAGCATTATTGTTTTTTAGTGATGGTTTTTTCCATCATCTCATGTTCTTTTTTAAGGTGCTCTTCAGCAGATTCCTTTGTTTCTGATTTCGTTCCGTTAGGAACGTCACGAACGGAGTGACTTGATTTCTTCTCTTCTTTCTCTTCTGCTCTCTTTCTCTTCTGCTCTTCCTTCTTAGTCGCTTCTACTACTCTTATCTTTCGCACTTCTTTGCGCTGTTCGAAGTCGGAGACTAATTTTTTAGCTGCAGCACCTGCATCCTTGACATTAAGCAAAGTGATATTTTTTTGTTGAGCTGTCTGCAACAATGATACTCTTTTCCGAGCCCCGACGCTCGCAGCGATGATCGCTCCTTGTGTCTTTTGATTCAATGATTGTAATTCTTCTGCATTATGCACTAAGACCATCTCTAATCCTGAAGAGTGTAATCCTCGCACTGCTACTGGCGCTCCGTAGCCTGGATTAGGCATCGCTGGTCTGCCGCAGTGCATCTGGCGCACTTTGGAATGTCTTCCGCGAGGGAATCTCCAACGAACCTTCACTCGAGCAGAGAAGTTTGATTCTTTCACTACGAATGCAGGCTTCTTCATTTCCTTTCTCAGTTTTAATAATTGTTCTTTCATCATGTGATTATACTTTTATGGTCTTGTCTCCCTTTTGAGTGATATAACATCCATCCTGGAAAATTCTTCGATCGCGGTTAGTGATCCTGCAGGCGGTTTCTATTTTTGCTGCGGTCTGGCCGGCAACTTCTTTATCTGCGCTGGTCACGATGATCTCTTCGTCAACAACTTTGACTTCTGCCCCTTTCATGATCTCAACTCTGCGGGGAACAGCTTCTCCTAAAAAGTTCTTGATGACCACTTCATTTCCTGTTACAGCTACGTTCATCGGGAAGTGGCCGGAGCAGATCTTCAATCTGTACACGTATGGCTCTTGCACTCCTTTGACCATATTCATGATATGAGATTCAAAAGATCCCACCAGGGTCTTTTCTCTTTTAGTTGATTTGGGAGCGAATAACACTACTTTGTTCTGCTCTACGGAAATAGTGATCTTAGGATGCAGGAAAACTCTGCTGATCTCTCCTTTCTGGCCTTTTACCTTAAGCAGATTGCCTTCTAGCTTGACGGTCACTCCGGACTTCAGTTCAATTTCCCGTGTCAGGTCGTCTTTCATATTGTTTGAAGATGATGTATCATGCCATGCCTAATAGCAATATGCGATGAGCCTTCCTCCAGTTTGCTTGTCTTTTGCTAGATTGTGAGTCACTAATCCTTGTGGTGTGGAGACGACGATGATACCAAAGTCTTTTGCCGGCAGGTATCGCTTTTCCCATTTTTCAAATTCATGTTTCGCAGTGGAAAATCTTGGCTTGATGACACCGCACTTGTTGATGTTTCCT
Organism: Nanobdellota archaeon; assembly: GCA_030647325.1. GTDB lineage: Archaea > Nanobdellota > Nanobdellia > Woesearchaeales > GW2011-AR9 > JACPIL01. Next base: position 20,544 of record JAUSJN010000033.1, on the reverse strand, counting down.
AAAAGGTTTACTTTCAATACTCCACCTTTCCCATCATCCGCTTCCTCAAAAGAGCCGACATATCCTTGCTCATTCATGATGCTTAGGATTCTTTTGATGATAGACGAGGCTGGCTTGATCAGTACTTCACGCTTTCCTACTTTTTCCGCGTTCAGGATCTTCGCCAACGCAGCCGCCAATGGATCGTTAAACATTTTTTGTTACCTCATTAACTATATTTCTTGAACCCGATTTCAGGGCCCATCTCTCGGAAACACTGTCGGCAGATATGTAAGCCGTACTTGTTGATGTGTGCCCGAGTCCGTCCGCAGTTGCGACATTTTCGCAGTGCGATTCCGCAGGATCGCGGTTTAGGACTGTTGAATTTGATATACTTCGCTTTCTTGACTGGCTTATGGTCCAGTTGGGTGAATGCTTTTTTGTAGTCGCTGGTAGTCATGATTAATGAACCTCTACACTTAGTTGTTTGACAAAGGTAATCGCTTCTTCTTTGCTGATCTGATGAGTTTTACCGATCGGAGCTGTCTTTAATGTCCTTTTCTTCACTCTGAAACCTGGCCTTTCCAAGGTTACTGCCACTTCCAGGCCGATGATCCGCAGATCAGGATCGTACTCCATTCCTTCGATATCTATGTACTCTGGTACGCCAAAGGAAAAATTTCCCTGATTGTCGAAATTGCGCTGATCAAGAGTATTATCTTTTGCTGCCAACAGGCGCTTCAATAATTTTTCACAACCATGGCGCATGGTGACTTTGCAGCCGATAGCCAGTCCAGGACGCAAGCCCCAGCCGGGAATACGCTTCTTGGTTTTTGTTTCGACCGGTTTAGTGGAAGTGATCTTGTGCAACAGCTTAAGGCCTTTCTTAAGCAATTCCTCGTTTTTTCCCGCACCTACATTTAGGGTGATCTTCTCGATCCGGATTTCCTTCATCACATTGTTTGCGGTTTTCATGTTGTATCTTTATTTTCTTGAGTTTTATTCTAAGCTTATTTCTGATTCTTTATCCCCTACTACGAAGAGATATTCTTTTGCGGTGTCCACATCTGCGCCATCCAGGACGTAGGTCGCTTCAACACCTTTGATCTCTTTCAGCACGCCTACATCTCCTGCGTGTTTTCCTTTGATCAGGAATACTTTTGATCCTTTCCTGACCGGAAGGATCTTAGTGATCTTGACCTCAGGGAGAGAGACTACAAAGGTATCTCCTACCTGAGCCTTTGCATCGCTGATGATATTACGACCATCATGAAGATTGAATTGGATCTTGCCGCCTTTCAATGCGGTTTTGCCTACTACTTTCGCTAGCTTAACTGAAGATTCTTTAGCAGCGATCTCAGCCAGGCGAAGTCTTCCTTTTTTGTCCAAAAGCATCCTGTATTGCTTCTTGAGTTTAGGGACGGAAAGGACGTCAAACAATCCGACCATGAAACGATGGTCGGTCCGAGCCACGCCGTCAACCAATACTTCTTTGCTGTTGACGATCTTCCGAGCTTCTCCCATAGTGGAAGCAAGTTTCAATTCATCGCGCAACAACAGGCCTAAAGCCATACCATACTCTAATGAATGGGCTCCAGGATTAGGACGAACAGTGAATACCTTGGTCTTTCTTGGTACAAACCAGGTCTTTGGTGTTGCGACAAGCTTTAAGTGATTTTTCATTTTTTACTTTCCTCGTTTGACTTTGATTTGGTTTCTTTCATTTTTTGAACTTTTTCTTTTCCTGCTGTTCTTCTTTTGTCAGTCATATCTAAGACGACAATCATTAAGTTTGATGGTTTTAACGGCACTAAGATCTTTGTTCCGTTCTTCTTGGTGTAATCCATGCCTGTCACAAAAACACGTTCGCGTTTCAATTCCACACGTTCTACTTTTCCTTCTTGTTTCTTGAATTTTCCACGCAATACTTTTACCTTGTCTCCCTTGCGGACCTGCATCGCTCTGGTGCCATGTTTCTGCCGTAAATCTTTAGAGAGATGGACATGGACTAATTTCTGCCGCACGTGGAGAGGAGCATTGTACCTATACTTGCGCTGCTTGCGCGGTTGGCTGCTTGCCTTCCAACTGGTTGAAAATTTTTTTGCTTCCATTTTTTATTTTTATACGATCATACTCGCTACTTTTGCTACTGCCGGCCATCTTTCTGCGACTTCTTTCGCGATCGGCCCTTTGAAGATGGTTCCCTTAGGATTTCCTTTTTCATCTTTTAATACTACAGCAGCGTTATCTTCGAATTTAATCCTGGTTCCGTCAGCGCGCCGGTACTCTTTCCGTTGCCTGACGATGACTGCAAGTACGACTGTTTTTCTCATCTCTAACTTTCCTTTCTTGACTGAGGCCATCACTAGATCGCCCACTCCTGCGGAGGCGATCCTTGCCTTGACGGTCTTTGATCCTACGACGGAAAAGATCTTGAGTACTTTTGCGCCAGAGTTGTCACAGGTATTGACTCTTGCCTCGACCGGCAGTCCCCGTGTTACATGACCCTTGAGTGCTTTCATTCTTCTTCACCTGTCTCTTCGACAGCTTTCTTCTTCAATTTCTTTCCTGGTTCTTCTGCACCAAATTTGTGCTCAATTTTTCCTCCTTCGAGGATCTGGATAATGACATGATGTTTGGTCTTGCTCAATGGCCTGGTTCTTGCCACCAATACTCTCTGGCCGACTTGTGCGTCCAAGCAAGGAGGATTGTGTACTCTCAATCTGGATCGTTTCAAGGCAAACCGCTCATACTTAGGGACATACAATGATCTATTCCATTCGATGGTGGCAGACTTATTGGTGTCTTTCTTGATGACTTTTCCGGTCAGTAATTCTTTCTTCACTACCAGTCCGCCGGTGAATGGGCAGTTCTTATCATAGTATTGACTATCATTGGCGCGTTCTGGCGCCGGGATTCCCAAAACTTCTTTTCTGATTTTCATCATTTTTTGTTTCTCTTGTTTCTTATCTTGCTTACCCTTTCAGCCTATCTTCAGGCCGTTTCGCGATTACTTCACCGGAAATTATTTTCCCGCTTTTCATCAGCTTAAACGTGATTATCTGTTTCATCAGGACAACTTCTTTGCCATTGTCCTGAGCGACGGTAATCGTCTCTTTGGTCTCGTCAATGATCTTTCCTTTGATCCCAAGATTACTCTTGTTCTTGGAACTCACCACTTCGATCATTTCACCGATCAGTTCGTGAGGAAATATTTCTTTTCGAGCCATAGTATGCTTCCACCGGAATCCGCTTGATCCCGATGAATTTCATGAATTTAGACAACCTCGATGGTTTCTTCCGGGAAACCCAGATTCACCAATGCTGCCTTCATTCTTGATTTATGATCGCCCTGAAGTTCTATTTGCCCGGTCTTGGCTGTTCCGCCACAGGCAAACTTTGATTTCAAGGCCTTGAATATTTCATTGATATTCGCTTCTTTCTTTATGCCGCTGATGACCGTGTACTTCTTGCCAAACTTTCGCTTTTCTATGGCCACCGTGATCTTTTGCTGCTCACGGGCAATTGCTTCACAGACACATAGGTCCTCTGGAAGCCCACATTGATTGCATACACCAACCATGTTTATTGACGTTGTCCCTCTTTCTCATTCAGTAAAGTCAGGATACGGGCGATATTCTTCTTGGTCCGTCTTACTTTCCCTGAACTTGCGGTTCCGGTTCCTGCTCCTACTTCAATCTTTAATTTTAATAGTTCCTTTTTAAATTCTTGCAATCTACCGTTAAGTTCCGGTGTTTGCAATCCGCGCAATTCTTTCATCACTTTCATGAGTCGCTCACTTCAGCTGTTTTCTCTTCGGTCGCTTCAGCAGTTTCTTCTGCTGCTGTTGCTTCTGAAGATTCTTCTTTTGCCGGTTCAGCTTCTTTTTTAGCTGGCTTTTTAGTAGTAGTTCTTTTTTTCTTGGCTGGAGCTTTTGCAGGAACAATTTCTTTTTTTAGAGGAGCTATAACTTGCTCAGGCTCTTCCAATAAAGTGATCTTGTCAGGCAACACGATATCCGGAGGCATGATCGCTACTTTGACCCCGATGATACCGCTTTTCAACAAAGCTGATTTTTTGGCGGCCTTGACCGAAAGCGCTACATCTCCGCATTTCTTCAAGTAACCGGTGTAGAAACGCCAGCTCTTCGCTCGTGCACCAGGAATTTTACCTGAGATGATGACTTCTATCCCCAACGCGCCCGCGTTCATGACGTTTTCCATCATCTTATGACCTATTCCTTTAAATCGTGCTGAACCGAAGCGTTCCAAAGAAGAGACGATCCGTTCTGCCACGATGCTGGCATCGAGGAAAGGATTTGGTACTTCTGTTATCTCTATCTGTGGATTTTCTAAGTTGAATTTTTCCTTTAAGGCCTTGGTGAGAGTCCTGATATTTGCTCCTTTGGAGCCGACGATCAAGCTAGGCCTGCTGGTGTGGATGACTATCTTTTCACCTAAAGGAATCTTCTTCAAGGAGATAGTGGAAATGCCGACATTGCCGAGAGTTTTCTCTACATATTTCCGGATATAATATTCCCTGGTCCTTTGTGCTACAAATGTTCTTTCAATCATTTTCGTACACCTGCTGATCGTAATGAGCCTTTCTTCTGTAATTCTTCATACAAGTTACTAACTTGTTCTGTTTCTTTGCGTTGTTTTTCTTGCTGTTTCAAGTCAGCAGCTTTCTGCTGCGCCCGGCGCAGTAATTCTGCAGATGACGGCTCTTCAGCAGCCATCTTGGTTTTCACTGCTGGCTTGGCCGGAGTCGAGGTATGTGACTTGTGATCATCTGCGTGATCATGATTATGATCGTCATGTTTATGATCGTGTTTTGTGTGGACATGTTCTGGAGTAGGTTTATGCACGGGTGAATCTTGTTTGGCCGCAGTTTCGGCGTGGACAGTTTCTTTTTTCTTCTGAGCTACAGGTTCAGCGACTTTTTTCTTTCCAGCTGCTCCACGTTCTTTTACTTCTACTTCGACGTGGGTACGCTTGGTTTTAGTCCTATGTCGTCCGCCGCCAAAGGGGATCGGAGCTCTATTCGCGATTAATTTCGTGATCTTCAATGAGCCGGTATTCAACCCCTTGAAGTGCGCGTTTGCTTCTACTGATTTTAATAATTTCAATATTTCTGATGCTGCTTTGGTAGGATATCTTCCGGTAGACATCCCTTTCTTGTGTCCGGTGTTCATGACATATTTTCTGAATGGAACTGCTCTCTTTAACCCCACAACTTCTTCCAAAAACTTCTTAGCGTAGGAAACATCTTTGTAACGCAAGGAATCGCAGATCTCGATGCAATGTTTGGTTGACACCGGCAAGTTCAATGCTTTCGCTGCTGCAAGATGCCCAGTTTCCATTTTTGGATTTTTTGTGGTAGCCATAGTTGTATGTTTATCTCGCTGAGACTGCTTTACTTGATCTTGTCGCTCCGATACCAGCTGCGCTGTGGGCGACTCCTTTTCTGGTATGGGAAAATTCTCCTAAATAATGACCTAGCATCTGCGCAGTCACCATGACTGGAAGGTATTCTTTTCCATTGTAGACGCGAAGCGTCTTTCCTACCATCTGCGGAACGATGATCATGTCCCGGCAATGGGTCTTGACATTATTTTCGCCTGCTTCGATGCGCACCATCAACGCTTTCTGCGCTTCAGTAAATCCCCTCATCAAGGATCTGCGCTGTCGTGAAGGGATAAGAGCCATAAATTCTTTTAGATCTAATTTAGCTGCTGCGTCTTCCGATTTTCCTTTCCATGTGAATTCTTTAGCCATTGTTGATTATCCTCTATTTCTTCCTTCTACCTGTTCTTCGCGGTGCGATCTTACCAGCCTTTCGTCCTGGTGGAGCGCCACGAGGCGATTGTGTCGGCCTACCCTTCACGTGGGAACATTTTCCACCGAAGGGGTGATCGACTGCGTTCATAGATACTCCGCATACGATAGGGTATAGTTTGTTTCTTGCCCGCATCTTATGATATTTGAATCCTGCTTTGAGGAACGGCTTGTCTAATCGGCCGCTTCCAGCGAGAACGCCGATGGATGCCCGGCAATCTGGCTGGAATAATTTTTCTTTTTTTGAAGGTAATAATACTCGGACCGCTTCTTCAGTTTTTGATACGACTCTTGCGGATGAACCTGAGGCGCGGACTAACTTTCCGCCGTCAAGAGGCTGCAACTCGATATTGTGAATCATGGTCCCTTCAGGGATATCGCGTAGAGGTAAAACATTTCCTATTTTTACTTCTGAACTCCCTACCGCAACTTCGTCACCTACCCTGATTCCGTCCGGAGCAAAGGACAGTCCTCGCTCGCCGGTCAAATAGGCGACTTCCATCAATGGCGCACTGTGTCCCGCACAGTGGATAAGATCAGTGACCATACCTGAAGTAGATAAGGCGTAATGCTTGACATCTCCTTGATAGCGGTGACTAGGCGCGCGGTAGCGCGGTGTTCCTCTTCCCCGTCTTTGTTGGATCAGTCGTTTACCCATCTTAGATCAACCCTAGATCAGCACTTAGGTCTGAAGCTAAATTTTCCGGACTTAATTTCACATATGCTTTTTTCACGCCCGTAAATGAATTATCAATATTGACTTTGACTACTTTCACATTGTATAATTTTTCAATAGCTTTTTTTACGTCTGCTTTGGTAGCGTCAGGATACACGGAAAATACTAATTTGTTGTCAGATTCGATCTGGCGGATATTTTTTTCTGTAGATAAAGGGGCCTTGATGACTTTGTAAGGGTCAAATGAGTCTTGAACTGCTTCAGCCTTCATCTGTTCAGTTTCCTTTTGAATTTTCTTGGCCATGATGATCACATGAATAATTTTTCGTCAGCTACTTTCTGCACTGCTTTTTCCGTCCATAAAGTTACCCGTCCTGCATCTGCTCCTGGAGCAAGCAATTCTGCATTCAATGCTTTTACTTCTACTGCATCGACTCCTGGGACGTTCTTTGCTGCTTTCAATAAAGGGCAATCTACACTGGCAACGATCAATACTCCTTTCTTGCGCTGGTACTTTCTTCCTCTCATGGTTCCCATACCCGCGCGCACTTTTTTCTGAGCTGATCGTGCTAATTCATCTGCAAAGCCTAGATCAAGCAATAGCTGTTCTATGTCTTTGGTCTTGGATAATGATTCTACTGCGCTGCTTACCACGAACGGATATTCTACCGGCAACTTGTGTCCTCGTCCTGCCACAACTTCTTTCAGCAAGGTTGCGGACATCGCAGAGCGGATCGCTTTTCGGTTTTCCTTTTTGTTGATCCTTCGTTCTAAGACTTTCTCTACTTTAGGAGGATGTGAACGTCGTCCACCTACCGCTTGCGGTGAAAATGCTCCCACCCAATTAAATCTGGTTCCTCGACGAGAAAGGATCTTCCTGTTGATCCTGCTGATACCGAAACCATAACATCCGCGGTACTTTCGACGGCGTTTGCTTACTTTTGAAGAGTGGCGTAATCCTGCTAAAGGATCTGTACCGTATGCTTGTCGTGCTTTACTCCAGAGGGCGTGGACTGCACGCTTGATCAAGTCAGGCCGGAATTCTTCCTTGAACTGGCTGGGCATATTCATATCTCCTGTTTTCTTGTTTCCGCTATTGACGATTGGTAATTTCATCTTATGCCTTCACCGATACATATTTTATTTGTGGAGCTTCTTTAGTCATGGAATGATCCGGTCGGATAGATTTAGTTAACATAACCGGCCTTTTCTTAACTCCGCTTACAGAACCTCTGATCAAAAGATAATTATTTTTCACTATACCGTATTTGGTGATTCCGCCGTTAGGAGTAACATCCGCGCCGTCTTTTCCGATTTTAAGTAACTGTTTATTATACTCTGTTCGTAAGTGGAAACCCATCTTACCTGATTGCGCAACACTGTATCGTACTCTATTAGGATGCCATGGGCCGAGAGTACCGATACCCCTCTTAGTCTTTTCAGCCTTGTGCTGTCGGATAGGAACACCGAATCGCTTGACTGTTCCCTGGAATCCTTTTGCTTTGGTAATTCCATGAACATCCAATGAATTTCCTGATTCAAACACATCTTCGACGCTGATGCTTTTTCCTAGAACTTGCTTGGCATAGGCTGCTTTTTCTTGCTTGCTGCCGCCGAGAGCGATCTCCAGTAATTTTGGTTTTTTGGTGCCGATAGCGGCTGCGGAAGGATTGGAATGGACGAGAAGGCGAACGTCTTCGAATTGAGTAAAATTGTCAAAAGTTTTGATAGATTTTTTCTTGGGCAACTGAATTTTTCTTCCCAAGTCTTTGGATAGATTGTCTGCCCAGACACAGCCTGCTTTGCGCACGCCAGTGAGATGCTTGTCATAAAAACAAACCCCGGCCACAGTCATAGGCGGGCAATCTATGATAGTAGAAGCGACAGAAATTTCTTCCCCTTTGGAAAGGGATCTTGGATGATTTTCAATGACCTGAAGATGGGTCATGCCTGCTTTATAGCCAATAAACCCTAATGGCTTAGCTTTGCTTTCGGGAGCCCACGACCTCAGTCTGGCTACGGAGTGTTTAGCCCTTCGTCTAGGCCAAAATTGAATACTTCCATGTCTTGGTGCGCTTGGTTGTCCCATTGTCGTAATTGCCTATTCATGGCTTCCATCTTCAGAATCAACAAGTGATTTAACGATGGTCACCTTTTCAGGCTGTTTTGACGCGAATCATTTAATCGACGGTGTCGACCAGTGTGATTGCGCCTTTTTTGATTAGGTTTCCCTTTTGGGATAAGGGTTATTTATAAACATATCGGTTTATGAGAAGAAATTAATAAAAAAGTGAAGAAAAGAAAAAAGAGATTTATCTCCTCCTTAATTTTTCTGCCAATTTTTCTAACAAAGATTCTTCAGGCGATCTTTTTTATGGTCTTGACGGAGATAGTTTTGATCCCTCTTCTTAGCAATCTGTTATTAGTCCTGTTGCTCACATAAGAAGACTTTTAAAATTTTTTGAGCATGGCCCTGTTGTCCAGGTATATCCTTAGTTTTTGCCGCTCTTTCCTTCTCTCTTTTCTGTCCAAGATAGGTTTCTCTCCTCTCCGCAAGGGAATTATAAAATGATTTAACTTCCTGGCCGCTAAATTTATAGGTGTCGCCATTAACTAATTCAGGATCTCCATTCAGGAAATAATTTACTCTGACGGCAAGAGTCAGCTCGCATTCTATTTGATTTTTTCCTTGAAAACTACGTACTTCTGCATACCACTTTTTTGTTTCGAGAACAAACTTGCAAAGATAATCAGTATATTGGTATCTATTAATATCAACTGCTGCTAACTTTTCAAGCACTGCTTTTTCCAATGATTCAAGATTGTCACTTTCAGTCATTTTGTATCCCCCACTACTTTTCCCACTATCCTTTTCCAGAAATAACTTCCTTATTAATCTTCTGCAACAATATTTATATAAAATCGTCGTTCCTATCGTAAACCATGAACTACATCTTCACCAACCTCTTGGGAACCTTCATCCTCGATGAAAAGCTCACCGTGATAGATTCTCTTCCCTTCAAGTCCGTTGAAGAGTACAAAAACAAGAAAAAATCAGAAGAAAAACTGCAGAAGAAGCATGATGCTAAACCATTACCAAAAGAAAGACTTCTTCAAGTATTATTATTGTTCAAGGATGCAAAATATTATCAGGATTTTTACCAAAGAAATCTGGAATTGACCAAAGAAGGCCTCAAGAATGCCGTCAACGAAGACAACCTGATCATGCAGGCTATCGCCAACATCAACGAGTTAGACAAGATCTCCAACACCATGAGCAAACGATTGCGGGAATGGTACAGCTTATACTATCCTGAACTTTCTGAAGAGATAGAAGATCATGAAAAATATGTGGAATCTGTTTTAGAACAGGAACGTGGTGCAGCGACCTTCGGTGCCGATCTAGGCGCGATCGATGTGGAAGAGATGAAACTGCTGGCAGGAAGGATCATCTCCCTCTACGCATTACGAAAACAGCACGAGCTGTACCTGCAGAAGATCATGGAGAAATATTGTCCTAATCTGTTAGAATTGGCCGGAGCGACTATCGCCGCCAGATTGATCGAATTAGGGAAAGGATTGAAACATCTGGCATTATTGCCTGCATCTACGGTACAATTACTGGGAGCGGAGAAAGCCTTGTTCAGGCATCTCAAGACCGGCAGCAGAAGCCCAAAATATGGGGTCATCATCAACCATCCCTTGATCCAGAATGCTCAGCGGGACAAAAAAGGAAAAGCTGCCCGTATGTTAGCCGACAAACTTTCTTTATGTGCAAGATTAGACTTTTTCAAAGGCGAATTCAAAGCTCCAGATTATAGAAAAGATCTAGAGGGAAAATTAGCATGAGCAGCATCAAACCACATAAAATATTTGAGATCTACTCCGACGGCAGGAGATTATTCACTAGAAGCATCCTTCCCGGAAAAAAACACTTTGATGAACGTCTTTTCAAAGAAACGGATGGAGAATACCGTGAATTCGATCCTAATCACAGCAAACTGGCGGCCATGATCATGAAAGGCTGCACTAATGCTGGCATCCGAAAAGGAGATGTTGTCCTCTACTTAGGAGTTTCACATGGATACACTGCTTCCTTTATTTCCGACATGGTCAATAAAGAAGGACGCATTTTCGGCGTTGATCCTGCGCCCAGAGTCATCAGAGATTTAGTATTCTTATCTGAACAAAGAAAAAACATTATTCCGGTTCTTGCTAACGCTAACCATCCGGAAGAATATCTGGAACGAGTACCGGGAGCAGATATTGTCTACCAAGATATCGCCCAGAAGAATCAGGCAGACATCTTCATCAGGAATTGTAAGCTCTTCCTCAAGAAAGGCGGTTACGGATTGCTGGCAGTGAAAGCCAGGAGTATTGACATCAAACGGAAACCAAAAGACCTCTTCATTGAAATCAGAACTCAATTAGAAAAAGAATTCACCGTCATTGATTACAAAGTTCTTGAACCATTTGAACGGGATCATTGCATGATCATCGTCAAGAAATAGAGTTCTTCTTTCAATTTTTTACACTTAATTTTTTAGATTGTTGCAACAAAACCGCTTTATAGCTTCAGCGAACGAAGGATCTCCTGGCTGCACATGTACCCGTTCGTGCCGGCGACGGAACCGTCCGGAAAACTACCGGCACCGCAATACCAGGCGTTCTCATGCGTGCCGAAGCGATAGAAAGCCTTCCCTGGCTCGGCGGAATAGGTCCGGCTGAAGAAGGTCTGTCCCTCGCAGTTCATGGCATGCTCGATATTCCCTCGCGGGAAGAAGAACTCCTGCGTGAGATCTTTGGGAGTCAGCAGCCTCGTCCAGGCGAGTGCTTCTGGATTGGCGATCCTCGAAAGCAGCGTCTTAGTCACGGTTTGGCGGATGATGTCCGTACCGTGCGTATATGTTGGTCCAGTAGGACCGCTGCTGCCTTCAACGCGGTCTGAGAGATGTTTGAAGAATACCATGACCGCGTCGCCTCCATCATTCTGTCCGAGCAGACGGTTGCCGGCGCCGTGACAGTAGATCTCGTAGTGGCCAGGATAGAAATCCGTCAGTCCCTGACTGACCGCCTGTGAACCGCGATTGAGTTCTTCAATGGACTCTGCCTCGATCAGGAATTTCTGAGCAGAATCATAACCCGGTCGTCCGCGATCATTCTTCCAGCACACTTGCTCCCGGAATAAGGCAATAAGCTTGCCGCTGGTACCGAGCCAGCGTTTCTGTTTCATCCGTTGTTCAAGATCGCGGTCCACCATCCTGGCGGCGGTGAGCGGATCGGTGGCGAAAATGATGTGATCAAAGTCGAAGTCGCATTCATCATCAGATAAATCACCGTTCTCGCGTTCGATGTAATACAGACGACTCTTCTTCATGTCGACTCCGTAGATGTGGCGATCAACTCCGATCTCCACGCCAAGTTCACGATTGATCGCGGCCAGGGCGTTGGTGATCTGCCAGATACCGCCCTTCACGTAACCCCAGCGGCCGTCTCCCAGCACGTTACCCGTATCAGCAAGTGCAAGGTTGAGAGCCGACCAAGGCTCGGTCAGGCCGACCGGACCGCTTTCGACCACGCCTTTGGCGAAGACGACCTTAGCTTTCTCTGAAGTAAGATAGGCATCCATCAGGCTCTTGGCATCGCCGGTGATGAAACTCGCGACCTGCGCCGCGCCGAGTTCCGTGCGGGCCATCTCCAGCGTCGGTACCTGCGCTTGGTCGTAACAGCGTCCGAGGAACTGGACGACCGAACCCAAGCCATCGTTGAAACCATCAACGTCACCGGTTTCGCCCCAGACCTCACACATCTCTGCGAGCCCGTCGGAATCGAAAGGATGTATCGGATGCGTGTCAGAGAGGAACTGGTACTCGCCAGGATGCGGCGAGGCGCCGATAGTCACGCGCCTGTCGAGACCGGTGCGTTCGAATAAGAAACGACGCATATGACCAAAGACAGTCGCGCCGAGTGGATACTCTCGCATCTCGCCATCTATCTGCACCGTGCTTTTCCGCGCGGCACCGCCGATTTCCTTGGTGCGTTCGAAAAGTGCGACCTGATGACCAGCGCGCGCCAGCTCGTTGGCAGCCATGAGGCCGTTGATGCCCGCGCCGATGATAGCGAATCGTTTACGCATGCTCGTGCTCCTTGCAGAGAAATAAATATCTTGCAGTTGTTTTATTTGCTTCCACAAATGTTGGTATTAAGATTTTTTCTGACATAATTGATCCTTCATAATATTGATGGAATTCCAAAAAGAAGATTATTTTTAAAGCTTTATGGATTTATGACCACTATGCGCATTTTGACCTGGAACATTCACGGCACTTCTGTCTGGGACAGGAATGAACGATTTCCAAAAATAAGAGATGCTATTGAAAAATATCAGCCAGACAACGTCTGCATCCAGGAAGCTTTTTTCCATAAGAGCAGGAGCATGCTTAGCAGTTTAAATGAATATTATATTTCCCGTGAACTCAATTACTTTCCGCCGTTAACCACCAAAGGCGGTTTAGTCACCTTGACCAAAGCCAGACCATTAGAAGTTTCATTTCATCCTTATCGAAGCCAGGGGAATATTTTTACGGAACAGAAATGGGACAGATTGATCGGCAAGGGATTTTTGGAGACTATCATTGAAGATCCGCAGTTTGGCAAAGTCACCATCATCAACACCCATAATGTCTGCACTTATACTGAGGATACCGACCAGTACTTGGAAGCGCAAGCAGAGCAATTATTACAAAAGATCAGGCAGCGTAAAGAAAAAGGTGAGCTTATCGTGGTAGCAGGAGATTTTAATTTCAAACGGAGATCTAAACTATATCCTCAATTCAAAGAGTTGCTTCATGATACCACGGAAGGACTTGGCAACTTCCACCTATTTGAATATGAGAATATTGACTATATCTTACTCGGCGACAGATATCATTACGAGTCTGCATATGTCTATCACGAATCATGGCAGAAATATCCCAGCGATCATCCGGGAATCTTAGTTGATATCAAGCCAAACCGCTAAAATTATATAGTGTAAAATCTTCCTTCTTCCATGAGCATCACTCGCGAAGCGGCGTATCTCTATCTCTGTTCTAAAGAATTGGCCAAGATGAATAAAAAGTTACATGACCTGAGCAAAGAGACAGAGCATCACGGACAGAAACATGCTTCAGCCACCGATGAAAAGAGTAGACACCAACATGCCAAGAAACATCATCATGCTACTCAAGAGATCCAGAAACTGATGAAAGAACATCATGCCATGCTTTCTCGGATTAAGCATCACCTAGTCAATTACAATAATGCGTTACGGAAAGAATTGAAACTGTGATTATTCACACAATAAAGCAACTACTTTATTGGTGCCCAGATAGGATATTCTTCCTATCTTGGGTCTTCTCTTCTACTTTCTTCACATGGATGATATTCACCGGACAGACATCTGCCGCTTCCTGATTGCTGTCCTTATCCTTTTCATCGATCTCTAATTCAAAATGATCGCCGACCTTCTTGGAACCTTTTAGATCAGCCATCCCTTCCGCATCCATCTCCCAGAAATCAGGATTGATCACCGCACAAGCGCCGCAGCTGATGCAATCCTTCTTGAAATGCTCTACTTTATATTTTGCCATGATTGTTACCAAATCCCCGGTGATTTATAAAAATGCTCAAATTTCTCGACAAATACACAATTATCTACCGGAAATTCCAGACTTGCTTCCAGACGCAGAGCTCTTCGATAGAAATGAGGCATCACTACATCTATCCATTTTTCTAAACGGTTTTGGTCTTTTCGCGAGAGGGGTACTGCTTCAGCGCCTTTGGCCAAATTAGCTACACAGGCACCAGGAGAATCACCAATCGGCTCCGGGGCAAGTCTTACATAGCCGCCAGCGTGCTCGACAGAGATATTTCCCCCATCACTATGCATCATGACGATATAACGAATAGATCCATGATGATGTTTTTTTGTCTTCGGATTGTAGAATGGTCTTGATTCTATAAATGGCTGCACTAAGATTTCTTTAGAATCCTTCAATACGCCAAAACCCTTGATTATCTTTTCATCATCAAAATATTTTTCCGGCTCCGCGAGATAAGAACCGATTTCTTTCCGCAGCTTCCCTTGAGAATTCAGGAATTTTCTCTTGTCTAAAACTACCACACCATCTCCTAAAGAGCCGTTAACAGGCTTTAAGACTACTTTAAATCTGTTAACGGCATTCAAATATCTACCCAGCATTTCATTTCCTGGTTCTAGCTGCTCTGATAACATAGGACAAGAAATAAGAGAATACGGCTGCATCAGGATTTCAGAAGCTAATTTGTTTTCGGTAGCCCATTCTATTAACTCAGGATTGACTAACAGAAATCTATCTTCATCAAAAACCCAGTTAACTCCCATGTTTCTGTTCGTATTAGACCAGATAATGCCCTCTGTTTGATCAATACCGTAAAGACCTTTCATCTTTTCGGTTTTTGCTCTTAACCCTGCTCGTTCACTAAGGATAGAACGAAAGATAACTTCAAAAGAAGCAGCTTCCTCAAAAGGCAAAGAAGCTCTTCTCTGGTAATATTCTTCATCGGACATGTTTGTCCACGCAGTTTCATCTAAAGGTTTTCCTGTCTTTTGTGCATTATGCATCTCTTCTAGAGACTCAAGCATCCCCAAAGCCTCTTTAGCGCACCCCATCCAGAATTTACAGAATTTATCTGAATCATAACCTTTGACATCAAGAGCATCTTCTGCCCAGCGGTCATCTTTCTTACCAGTGTTAAAGTTATAAATAGTCACTGGCAAGCCGAAAGAAGCCAGAAAATCTATAGTCTTCTTCCGGGCGAAATCTTCCCCGTATGCTTCTTCAAACCCTTTTGTGCCAGAATTCTGGCCATTGATCTCTATACAATAAATATCTCCTTGGCGGTCGATCATCATATCCAAGCCGAAATGAGCGATCGTGGTCTGGCGCTCGCGCTGTCTGCATTTCTCTCTAAATTGTTCTGGATCCGGCACAAATAAGTCAGCAATTCCCATCTTATTTTGGCTTTGCACCCACTTTATAAAATTTCCCCGTTTAAGGGCTTAGTAGAAAAAGTCGCCGCCATGGCCAAGATGAGGTCTGAGCTAAGCGAGTCGAAGATAAAACTTAAGTTACTTTTTCCTACGATTAGCAGCGGGAAAAAGGCGAAGACCTCGGCCAAGGCGACTTTTTCGAGATTTTCTACAAAGCCCCATTTAGTGATAAAAAAAATAGACTTTAATCTCACCAAAAACCTTATATACACTTTTTATTTAGTATAGACTATGAAAAAGAGCGTGAGTAAGATAGCGTTAGTTATTCTTATCGCTTCGCTTTTACTGCTAGTCTCTTGCAAGCCAAAACCTGGGGCAGGAGAAACGCCGTTAGATACTGTCGCAGCCTTACAACAAGTCAAGACCGGGACGCAAGGAGTGGAACTGCAACTTATCCAAGATTCTCCCCCATCCATACTTTACGACCAGAGCGACCTTATCGCTTTAGTAGAAGTAAAAAACAAAGGAAGTTATGACTTGAAAGCGCAGGATTGTTTTGTTCACGTGACTGGATTTGACCGCAACATTATTTCAGGCAGCTTTTTTGGACCAAGATCCTGCGCTGAAGGAGTCGGTTTATTAGAAGGAAAAAACCTTTACAACACCGAAGGAAGCAGCAATATCCTGGAATTCGAATCCAGCATCAATCTTCCTTTACAAGTCCCAGACTACAACCCTACCTTAAACTTTCTTTCCTGTTATCATTATCATACTATCGCCAATCCTTCTGTCTGCGTCGATCCGTTATTCTATCAAGTATCCGCAGAACAAAAAACCTGCCGGCCTAAAGATGTGGCTATGGCTGGCGGCCAAGGCGGACCAGTAGGAGTAAGTTATGTTGGAGTAGACATGGTAGGTAATCGCGCTATCTTTGAGATCAATATCAGAAATATGGGCACCGGCCGAGTGTTAAGTCCCTTTGCAAATATCAACAACTGCGGACAAGCTTCCATTGATTACCAAGACCTTGATCGTGTCCAATATAATGTGGAGATGACCGGCGGCGGCAAGGTCAATTGCAAGCCGCAGGATGGCTTCGTACGCCTGAGCAACGGCCAGGGAAAAGTCATCTGTACTTTTGACATTCCTGGTTCATCGGCCTTTGAGACGCCGTTATTGATAGATTTGGATTATTCATATACTGATTCTTTCCAGAAGTCAGTAAGAATAGTCAAGACGCCGCAGTAAAGGCTCGTTCTAATCCCATCTCTCGTAAAATTTAAATAGCCCTCTTCATTAGTTCATGATTATTATCCAAAAGAGGTTGTGACATGAGAAAATTCCTTATTCCTACGCTTATTATCGCTTTATTATTTCTAACTGCCTGTAATCAACAGCCTGAGCAGACCACCAAGGGCGCATATGTAGGTGGAACACAAGGGCTTATGGCAACATTCGAAGCCTTTGGCGTAGAAGAAGCCGGTGTCTATAGCATCTTTGATCAAGAAACCTTTCCATTAGAATTAACCCTCCAAAACAAAGGAGAATATGCTATCCAGCCAGGTGAAGTGGCCGTCAAATTATTAGGGCCATCACAAGAAGAATTCACCGGCATGAAAGCCTGGGAATTACAAAACAATCAGCCGCTAGAGGGGATCTCTGAACTCGTCCCTGACGGCGGGGAAGAGACCTTGAGCTTTGCTTCTGATGCTAAATATGCGAAGGAAGTTTCCGGCGTAGTAGAGCGGGAATGGTTCGCCAACATTGAATATCATTATCAGACCTATGTCTTGATCCCAGAAGTCTGCCTGAAAGAAGATCTTACCGATCAGCGCGTCTGTAACATCAAAGAAGCTAAAACATTCTTCGTTTCAGGAGCTCCTATCACCGTGAAAGCGGTGGAAGAAGACACTGCCGGGAAAGGCATCGTCGCACTTAAGATCTTAGTGAGCAACGTCGGAGCAGCTACTGCCAAAGTGACCAAACCAGGAGAAGATTTTGGTGTCAGAAACGTCTTATCATATAGCTTAGACGACCCCGCCTGGGAATGTAAATCTGCAGGAAAATTAAATGAAGCCAGATTAGAGGACGGACAGGCAGAGATTGTCTGTAAATTGAAAGAGCCATTACCTCAGGGACATGTCTCGACCAAGCAGGTCAAATTGACTCTTGATTACAAATATAGAGAGTTAATCTCTGAGAAGTTAAGAGTCAAGCAAAGCAATTGATTTATTTTATTCTTCAATTTTATATTTACAAGTAGGATGCTTATTCGATCCGCATTGGTTCATAGTACAGTAATACTCCAATGTTTCTTCATCTATGCACGTTTCAACACCTGCATAAACCTGGCCGGCCATGACTGAATGTGGGCTTGAAAGATGATCTGCTAAACCAAAAAAATGGCCAAATTCATGCAACGCTATTTTGTAAAAAGCTTCCTCATAGGTTTCAAATAGCTTCTGTTCTACAATCCCCCTAATATTGTCCTCAACAAAAACTATCTGAATGAACTCTTTTGATGCTCCTGCATAGTCAGTTCCCATCTCTTCTTTAAGTACGGGATAACCCGGATTAGTTGTTTCGATCTTGTAGATTACCGCCTCGCTTCCTCTCTCCCAAGTTAGAAAACCATACGGATCCTCATCTGAATTAAAATTCAAAGAGAGAGGTATATCTATCTCTGCAGAATCGGCAGCTTCAGACCATTCATCCATCGCTTTTGTGATTAGATTAATTTCAAGTTGTGAGCATTTGTAATCGACTAAAATTGTATCGGGCCTATCCGGCCTACCCTGGCAAGCTGAGAGAGTTAGCGCAGAAATAAATGGCACAGAATTGACTATCTTGGTTAGACCGGACATTTTAAGCCGAGAATAAGAATCATTTTTAAAGGTTTATCTTATTTTATTCTTCGATGTTATATTTACAAGTAGGATGCTTATTTGGACCGCATTCTTGTAGATCGCAGTAATACTCCAATGTTTCTTCATCGATGCAAGTTTCAACCCCTGCATAAATCTGGCCAGCCATGATCGAATGTGGGCTTGAAAGATGACCTTCAAAACCCAGAAAATGGCCAAATTCATGTAAAGCTATGCCGTAAAAAGCTTCCTCATAATTTTTAAATACTTCATTTTCCACGTATCCTTGGATATTGTCCTCAACAAATACCATATAAGTAAATTCCTTTGATGATCCCAAGAAATCAGCTCCGGCCCTTTCTTTAAGTACAGGATAACCCGGATTAGTTGTTTCGATCTTGTAGATTACCGCCTCGCTTCCTCTCTCCCAGGTTAGAAAACCATACGGGTCCTCATCTGAATTAAAACCTAAAGAAAAAGGTATATCCAGTTCAGAAGAATCAGTAGCTTCAGACCATTCATCCATTGCTTTTGTGATTAGATTAATTTCAAGTGGTGAGCATTTGTAATCTACTAAAATCTTGTCAGGCCTACCCTGACAGGCTGTTATGGCCAGTGCTGAAACAATCGGTACAGAATTGACTATTTTGGTTAGACCTGACATTGTAAGCCAAAAATAAGAATTACTTTTAAAGGTTTAGTTCCGGATACATTCGTACACTTCCAACAAAGATTCTATAATATAATCAGGATTATGCTGTTCTAGGATATGCCGTGGATGATAACCCGGTATGGCAATAACCTTATTTCCAGCAAGCTTGCCTTCTTTGATATCTTCTATTCGATCGCCGATGACAACACCGACGGAAGGAGCAATATTTCTTTCTTGGCATAATTGTTGAAACAAAGGAGTCTTATCACGTATTCCGCTGTGTATTTGGCTGAAATAACTTCTAATTCCTAATTCATCTACTTCTCTTTCGGTAAGATGAGTAGGATGTTTTGTAACCAGCACTTGTGGTTTGTCGATTTTCTCCAAAGTTTCTATTGCTCCCGGCATTAGATAAAGTGGATCAGTAAGCCGTGAATAAATGTCAAAAACACGACTCCCAATTTCTGCCTTTGGTAAGTTGATATTACGCTCTCGGTAAAATCTCCATATATCGCCGTCATAACAGGCAACCTCTTCGTTCGTTGCCGGAGAAACACCACACTCGCCTAAGAAAAGATTCACTGCACGACTTACGCGCGGAAGATCATCAGTTAAAGTTCCGTTGTAATCCCAGATAACTAATTCTATTGGCATTATGCAGATTATAGCAACAACTTTTTATTAAGAATTATTATACCCGAATAGTTACAATAGAGTTGCTCGATTCACAATATTTATAAAGGAAGTATTTTCCAAAATCAAGATGATAACCATGGAAGATATTACAGTCTTATCCTACAACACCAACTTTGGAGAAAGAGTTCGCCTTACCCTCCACGCTCGCCTGGGCGATCCTGAGAGTACTTTCGTATTGGAAGGAAGATTAGGTGGTTCTAACCACGGTTCTTTAATTGTTAATGCACCTTACATTGAGGATATGTCAAACATTCGTAGTGCTGAGTTAAAAGATTTAATCAGAAAGGAATATATCAGGGAACAAGCGCAAATTGCGCCAGGATTCATTGTAAGTTATGAATTTTTACAAGTGGCAATTAAAAAATAGATTATTTACTTCCCACTAATTTCTTCTTCATAAATTCAACCAAAAGAGAAGTCACTTGCTCCAACACCTTGTCTTTATAACCATGTGGTGCTCCTTTTATAATTACTAATTCATCTTCTCTTTTAAGGAATTTCATCAGATGCTGTGATTGTTCAAGCGGCACAGATTCGTCTTTATCACCGTGAATTACTAAAACCGGGCATTTTATCTCTTTAGCTTTAGCATAGACGTCATACTTCATTCCGTCTTCAATAAAAGAATAGTTTACTTTCATTCCGCCCCAGCTCTTGTCGAAAAGCATATAGCCTTTTTGTTTCCACTCTATGTTTTTAAATTTCTTTATGGTATTAAAATCAGATACTCCTGACTGTACAACTAAGGCTTTCACTCTTGTATCTGTAGGGGTATATAATAAAACAGTCATGCCGCCAAGAGAATGACCAGCCAATCCAATTCGCGT
>JAUSJN010000004.1 GCA_030647325.1 Nanobdellota archaeon | reverse complement strand
TTGCTGTAATTGTCAACCGTAGAACCATGATGCTTGATCGCCTGCTGCAGGATTCTTCGTATTTCTGAATATAACACTTTGGCTTCAGCTGCAGATAATGACCCAGCCTGGCGCAAGGGAGATACTTTCGCAAAATACAATGCTTCCTGTGCGTAAATGTTACCGATGCCGGCAATAACAGATTGGTCCATGAGCATGGTCTTGATGTTAGATCTGGTTTTTTTCGCCAAGATATCTTGGAACTTCTGCAGGGTAAAGCTCTTTTCCAACGGTTCCGGACCATGCTTGTTTAAGACCGCCTGTAATTTTTTTTCATTTACCAAACGCATATGGCCGAATTTCCGGATAGAATTATGGGTCAGGAAGGAGCCATCTGAAAAAGTCAATTTGGAAACCATAAATCGCTGGTGATTGTTAGTTATGGTTTTCTTGTCCACGAAGTGGAAGTGCCCGGTCATGCCTAGATGAGTGAGGATATACTGCCCATTATCTAGTTCCATGACAATGTATTTAGCCCGGCGCCACACTCTTTGTATGGAGACTGCAGAAAGCTCCTGTATTTTTGAGTCAACCATCGCATCATATACTTCAGCTGCCTGGATCACTTTTCCAGCTACTTTCTTCTGCAATTGACGTACAATGGTCTCTACTTCCGGTAATTCTGGCATATCTCTTGAAGAAGAGACCGATATTTAAAGTTTGTTTAGAGACCTTTGCAAAATAGGGATTTTGGCTGATAATTATCTAGAAATGCCGAAATCACGGCTATTGCAAAGTCTCTTAGAGAAGTTTGCCAAAAAAAGATCAATTATGCAAACTTCTCTTTAGGTTATATGTAGACTGTTCTCTACCAAAAAGTTTATTAAAGCTGGTTATTTAAATCATTATTAGTAAGATATACAAAAAAGTGGTTTTATGTTCAGTCAAGGATCTCCATCAGGACACCGCCCGCATCTGCGGTTTTACATTTTTATGGTTACATTAGTGTTAGGAGGCTTGTTTTTCTTATTGTATTCAAATGAAAATAATGATAATTCTGGTTTGATCAGCGCCATCGTAGGATATTCAGAAAATGCGACCCTGGGTCTCGGAGAAGAGCAAGCAGGACAAGAGATAGACATACAGCAGGAACTTACTGAATTGATGGGAGAGGAAAACAAGGTTGATAATTACCGCAGTATCCCGCTATCACTTTCCTTTGACCAGATCCCTACCTTGGAAAAGAACGCTACCGTGGGGGGCGTCAGCTTAGAATTTGATGATCTTTCCACCACCATCACTGTCAATGGCGATAGACTTGAACTTAAGAATTTAAAGGAAGTCACTCTTTCCATAGAGGATTTTGTAGGGCAAGTCAACTTGGAAACATCAGAACTATCACTTTCCGGGACTGCAAAGCGCATCGAAGTCAACAATATCGCATTTTCCTCTGAGAAAGCTCTCCAAATCTCCTTTCAAGGCTTAAACTATAAACATCTTCAATTATTGAATATAGAATTAAAAGATCTTGAACTCCCGCGAGGATCAGGAGAGTTAAACATTGGCGAGAAATTGAGGTATACTTTAGAAGACGAGGAGCTCAAAATGCTCTACTTTAATGGTGCTCTTACCGTAGATAAGAAATATGCTAATTCTTCCACGCTTTTTATGGAAGGAGATGTAAAAGGCCTCTATGATAATGGGGATCTATTGACTTTCATATTACACTAATTCAGAAAAGACCTTTCTCTTGCAGTTCTTTCTTCTTGGATTCACGGCGTAAATGAGCGTATTTGTCCTGTAAGGAGAATTTAGGTGGCCTGGGCAGGATAACCTCTTTCCTGCAAACAGGACAATTTTTTTCTATAGTGTAGCGCTGATCATCCATGCACTTTCGGATATGTTCGGCCATTTTATTTTATGAGCAAAGTCTATTCGCTTTTCTCTCTTTCAAATACCGCAGTTGAAGATTTATCATTGAACTTTTCCAGGATTTCCTGGATTTTGCGCATGGTCTGCTCTGCCGGCTTATAGTCAATATCTTCTATGGTGACCTTAAAGCGGCCGCCGCCAAGATAAAATACGCGTATGGTCGGAGAAACCTTTTCTATCTCCAATAATACGGCTTTGATTTTTTCTACCCCATCAGGGGCATACGACTGGATCTTGATCTCTCCTTTAAGCGTGATTTTAGAAGGCTTGAACCTATCGATGATCGCAGCGGTCAGATCTTCTGCCAGCTTCTTTTCCAGCCCTAGTTTTTCCAGGCTGGCCTCACCGGCAGCGACGTCCTTAAAACAAAGGTAAAGATGGGAATATTCTTTGAATACCTTTTCCGTAACCTGCGCATACAATTCTTCAACCGGCCTTTTTAATTTTTTAGCCATGTTTTGGATCAGCGTTTCGGCAGTCAGTTCTTGTTTTATCTCGTCCAACTTAGCCTGGCGCTGGTGAGAGCCTACTCTTCTCAAAGATAGATCGATATGCCCTTTTGCCCTATCGATGCGCAGGACTTTGCAGACTATCTGCTTGTTTTCGGTGACATAATCGCGTAGATTGCGTATCCTACCTGGAGCTATTTCAGAGATGTGGACCAATCCTTGCTCTCCATACTCCAATAGGTCTACGAATACTGAGTTAGGGAATATTTTGCTGACCTTACAGAAGACGATCTCTTCCTCTTCCGGGTATCCTTTTCGTTTGTAGAACATTTTGATTAGTATCTTAGAGGATTATTTATAAACTTTTGGAGAAAGAAAAGAGAGAAGAAAGAATCCCAGAGGAGTCTATTCCAATACTTCCAACACTCTGGCAGAAATCTTGGCCTTGCCGCCGGTCGGGTATGCCACTTCTTTGCTGCAGACTAAGCAAGCTACAACACTAGAAGCGTTGCCAAAGATAATCTGTTCGTTCTTGCATTTAGCGCAGCGGACTTTGATAAATTTGCTTTTTGGATTGGATAGTAAATCATTCATTTTATACCAGCTCCACTTTCTTTGCTCTCATGCCCTTGCTTTGAGAACTTGTTTTCTTACATACTGCACAGGTGTAGCGTAAATCTGTTTTTTTGGTGCCTTTTGCGCCTGTCCGCTTGAATTTAGTTACGGCAGGCTTTGAATATCTTCCTAAGTTTCCTGTACCGCGGGCAGCGCCTCTTAATCTAGCCCGATACTTGGAACCTCTTTTGAGGGAGCTTGGCGCTTTCTTTTTATTTTGAGCGACTTTCTGTTCGGTATGCTTCCTGCAGAACCGGCAGAACTTCTTGATAGTCTTAGGAATCTTCATAATGAACGGTTTAGAAGGCAGGTTATTTAAAAAGATTACGGAAAAATAGACATTGTTTTTCCGGAATCCCCGAAAAATCACTGTTTTTCGTTGGATTACGGAAATTCATACGAAAAATAGGGTTTTCTAATCAATAAGACATAACTCTGACAGCCTTTCCAGCAGATGTGAAATCTTAACCCTTTCTTGCTGGGTGGTATCCCTATTGCGGATAGTGACTGTATCCCGCAGGGCCGGATCTTCCAAAGTCTCAAAATCAATGGTGATACAATACTTTACCCCAATCTCATCTGCACGGGCGTAACGACGGCCAACCGATGCCGCTTCGTCATAGAAACAGGAGAAATTCTTTCTGACCAAGGAGTGAACCTGCTCGGCTTTGGCGGTTATTTCCGGCTTGTTTTTCACTAAAGGAAAAACGGCACAGGTAAAAGGAGTTACCTTGGGGGGAAGATGCAATACGATATTCCCTCGCTGTTTATCATCATCGTAATTCAGGTCCAAGAGAGAATAGGCATTCCGATCCACGCCGAAAGAAAGTTCTAGAACATGCGGAATAAACTTGCTTCCGGACTCCTCATCAAATATTTCCATCTTCTCTCCGGAAACCCGTTCATGCCCTTTCAGATCATGATCGGTCCGGTAATGCAGGCCGCCGACTTCTGTAAATCCGAATTCCTGCAGCTCGATCTCTATGTCAAAATGATATTTGTTATAGAAGGCGCGTTCTTTTTCATCCAATTCATAGAAGCGCATTTTTTCTTTTGGGATCTTGAGGACATCAAGATAAAACTGCTGGATTTTCGCCATATGAAATACATAAAATTGCGGAAGCCCGTGCGATACCAGTTCCTGTGCGCTCCGTTCCAGTACTTTATCTCCATTCCTATCTTTGACCAGCGAGGTTCTGATCTTGTAATTCTTTACCAGATCAAAATATTTGTGCTCATTCAATTTTGCCGGGTTGAAAAAGATCTGCAATTCTGCCTGAGTGAATTCGCGCTGGCGAAGCACAAAATTCCGCGGCGAGATTTCATTCCGATATGCTTTCCCGATCACCGCTAAACCGAGTGGAAGTTTCTTCCGTTGCAGTTCATACTGCAGCTTGAAATTGACAAAAGGAGACTGCGCTGTTTCCGGGCGGAGATAGGCACGATTGCCTTTTCCTGTACCCAGATTCACTGGGAACATCATGTTCATCACGGAAACTGGCTTTAACTTTGATCCGCATTTTGGACAGACTAGATTATGTTTTTCAACCAGTTTGGTCAATTGTTCCGGCGAAAGACCTTCATGGCGCGTCTTGGTTTTAGTCTGGATGAAATGATCAGCGCGTTCAGAAAAATCACATTTGGAACAATCAACAATCGGATCGATAAAATTTTCAAGATGCCCAGAAGCCTTAAAGACATTCTCGTGCATGATATTGGCTGCTTCGATCTCAAAGAAATTATCATCCAAACTGAGAAAAAAATTCCGCCAGAGATCTTCAAAGTTATGCTTAAGCTTTGTTCCTAGATGGCCGTAATCGTATAATCCAGCGATCCCACCGTAAATCTCAGAAGAAGGATACATGAATCCTTTCTTCTTGCAGAAGGTCGCTATATCTTGCGCTGAATGAGCCATAAGCACTAGTTATAAAGGAGAATTATTAAAGGTTTCCGTCAGGAAACACGGAAAGGACAAGGCCCTTTTGTGTCCCAAAAATTGTAGCAATTTTTAAGGACTTTGAAGAGCACTTCATTAGTTTTCGTTAGGAAACCTTGAAGGCGTTGCCTTCATTGTTTGCTATTTCCCTTTCAGCCAATCCACTTCTTCTTCATTCAGTTCCAATTCCTGTGCAATACTATTCCCGGCCCCTTTCTGGAACATAACCTGTAAATAGGGAATCTGCTGCCCGGCGACGGAAGTAGAGGTATGGGTCTTGGCGGCCAGCTTCTGAGCGATCTCTTTCTTTTTAGCGTTCTTCATCTTGGCCTGCCATAGGCGCAGGAAGCGCATAGTCTGCCGGTAAGGGACAAATTGCGGATTCTTTTCTTCTTTTGCGGAAGAGATGCCGGCAGTCAAAAGGTCATTGATATATGCCAAGAAACGCCAGTGCTGCCGGTTCATGATGCGTCCTTGAAATACATCTGCCCTGGAAAGATATTCGTAGCCTTTGGCCAATGCTGTTGCGGAGAGATATTCTTTGGGCATGTTTTCATCTATCCAATGGATTGTATCCCGCGGTTCCAGATCGACATTCTCTAATGCGGGAAGAGCAGTCTCCACGGAAGATGATTTGAAGATGACCATCAAAGCATTAAGGATGGTCTCAGTACGCTTGCGGTCAGAAAGATTGGAGACATCTGCAAAGGAAAGATTTTTTTTTATGGAACTTCCCTGAAGATCGATCAACGCTGCGCGCATATCTCCGTCAACCTGTCGGGCTAAAGAGTTAATAGTTTTCTCATCGAACTTGATGTCTTCCTGTTCACAGACCCATTGCAAGCAATGGGCGACGGTGCGATATTGCAATTTGTGATAGGGGATGACTTGTGAAGATTTTGCCAGGGCCTTGAATTTGCTTTCTTCGATATCATTGGCAGTCAATACTACCGGAAAGGAAGATTTTTCTATCGCTTTTATCAGCGCAGGGATGCAGCCCCTGTCCGCGACTCCGGAGATGTTGTCTACTTCATCGATAAGAACTATTTTAGGAGTGAAGAACAATGACTGCTGCCCTAGTGCGGAGCTGAGGAATTGAGTGATGTTTTCCGCATTGCGTAGGTCGGAAGAATTTAATTCTACGACATCGTACTTTAATTCTTTGGCCAAAGCATAGACAGAAGATGTCTTTCCGCAACCGATCGGCCCGAGCAGCAGTGCTGCTTTTTGTGCCTGCTGTTTGTAGTTAAGTATAAAGTTGCGCAGCTGGGACAGGGCTAATTGCTGCCCGAAGACCTGATCAATGTTTTTAGGGGCATATTTGATGGTGAAGAGAGTCATAATTTGTAAGGAACAGTTGTAGTTTTAAAGGTTTCTCAAGTCCCACAATATTAGGAGAATGCTCAAAAAAGAAAACACGGCAATGATTTTATTTTCGAGATTGTTGGGCAGCCCAACATCAATAAAACTGAAGGAAGGATTCAGCAAGGAAACCAGAAAGGTAAAAGCGAATAGTAATAACAGCAAGAAAAGCAAGACAAATACTTTCTTCCGATAATGCTGCAGCATAAGAATAGATTACATTTATGATTTATAAAAATGTAGAGGTTATAAAAGATATATCGCCTTCACCCCAATAATCTATTTAAACTACAACTCTCTCTAAAATAAATGGTTTATGATGAAGCTAGGACTTACATTTTCAGATGTTCTTCTTGTTCCTAAAAAGAGCCCTCTTCGTTCACGTACCGAAGCAGATACACGGACCAGGTTTACCCGCAATGTTCTCTTAAATATTCCTTTAGTCAGCTCTAACATGGCTACCGTCACCGAACACAAGATGGCGATCGCCATGGCCCGGGAAGGGGGATTGGGAGTGATCCATCAGTTTAACACTATTGAAGAGCAGGTGGAAGAAGTAAAAAAAGTCAAGCGAAGCACCAGTTATGTGATTGAAAATCCTCTTTCCGTTCCGCCGACAATAACGGTAGGAGAAGCAGTCAAGATCATGATTATAGAAGGGGTGACCAGCCTTTTGGTAGTAGATGGCGAAGAGCTTATCGGGATATTTACCTCACGCGATTATTTATTTGAAGAACAGTTGGATAAGAACATCACGGAAGTGATGACCGGAAGAGAGAGATTGATCTGTGCGCCATATGGGATAGAATTGCAGCAGGCTAAGGAGATTTTGCACCGGCATCGGATTGAGAAACTGCCATTACTGGAAAATAGGAAGCTTCGTGGACTGATCACTACCAAAGATCTTCGCAAATTAGAACAATGGCCTTACGCTTCACGGGACGTCAGAGGACGTCTGCGTGTAGGAGCTGCCGTAGGTGTGAAGGATACTCTTGAACGTTCAAAAGCATTGATCGATGCAGGAGCCGATGTCATCATCTTGGATATCGCGCATTGCCATTCTGAATTAGCCATACAACAGATCAAGGAATTCAAATATCATTTTCCTAATGTTGATTTGATGGCAGGAAATATTGCCACGGGAGAGGCAGCGAGAGACTTGATTCTAGCCGGAGCAGATGGATTGAAAGTAGGCATAGGGCCGAGCGCGGTGTGTACGACACGGATCATGTCCGGCTCGGGCGTGCCACAATTGACTGCGATCCTGGATGTGGTCCGCGTGGCAAAGGAGTATGGTGTTCCTGTCAGCGCCGATGGTGGGATGCAGCATCCAGGCGACGTGGCGAAAGCGATCGCTGCCGGAGCTTCTACCATCTATTCCGGAAGTTTCTTCGCCGGGACAGAGGAAGCGCCAGGACACATCATCGCCAAAGACGGCAAGCGATACAAGCGTTATATGGGCAGTGCATCGTATGACAGCAACCATGAACGGAAAGAAAATCTGGAAGGGAAGAAAGTCAAAGAAAAGTTAGATGTGTATGTGGAAGGAGTGGCCATCCTGGTCGATTACAAAGGCGCGGTGCGCGAAGTGATCAAGGGATTGGTGAAAGGATTGCAGAGCGGCATCAGTTACTGCGGCGCCTGGGATATCAAAGGGATGCAGGAGAATGCCGAGTTCATGCAGATCACCACTAACGGCTGGGAAGAAAGTAAAAGCCGAGGAACGAAGCTGAGTGAGTGATGACTAAATTATTACGCAGGATCAATGGAAAGATCTGTACTAAGAAAAGCAACAGGTTCTATGAACCGATTGAATTAGAAAATCTCATCCATGCCGGCAATGAATTGATCTGGTTCAATAGTGAAGAAGGTTTCGCTGACGCAATAGCAAGGAATATGGCCCTCTCGATAGGACAACAATACGGAGTTGATTATGCTTTGGTCGGAAAAAATAATCTGGAATTAAATAAAGCTCTGAGAGATATCCCGAATTATGTTTATATCGCCACTTTTTATAACGAAAGAAAAAAAGCAACGCTGACCAGAATTAAGTAGATTGACAAAGGTAAAAATCAGTTTAAAATTCAGGGGGTTCATTTGGAGGAAACATATAAGGGGCATCGTCCCGAGTGATTCTTTTTTCTTTGATTTGTTTTGAAAGTTGATAAACCCGGTCAGATAACTCTTTATCCTCTTTTCCCAGGTCATCTAAAGCCCACAATGCGCGCCGGCCATGCTCGAAGGTAATAGCGAGAACTTCACGGTCATCTGGATTTTGCTGTAGCATGCCATAACCAATATCAAAAAAACATCCATGATAAGCTAAAGTGAGATAATCTCTAATTCTCGACATGATACAAAATGAAGCTAAGACCTTAATAAACTTTTCCAGTGGAAACATAGCTGCATCTCTGAACATTCTTTTTGGTGAGAAATAGTTATGCTGACTACAACACTTATTCTATATTTGGTGATTGAAATGAGTGAAACAAAAATGGATTTGGAAGAAAGGATAGCTACAAGAGAACATCTAGTTACAGACCAGGGTAATGGTATGTCGTATTGCAGCAACTGCCAATATAATCTAGGGACTGACCCATCAATAGTGTATAAGGAATGTCCCGGATGCGACTACAAATTGATTGAAGGAAAGTTGTACCTGCCCCATGGCGGATCAGACTTGTCAAAATAGGACTGGCACCGCCAGCCTAATTTTGAGCACGCAAGAAATACGAAAAATATCGTATTTCTGCGCTGAAAATAAATCGTTGTTTATTTTCATGCGCAAGAATTCCACTTAAAGAGTAGTGGAATTCTCCGCGTTTAGGAGGTGAATAGAACATGAACATAACTGAATTAGTGGAAACTATAGAAGCAAAACGAAGCGCAGAAATACGCATGCATCCTTATGGATTCCTGCAGCTTTCGTTATCGGAAGGAGCATGGAGGGATTCCGGATATAGATTGCATGTCTGGAGTGATGAATTGCCGCCCATGAAACGGCCTGAATTTCAGGTGCATGACCATATATATGGGGTAAGAAGCCAAATCTTACTGGGAGCTTTGAGAGATATCCAATATATAATAGAGGAAGATGGGCAAGGAGAATATCTCCTCTTCAAAGCAACCCCGGGAAAATTGCTCAATACAAAACAGAAAGTGTCCTGCACCAAACGAAGTGTGTCCTATCTTTCAGCAGGAGACAAGTATTTCGTCCCTAAAGGAGATTTTCATTCTTCGGAATCATTAGCGCCTCTGACCGCTACCTTGTTCCAGAAACTTGATGCTGATCTGAGCAGGTCTCCGGATGTTGTTGGGTCGAGTTATTATGAGAAGACAGAATTACTGTCTGACGACCGGACTTTTGATCAGAGATTAGCCTGGAGAGTGATAGATACAGCGCTGGAAGAGATGAGGAAGAAATATTGTTTTTCTTTTTAGTTATGTCAAAATAAGACTGGTGGAATTCTCCGCGTTTAAATCATATTTTTCTCGTTAACTTTTTAAATATCCCCTCTCCTATAGGAAGAATGGAACTATCCAAGAATTATGACCCAAAAGAAGCAGAACCGCGCTGGCAGAAGCATTGGGAAGATAGTCACACTTACAAGGCCGATATCAATACCAAAAAGAAAGTCTATTCCATCGACACACCACCGCCGACTGTTTCCGGAAGGATGCATCTAGGGCATGCCTTCTCCTTCTCCCAACAGGATTTTATCGCACGGTATAAGCGGATGAGAGGATATGAGGTGTACTATCCTTTTGGCACGGATGACAACGGATTAGCAACGGAAAAGCTGGTGCAGAAAGAAAAGAAAGTCAACGCCGCGCATATGGAGCGGGAAGCATTCATCAAGCTTTGCCTGGATTTTCTGAAAGAGGAAAGGTCCAAGTTCGTGCAGGATTGGAAAAATATCGGGATGAGCTGTGATTTCAACCTGACCTATTCCACCATCGACGATTATTCCCGAAAGATCTCACAGAAAAGTTTTCTGGACTTAGCCAAGGAAGGGTTAGTGTACCGAAAAGAAGCTCCGGTGATGTGGGACACTATGTTCCAGACCGCTATCGCGCAGGCAGAATTAGTAGACGTAGAGAAAAAGAGTTTTTTCAATGATATTTTTTTCACCACCGAAGACGGCAAGCAATTGATCATCGGCACTACCAGACCAGAAATGTTAGGCGCATGCGTGGCCTTATTTGCCCATCCGGAAGACCAGCGTTATAAAAAATACTTTGGCAAATATGCCTATTCTCCTTTATACAAGGCCAGAGTTCCTATCCTTCCGGACGAAAAAGCTGATCCGGAAAAAGGCACCGGGATAGTGATGTGCTGTACTTTTGGCGACCAGACTGATATTGAATGGTACAAGAAACATAATCTGCCGCTGAAGATGATTATCACCCGCGATGGCAAGATGGATCAGGCTGCCGGAAAATATGCAGGGATGAAGATTGAAGAAGCGCGGAAAGAGATCATTGAGGATCTGAAAAAATCGGGACTGCTGGTCAAACAGCGGGAAATCACTCACACCGTCAATGTCGGCGAACGTTCCGGACAGCCGGTGGAAATAATCAATTCCAAACAATGGTACGTGCATTATCTAGATCAGAAAGAACGCTTCCTGCAGGCTGCGGAAGAGCTGAAGTGGCATCCCCAGCATATGAAGCACCGTCTGGACAACTGGATCAAAGGCTTGAATTGGGACTGGTCAGTTTCACGGCAAAGAAAATTTGGTGTCCCCATCCCGGTATGGTATGATAAGCATGGAAAGACTTACTATGCAGATGAAAGCCAGCTGCCGGTCGATCCACTGAAAGATCGGCCCAAGAGTGCGCCTAAAGGAATAGAATTGATCCCGGAGCATGATGTCTTTGACACCTGGTTTACCTCAGCCAGTTCACCATTCCTGGCCATCAACCTGGCAGAAGGAAAACCCATCCACTCTAAATTATTTCCTATGAATTTACGCCCGCAAGCACATGATATCATCAACTTCTGGTTGTTCTATACCATGGCGAAGACGCAGCTGCTGCATGGAGTAAATCCCTGGGCTGAGGTGGCCATCTCTGGTTTCGTGCTTGATCCGAAAGGAGAGAAGATGTCTAAGTCAAAAGGAAATGTCATCGCACCGCAAGATGTCATCCAGAAATTTTCTGCTGATGCCATCAGGTTCTGGGCAGCCACTTCCCGCTTAGGAGAAGATTTACCTTATCAGGAGAAAGATGTCCTGACCGGCCAGAAGTTCGTGACTAAATTATGGAACGCTTCTAAGTTTGCGCTGCTGCATTTGGAGGATTATGATGATACAGGAAAAGAAAAAGAGAGAAAAGTTACACCGGTCTTTGATAGATGGCTGTTGAGTAAATTGCACAAAGTCATTAAGGAAAGCACTCATTCTTTTGAACATCATGAGTATGCGAAAACCAAATCGGAAGTAGAAAATTTCTTCTGGCATACTTTCTGCGATAATTATATGGAGATTGTCAAGGATAGGTTGTATAATCCTGATGTCCGTGGAACAGAGGAACGGAAGAGCGCGCAGCATGCTTTATACACCACCTTGTTGAGTGTCCTGAAGATGATCGCCCCCATCATGCCGCATATCACCGAAGAGATCTATGGCTTGTATTTTGCAGAGAAGGAAGGAAAGAAAAGCATCCATCTTTCAGCCTGGCCGGAATCCAATCAAGACCTTATTGATGAAAAGATTGAGCTGGCCGGTGACTTAGGAGTAGATATCATCAATGCGGTACGCAAATACAAATCAGCACAACAGCTTTCCATGAAAGAAGGATTCACCAGGCTGATTCTAGGCAATGATGATCTGGAATTCCATCAGATGATCAAGAGCATGGAGGCCGACCTGAAGGCAGTCCTGAATGTCAAAGAGATCGTATTCGTGGGCCAGACATCATTAGAGAGTGATAAATTCAATATTAAGATTGGATTAGTAAAGTAAGCTCTTTACCCTCATTATTCCGAAATGTTTATAATACAAATAAGCTCAATAAGCTCAAGAGCGTGGTAAAATTACGTTCTAATAAAATACCGAGGTGTTTATTTATGGCAGAAAAATCAGGAACTGAAGGTTACTGTGTTAAGTGCAAGATGAAGAGAATGATGGCTGACGCTAAGGAAGTAGCTATGAAAGGAAAAGGCGGTGTGCAGCGAAGAGCGATGAAAGGGAAATGCTCCAAGTGCGGAACTACCATGTTCAGAATCATGGGCGCAAAGAAGTAAGTATTTTTCTTTTTTATCTTCTTATTTTATTATAAATTTTAGAATTTAGAGATCACTTGTGTTTACGAGCATACACTTCCGGATTGACCGTAAACTTGGCTTTTCTTCCTTGCAGGACGTCAATGATATTCTGTGCCGCTAATTCAGACATAGCCGTCCTGGCTTCAATAGTGGCAGAAGCGGTGTGCGGGGTCAGGACCACATTTTTTAGTTTGATCAATCCAGGAGTTAATGCTGGCTCATGTTCATAAACGTCCAATCCTGCGCCAGCTATTTGCTTTTTCTTCAGCGCTTCTACTAAGGCTTTTTCGTCAACCACCTGTCCCCTGGAGGTATTGATGAGATACGCAGTTTTTTTCATCATCGCCAATTCTTTTTTCCCGATCAGATGCATGGTTGAGGGAAGCAAGGGAACATGCAGGGACACAAAATCTGATCTCTTGAGCAAATCCTCTTTTGAAACAAATTTGGCTTGGTAGGTTTTCTCAAATTCCTTGTTTCTTTTGATATCGTGATATAAAACCTTCACGCCCATCCCTTTCCCGGCTCTTTCCGCGACACCTGCGCCGATCCTTCCCAAACCGATGATTCCGATAGTCTTTCCTTCCAATTCTGTCCCCAGCAGCAGCATCGGTTCCCAGCGTTTGTATTTTCCGGCGCGGACAAATTGGTCTGCTTCCGTGATGCGTTTGCAGAGCGCCATCAATAAGGCAAAAGTATGTTCAGCGACCGCATTTTCTAAAACGCCGGGAGTGTTGCAGACAGGAATCCCTTTTGCGGTCGCAGCCTTGACATCAATATTATCATAGCCAACTGCGTAATTCGAAACAACTTTGAGATCTGGATTGGCACTCAAGACTTCTTCATCAATCTTTTCCGTGAGCAAGGAAAGAAGAGCATCACAGTGCTTCACTTCCTTGAGAAGTTCCTTTCGGGGTATGACTTGGTCTTTAGGATAGACTTTGACCAAGAAATGTTTTCTCAGCAGTTCGATTCCTTTTGCAGGAATCTTTCTGGTCACAAATACCTTCTTTTTTTGCATGAGATGAGGAAGAGAGAATCGTATTTAAATGTTCTTTTTGATTAGCAAAGGACAACGTCAAAGAAAACCACTGGTTTTCTGACTCTTCTTTTTAATTTCAGGAAAAAGAAGAGTTTATTAAGTTAAATTTCTTCCTTAGATTAAAGAGGTTGATTATGGCTGATACTAAATATTATAATTACATTAAGAAAAAATTATTGCGGGAAAAAGGCCCTGATGTCAAAGCTCTTGGTTATAATCTATCTTGTGGATTCGGCAAACAGGAAGGAACATTTTCTCTTGAAGCAAGGTTACAGCCTCTCCCGGGAAGCCCTGATCCCATTAGTGATGATATATTTGCCAGGATTAAGAATGATTTAGAAAAATATCTTCAGGACCATAATGAAAATGTTCCTTTGAATATCATCTACATCGGATTAATAACTGCTCGATAAACCATGAAAATCTTTGATTTAATTGTCATCGGTTCTGGCGCAGGATTGAACGTGGCAGCAGAAGCAGCCGAGCAGGGATTGAAAGTTGCGATAGTGGAAGACGGCCCCATGGGCGGAACGTGTTTGAATCGCGGCTGCATCCCTTCTAAGATGGTGATCCAATCAGCGGAGATAGCAGAAAACATCCATCGTGCCGCTGAATTCGGTCTTTCCGCAAAGTTAAGCAAAGTACATTTCAATTTTGTCACGAATAGAGCTAATCATACCGTCGATGCTGATGCACGAGGTATTGAAAAGAATGTCTGTGCCGATAATAATCCTATGCTTTTCAAAGGCCGAGGAAAATTCGTAGATAAATATGTCGTAGAAGTGAATGGCAAGCACATCAAAGGAAAAAAGATCGTCATTGCTGCCGGAGCGAGGCCTTCTATCCCACCCATCCCCGGTCTAGACAAAGTTCCATACATGACTAGCACTGAAGCATTACGGCAGACTGTTCTGCCGAAGAGCCTGATCATCCTTGGCGGAGGATATATCGGAGTGGAGTTAGGTTTTTTTTATGCAGAGCTGGGAACAAAAGTAACCATCGTACAACGGAATGAATTACTTATCCCCAGAGAAGATAAAGAAGTGACCTCGCTTATCACTAAATTATGGAAGAAGAAATACCATCTTCTTACCGGCGCTGATGTGCTAAAAGTTGAACAGCAGGGAAAACATGTCAGCATGACGGTGAAAGCCGGAAGCACTACTAAGAAGATTACGGCAGAAAAACTTTTGGTGGCGACAGGGGTAAAGCCAAATAGCGACACACTTCAATTAGAGAAAGCCGGCGTGAAGACAAACAAGAACGGATTTATTTCTGTCAATAAATTTATGGAAACAAATGTGAAAAACATCTATGCTTTAGGAGATATTGCCGGCATCTATATGTTCCGACACAGCGCAAACCTAGAAGCAAGGTACGTATCGAATAACATCCTGGGAAAGAAAAAGGCGGTCGACTACTATCCTATGCCTCATGCTATTTTCACCTCGCCACAGGTTGCCGGGGTCGGTCTGACCGAACAGGAAGCAGAAGAGCAAAAAAGAAAGTATGTTACTGGCATTTACTATTACAATCAAACTGCCAAAGGCATAGCATTAGCAGAGAAAGATGGATTTGTGAAATTGATTGTCGATAAGAAAAGCAAGGAAATTCTGGGCTGCCATATCATCGGGCCGGATGCATCAGTATTACTGCATGAAGTCTGCGTGGCCATGAAGGCTGGTCGGAGTAAAGCATTAGATTTATTGCGAAGTACCGTACATGTCCATCCATCCCTTAATGAGGTGGTGCAGCGGGCAGCATTAAATGTGCCATTATAGAACTGAACCATGGTTATCAAAAAAGAAGGATACAAATGGGTCTTGTACACCAAAGACGGAAAGAAAGTTATGGGAGAATTTAGGACTAAGAAAGCAGCCTTGAAGAGGGAAAGGCAGATTATATATTTTAAGAATCTAAGAAGATAATAAAACAAAAAACAATCCTAATTATCTAAATACATTCACAACAGCTTATGCATTTCTTGCAGTCAGGACACATATCATCCTGGTCAACTTCTTCTCCGCAAGCTGGACATTCTTTCGTGGCCATGATTTTCACCCCTACTAATATAATTGCAGCAGAAATGTGAAAAGAGGTATATAAATTTATCCCGTCTCTACTCCCCTTCCTTACACCTGCACTTTCCAACTTTAGCATTACACCCTTTGCAGATCACACAAAGAGGACAATGGGAGAGGGCAGCTAATTTGTAGGCATCATAACCGCATTTAATGCAGGCAAAGCCTTTCCTTGATTTTGGTAATTTTGATTTTGCAGCTTTTTTCATCATTTATCCATCACTTCTTCTTCATCTTTACTGCAGCTCTGACCGCTTTGACGATATCATCAGAAGTCAATCCGAACACTTTGAATAATTCATCAGGAGTGCCGCTTTCTCCAAAACGGTCTTTTACCCCAACTCGTTTAATGGGAACAGGATAATTCTCTCCGAGGAATTCTGCCACCGCTCCGGCCAAACCGCCCTGCCATTGATGCTCTTCTGCGGTCACTACGCAGCCAGTTTTTTGCACTGCCTTCAACAAAGTTGCTCCATCTAACGGTTTTACAGTATGACAGTTTAACACCTGACAATCGATTTCTTTCTCTAGCTTCTTTGCAGCAGTCAATGCTTCATACACTAAAGGCCCATTGGCGATTATAGTACAGTCTTTTCCGGAACGAAATTCCTCGATCCTTCCTACTTTGAAAGGTGTTTTTTCCGTAGTGATAGAAGGATAATCTGCCCTGCCAAAGCGAAGATAAAATGGTCCGGGAGTCTCTGCCGCGGCAACAGTAGCTTTCTCACATTCGTTATCATCGCAGGGAACAATCACGGTCATGCCTGGCTGAAGCCGCATCAAACCGACATCTTCCAAGGCCTGATGAGTCGCACCATCGGGACCGACAGAAATTCCCGCATGCGCTCCGGCAATCTTGACATTGATCTCTTTTCCCGGCTTGCTGCCCCAGCTATTGTAGCTGATGGTCGTCCGTATCTGTTCGTTATTTCTACCTGGGCTGAAAACTGCGTATGAGGAGATGAAAGCGATCTTTCCTGCCGCACTCATTCCCGACGCTAAAGAGGCCATGTTTTGTTCTGCCACGCCTATCTCCACAAAGCGATCCGGAAATTTCTTCTGGAACCATTCGCTTCTGGTCGATTCAGATAAGTCAGCGCAGAGGACCACTACATTCTTGTTTTTCTCTCCCGCTTTGACCAGGCCTTTTCCGTAACCATCTCTGGTCTTGACTTTCTTGATGTCTTTTGCGTACAGATTACTTACCAGATATGCATTTGGATTTAATGTTCCCATTTTTTCACTTCATCAGTCTTAATCCCTGTTCTTCATTATATTTTCCCGCCATACTCTCAATTCTGCAAGCGCGACTTTAGCCTGCTCGGCAGTCGGCGGTTTGCCATGCCATTCATGATCATTTTCCATGAAGGAAACTCCTTTTCCCGGGATATTGTGTGCAATTATTAAGGTAGGTTTTTCGTAAATGGTTGCCGCCTCGTTGCAGGCATCTATGACTGCCTTGATATTATTAGCATCAATCTCTATCACATGCCAGTTGAAAGAACGATATTTGTCAGCTAACGGTTCTAAGGGCATGATATCTTCCGTATGCCCGTCGATCTGAATATTGTTTCGATCTATGAAAGCAGTAAGATTGCGTAATTTATTTTTTCCGGCAAAGAGGGCTGCTTCCCAAGTCTGTCCTGCTTCCTGCTCGCCATCGCTCATCAGGCAAAACACGCGATTCTTTTTGTTGTCCATCCGAAATGCATAAGCCATTCCAGAAGCTTGGCTCAATCCAGAACCTAAAGGACCGGAGGTTGTCTCTAATCCGGGTAAAGATGAGCGATGAGGATGACCTTGCAATCGTGTGCCAAAATGGCGGAGTGTCTTCAATTCTTTTCGGGGGAAATAGCCGACATTGGCCATGGTAGAATAAATGACCGGACAAATGTGGCCATTAGATAGAACAACGCGATCACGTTCTTCCCAGAAAGGATATTTGGGATTGTGTTTGGCCACATTAAAGTAAAGAGCGGTAAAGACATCGGCCATCCCTAACGGACCGGCAGTATGGCCTGAACCGGCAGATACTAATGCTTCGATAAGATCTTGGCGGATTTGGTTAGCCAGAAGCTTAAGTTTCTTTATGTCCGTTACTTTCTTAATAGGTTTTATCTCTACCATCAATCCTCTTTTTAAGGGTAGATAAATAAAAAAGAGTTAATAAATGTTTGGGCAATGATTTTAGATCAGATAAAGAACCCCATCATAGATAAATTTCAAACCTATAAGCGTAATTGCTACCAGCACAACCTTTCTAAATATGGTTTGTGGAATTTTATCAACAATTTTCTTTCCGAGGTAAGAACCAGCAATAGCGATGATAAAAAGCAATGGAATAGAACTGTAAAATTGCGGCTCAAGAAAACTGCTCCCCAGATATACAGGGATTCTAGTTACATCCACTGCCAAGGCAATAGCGGCAGCAGTTGCGATGTAGACATTTTTCCGCAAGTTGAAGGCAGCCAGGAATGCGCCCCTTATAGCACCGCCAGTACCTATTAAGCCAGCCAAAAATCCAGAGAGACTGCCGCCAATGATTGCATTTCTCTTTGAAGGGTTGAATTTAAAATTAGGTTTGATGATTGATACGAGTGCGAAAATAAGTAAAAAGATCCCCAAGGCCATTTTAAGCAGATCTGATGGCGCATAATTTACTAATAGAGCGCCCAAGATAGTTAAGAGTACACTTGGGACACCAAAAATCAATAGTAGTCTTCTGTCTAATCCATGCCGAAAAAAGGCCATTCTGCTGAGATTGCCAAATATATGGAAAAAAGCAACAAGGATCAGGGCGGTTTGGAAATCAACAAAAAACAGGGCAAGAGGCAAAAATATAGTAGAAGAACCAAATCCTGCTATAGTTCCGATAACTTCCGCTAGGAAAGCGGAAACAAAAAATAATAATTCTATCATGGAATCTTTCAGTTATTTAACAAAACTCACAGACGTTCTTTTTACTCTTCATCACTTTTGGTTTCTTAAC
>JAUSJN010000003.1 GCA_030647325.1 Nanobdellota archaeon | reverse complement strand
CTGATCGTCGAGCACAAAGCAGATGTAAATTATCTGCCGGCAGCTGCGGCATCTATCGTGGCTAAAGTCATCAGAGACCGTCATATTGAGCACTTAAAAAAAGAAATAGGTATCGATTTTGGCTCGGGATACATGAGTGATCCCAAGACACAGGATTTCTTAAAAAAATACTACAAGAAGCATCCTGACCTGTTCAGGAAAAGCTGGCAGTCGTATAAGAATGTGGAGAATGCTGCCAAGCAGAAGAAGTTGGGAGAGTTTTGAATCTACTTCTTGCACAAGAAATACGAAGACTATCGTATTTCTGTGCAGAAATGAGATCGTCGTCTCATTTCTTGCGCTCATACACAACAGCAGGAGGGATATTTTTCCAGACGATCTTTTTCTGGATGTTGGGGAAATGCTGATTCAATAGATTCCTAAATCTTCTTCCGGAAGGAAATAGCAGCCCATGCAGGTAGGAGTAGGTAACTACTTTTCCGTCTTTAGACAATGAGTTATGCATCGATTCAAAGATTTTTCTCTGGGTCTGCTGGTCTAGGAAAGTCCAAGGCAGGGAAGAGATGATGGTATTACACTCTTTGGCGTTGTGTTTCTCTAAATATTTTTGTATATTCTCTGCTGAATCTGAATACACGGTGGCGTCAGGGAACTTTTCTTTCAGCTTTGCGGAAAAGATAGGGTTGATCTCCAAGCTGAAGAAGGTACAATCCTGGGGGATCTTGGTAAGAATCTTTTCCGTGATCGCGCCAGTACCAGGGCCGAGCTCAACCACACAGTCAGCACATAAAAGATCATTGCCGGTCATCGCTTCCGCAAGATATGATGAAGACGGGCAGATGGCCCCTGTTGTTTTAGGATTTACCAGATATTCTTTCAGAATATTAACCATATAAAAACGAATTAAAACTAATTTAAAAGGTTATTGGAAAGAGAGTATCTATTTTTCTTTCTCCTCCCTAAGCAATCTTTATTAAGCATAAAGCATTCATTGAATGTTATGGTGGTTTTTGAGGGAGTAAGCAAAGATAATCTGCTGAAGCTGAAAGGATTTTCTAAAGAGAAGCCTAAGACTGTCCATGAAGAATTGCGCCTAAAAAAGGGAGAAGTCTCTTTCATTTTATATTCCTCGGGAAAATTGCTGCTGCAGGGAAAAAATGATGCAGTAGAAAAGGAAGCTAAGGAACTGGAAAAAAGAAATATCGGGGAAAGGATCGCTGCAGAAAATTTCCGTAAGGAACAAGGATGGATCATCGGCACCGATGAATCTCTTAAGGGCGATACCTTCGGAGGCTTAGTGGTTGCCGGGGTAAAAGCGAATGATGAGCTGCGCCAAAAATTAGTGGAGCTTGGCGTAGCAGACAGCAAACTTTTAGCGGACAAGGAAGTCTTGCCGATGGCGGAAAAGATCAAGCATCTAGTTCCCTGTGAAGTGAAAAGCATCCTTCCTGAAGAGTACAACAAAAGCGGAGAAGTTACGGCATTATTGAACAAGCTGCATCAGGAATGCGCCGATTACCTGTTTCCGGGAAAACATGTTGTTGACAAATATCCTGGCTGTACAGTCGGTGAGGTTCAGGTTGAGCATGCGGAATCTAAGTATGTGGAAGTAGCCGCAGCGTCGGTGCTGGCCAGGGCTGGAGCATTGCAGCAACTGGATTATCTAAGTTCGCAGGCGGGATTCAGATTGCCGAAAGGAAGCACGCACGTGAAATTAGCCTTGTTTGAACTGAAGGAGCGCGGCCTGGATTTTAGAAAGTTTGTGAAAGTAAGTTTTAGCAATGTCAAGGAGTTTCTACCAGAGGATTGACGATCTGTTTGAGGATGTTTTCCTGAACCAAGTCTGCTTTGATGTTGATGTCTACTACCACGGCTAAATGATCAGAGACAGGAGTGGGATGGACTCGGTAGTTGATAATCTGAAGATATTCTGAAAT
Source organism: Nanobdellota archaeon (assembly GCA_030647325.1). GTDB lineage: Archaea > Nanobdellota > Nanobdellia > Woesearchaeales > GW2011-AR9 > JACPIL01. Next base: position 13,901 of record JAUSJN010000003.1, on the reverse strand, counting down.
CAAGACAGTATCCAGGACCTGCGCCGGCTGATGCGAGGGGAATGTCGCAAAGTAGTTGGCAGGAGTTTTATCCGGGCCGGGATAGATGCCCGGAAAATATTTCATCTGGGGATGGCGTAAGAGTCTTTCCAGCGATTCATCCTGTGTTCCTGATTCTAGATCGTATTCTGCTCCTAGAGGTTCAGCGTTGCCGTCCATGGCTAAAATTTTATGGGCATCAGTTTTTTTACTGAGCTTGTCGTACAGCATCTTTGACTGCAGCTTCCTGTTTTTCGGGTCATTATTCTCAAGATGAGTATTATAGATGAACAAGGGTACTTTTTCTGCTATCTCCGGATGATAATTGACTCGGCAGATCAGCCAACTTTTTCGTTCATCTTTTCTTCGGATGATATTGACATCCATCCAAGGCCTCCAGTAGGTCGGGATAAAAAAATGATGATCTTTTTCTTTTAAGGGGTATCTGGAAAGGATGGCGTTCCCAAAATTGAGCCTTATCTTTTCTTTGGGAAGCTCTTGCTTATCTATGCCTAATTTTTTGAAGATCCATTGCGATCGTTCCTCCTGATACAAAAAACGCGCTACTTTCCAAAGTCTTTCTAATTTGCTTTCATCAAAGTCCAGGCAAGTCCCGGTCTCAAGATGGTATGGTTCCTGCTGCCGCTTATTGGCCAAGCGCCGGACTATCTCTAAGGACTGGTCGACATAACCGGTCCTGGACGATCCAAATTCCACTTCCTGCAGGCAGATGAGGTCAGGGTCGATCTCATCTATAAGATCGACGATATTGTCTAAGTTATTATCTTGCTCCTTTGCGGGAAGATGCAGCAGAAATTTTCCTTCTTTAGATTCCGGTCCTGCGCCAAACTGCATGTTTAAGGACATCACCCGGAGAGTTATCTCTGGTACTTGGATCAAAGGCATGGAAAGAAAGTGTTTATGCTCTTTTTATAATTTGTGAATGACTATTTTCATAGGCTCTGTAGAACATCTCACTCCGTTCGGGTTAGCGCGGACTCGCTTTTATGATGTACATTCTTAATGCGACGTCCCCGTAAGGGACAACCCCCTGTCGCAATGAAAAGAGAATAGAAATAATCGCTCGATTCTACGCGCTAACCTACTTCTTCTACAGAGCTTTTTCATAGGATATCTTTATAAATTTCTAAGCTCTCTATCTTTGATGCCAGAGCCAACGGAAGAGCAGCGCAAGCAATGGGAAGAAAAGATCAAAAATATGAGTCCTGAAGAGCTGCAGCAGCTGCAGAAACAGCAATGCATCTTCTGCCAGATCATCGCGGAAAAAATCCCTTCTAAAAAAGTGTATGAAGACTCTACCTGTTTAGCTATCCTTGATATCAACCCTGCGGTGAAAGGGCATATCCTGCTTCTCCCCAAGGAGCATTATGCGATCATGCCCCAAGTGCCGGAAAAAGTGCTGAGACATCTATCTATCGTCACTAAAAATCTGTCACAGGTGCTGCTGAAGGTAGCCCGTGCTGACGGAACGACCGTATTTATCGCCAATGGCGCAGCGGCCGGCCAGAGAGCACAGCATTTTTTTCTTCACCTTATCCCGCGAAAAGCCGGAGACGGAATAATACCCGCAGAAGAGCGTCTCATGGGAGCAGAGATGGCCCTGAAAGTAAAAACAGCGATAGAAAAAAAGTTATTGATGTTGCTGGGTGGAAAAAAGGAAATACCAAGAGAAGAAAGCAAGAAAGAAGAGATGAAAGAAGCGAGAGTACAGCCAGCTCCAGAGCAGGAGATCTTTGTCACCAGCGCGGCGGCAAAACGTTATCATAAAGAGAAGTGTGCTTTTGCGCAAAATATCCCTCTGGAAAATAAAGTCATATTATCTAAGGAAGAGGCAGAAAGATCAGCGAGAAAACCCTGCACTTGCGTGAGCGGTAAAAGGATTCCGCTGGTGAAACCTGATAAAACCGAGCAGAAAAACGAACTGAAAAAAGCCAAACCAAGCAAGCAGAAAAAAGAAGATAAACCAAAAAGAGCAAAAGAGAAGGCCAGTCTTGATGACATCGCCAATCTCTTCAGATGAGAACCATGGAATGCGAATATTGTGATATACTGTCTGGAAAAAGCAAGACCCAATTGATCTATGAAGATGATGCAGTAGTGGTAGCGGCAAAAGATATGGCCTATACTCCCGGACAGATAACTGTTTTTCCCCGGAAGCACTTTACCATCCTGGAGCAAGTCCCTGATGAGGTAGTATCTCAATGCATGATCGCAGCAGGTAAAGCCAGCCAGGCAGTGTTTGAAGTATTCCAGGCGGAAGGGACAAATATCCTGATCCAGAATGGATTAGGGGCAGGACAGAAAGTTCCCCATTTTGCCATAGAGATAGTTCCCCGCCGAGAAGGCGATAAGCTAAACTTACAATGGCAGCCAAAAGAGATCAGTCCGGATGATCTAGATATCACTGCGCATCAGCTTTCAGAAGAAGTAGCGAAACTGGGAAACTTCACTGCGCCGAAGAAGAAAGAAGAAGCTAAAGAGAAGAAGAAAGAGGAGATCGTCGAAAAAGAAAAAGGAGAAAATTATTTAAGTAAGTCCTTGAAAAGGATACCTTAATGATGATCATGGCTGATAAAATAACCTCAACAATTGTAGCTACCTCTTTGCTTTCAGTAGTAGGATTCTGTGGTGGCACGCAGTTAATAGAGACTGTAAAGACCCCGCAAATACAAGATCCGAAGGAAATTATTGCAACGCCTCTCGTTCTTGATCCAGTGTGCATCTCTGCCCAAGAGGATTTTAACCCGTTATCGGAATATAAAACAGGGAGCGAGGATTATTATTTTACCTGTGAAGAGATCCTGTCGTTTAAAGAATACGGGGGAACTCTTGAATATGCAAAAGAGCTGGCTTCCCTGAAAAACAATGAGGGCAAACCTTTTTTTACCGGATATGATATTGTTGCGTTTAAACATGCCGGCGGAACTGCTGAGTATGCACGAAAATTTGTGTACGCTGTTAACGCTGATGGCCGCCCTTTTTCCGGCAGCCAACTGCCGCAGTTTTACAAATTAGGATTAGATCTGCACGAGATTATCACTTTCACTGATACATCTAAACCGAATGCCTTGATCATCTATCCAACTCATGATGGCGAATTGCCACCTAAGCCTAGAGATAAAGATTATGTAGATAATTATGGAGCTTTCAGGACCGCTTTTGCACTGAAATTTTTTCATGAATTACAAAACGCCTATGATCTGAAGGTCAGGGTTTCTTCTGTTGAAGATGAAGTCTATGATGCTTTAAAAGAAAGTAAGGGCTTCATGTTTTTTATGCCCACCGGACACGGAGGCGAGAAAACTCTTTCCCTAGGTGAAAATGATCTGCGCACAATGCAAGCAGAAAAAGATGAAAGGTATACCTTAGACACCTCAGACAGCGAATTAGAGCAATACCTGCAAAATTTAGACCCTAAGGCAACCATCTTTCTGAATTCTTGTTCCAACGGGAAAGGTGGTCCAGGAGCAGACAATCTAGCGAATGCCATGGCAGGCTGGGCTAAAGGAAGGAAGGTCATCGCTGCTCAGGACGATTTATGGACGCACAGGATAACTGATTTTCATCCTAATTCATTTGATGTTATTCTACTGGATAAAAGCGGAGAAAAAGACATTACATATAGAACATCAATCAGCCCTTGATTCTTTTAGTATCCGAATTTTCTGATGTAAAATCTTATATAAAAACCCCGTTTTGAAATACCTATGCAGCTGCAATTTTACCCCTACGATTTTGAGTACAAAGTGGAAGAAGGAAAGACTTTTTTCTATTTCTACGGCCGTACCAAGGAAGGGCAGAAAATAGCGGTAAAACATCATTATCAGCCGTTTTTTTACGTAGCTGCCGACGGCATCGATAAAAAGCAATTTGAAGAACGGGTGTTGAAGCTTTCCCTAAAGGCAGGGATTGAACCAGCGCAGGTGACTAGTATAGAATTGGTCGAACGGAATTTGCTGGGTAAAAAAAAATATTTCTATAAAGTGTTTGCCAATTATCCTAAAGCAGTTCCGCTCTTAGCGAAAGAAGTCCAAAACTGGGGAATCTCGACCTATGAAAAGGATATATTGTATGCGCATCGTTATCTGCGGGACCATAATATAACTCCGATGAAAGAAGTTACCGCAACGGGAGATTTTCTGCAGAACCAATGGATGCGCGTCCCTGTTTTCGCAGCCGAGAAGGTTGAGCAGCAGAAGATGGAGACGTTACCAGACTGGCGCATCCTGGCCATCGATCTAGAGACCTATGCTGAGAAGCGGGAAATAGATTTCAAGAATAATCCAATTTTGATGGCTGGTTTTTATGGGGAGAAAGATGGAAAGGAATTCCGCAAAGTGATCACCTGGAAGAATGCTGTATTTCCGGAATATGTTGAAGTTGTTGCTGACGAAGCAGTTTTATTGCAGAGAGTGAAAGAAGTTATTTTGGAATATGCTCCGGATATATTGACTGGATATTTCACCGATGGGTTTGATTTCCCTTATCTGCAGGCCCGGGCAGAAAAACACGGCGTACGATTTGACCTAGGAGTTGATTATTCCGGATTCATAGTCAATCAAGCGGGATTTGGCGAGAGAGAGAGTAAAATCAAAGGATTTCTTCATCTGGATATGCTGAAGTTTATCCGTAATATCTTTGGCAAAGATCTCGATGTCGAGACCTATTCTCTGGATGCGGTCTCTAAACAATTATTGAACCATCAGAAACATCGTGTAGAAATTGATCAACTTTCTTACGTCTGGAATAATCATCCGGAGAGATTGGCGGAATATTGCGCGTATAATCTTCATGACTGTTTTTTAGCCTATAAATTATGTGAAAAATTATTGCCGGACATGATCGAATTCACTTCCATCGTGGGATTGCCTACCTTTGATGTGATCAGGATGCGCTTTAGTAAGCTGGTTGAAAGTTATATCATGAAGCGGGCGATGGAATTTGGGGTGGTCGCGCCGAATAAACCGGAGAATACAGAAATTTCCCAGCGCATGGATGAATCCATCCAGGGAGCGTTTGTCTATGAACCGACCCCGGGGTTGTATAAGGATGTGGTGGTGTTTGATTTCCGTTCACTATATCCTACTATCATCTCTGCCCACAACCTCGGTCCGGAAGGATTGAAATGTTCCTGCTGTGTCGATGAAAATAAGGCCCATGTTCCAGGAAAGGAGGAGTATTGGTTCTGTTCGCGGGAGAGGAAATTTTTACCCACCATCTTGGAGCAGCTGATCATGCGCCGGGCAGAGATCAAGAAAGAAATCAAAGAAGCCAAAAAGAAAAATGAAAATATTTCGCTTTTAGAAGCGCGATCGTATGCACTTAAGATCCTTGCCAATTCTTTTTACGGGTATCTTGGATTTTATGCAGCCAGATGGTATAGTCTGGAATCCGCTGCCTCTACTACCGCGTATGCGCGCAATTATATCACCACTACCATCTCTGCCGCACAGGAGAAAGGATTTAAAGTGGTATATGCGGATACTGATTCCTGTTTCTTGCTGTTAGAGGGAAAAACCATGGATGGGGCGCTGGGATTTATGGCGGAGATCAATGAGAAACTTCCCGAACAGATGGAATTGGAATTGGAAGGGAACTATCCTCGCGGTATTTTTGTAGGGCTGAAAGGGGGTGACCAGAAGCTAGTTGGCGCGAAAAAGAAATATGCCTTATTGCGAAAAGATGGAAGCCTGAAGATCACCGGTTTTGAGACCGTAAGACGGAACTGGTCTCCTCTGTCGAAAGAGGTGCAGAAGAAAGTCCTGGAGCTGGTGCTGCAGGAAAAAGTCCAGGAAGCATTGAAGTATGTGAAAGATACCATCAAAGAATTGCGGAGGGGAAAAGTGCCATTGGATAGATTGATCTTAAAGACGCAGATCACTCGCGAGCTTTCCAGTTATTCTTCCTTTGCTCCGCATGTCAAGGTAGCGCAAGAGATGAAGCAAAAAGGAGAAGCAGTTGATGCGGGAACGATCATTTCTTTTATTATTGTCAAGGGAAAAGGCCTGATCCGGGATAGAGCCAAAATTCCGAGCGAAGTTACGGCCGTGGAGTATGATGCGGAATATTATGTTGACCATCAGCTGATTCCGGCAGTATCCAGTATCTTTGCGGTGTTGGGATATGATGAAGAAGCAGTGTTTAAGGAAAGCTCGCAGACTGGATTGGGGAAATTTTTCTAGAAAATTTGAGATAACATTTATAAATTCTCAATCCTCCTAATCCTTCATGGAAGTCGGCGGTCAAGCAGTCATTGAAGGCGTGATGATGCGCAACAAGGAAAAGTATGCTGTCGCGGTGCGTCTGCCCAATGGAAAGATAAAAGTCATCAAAGACAAAAGCAGCGCTTTTCCGAAGTGGTTCAATGTTTTCTTTTTACGAGGAGTAGTCGGTTTAGGCTATGCTCTCTACGATGGAATCCGCGCCTTAGTCTGGAGCAGCAACCAAAATCTTGGCAAGGAAGAGAAGCTTAGCACCAAAGAGATAGTAGGCACATTAAGCTTGTCTTTTCTTTCGGCTATAGTCTTGTTTGTGGGATTACCTTTTTTTGCGGCCAGATGGCTGCACAGCGACGGATTATGGTTCAATGTTTTTGACGGCCTCTTCCGGGCAGGACTATTTTTAGGATACTTGCTGCTCATTTCAAAGATGAAGGATGTCAAGACCTTATTCCAATATCATGGCGCTGAACATAAGACGATCTACTGCTATGAGAATAAGAAAGATCTGACCGTAGAGAATGTGCGGAGCTTTTCCCGATTTCATCCGCGCTGTGGAACTTCGTTTCTGTTCCTGATTCTCATACTCTCTATCGCTACCTTTAGTTTCTTATCCGGGCCCTTATGGGTCAAATTAGGCGGAAGAATAGTACTGCTGCCGGTCATCTCTGGGATAGGATACGAGCTGATAAAATTAAGCGGCAAGTATGGAAAGAATTCTTTTGTAAAGATCGTGACTGCGCCGGGATTATGGCTGCAGAGAATCACCACCAAAGAGCCTACTGATAGGCAGATAGAAGTGGGAATCGCTTCTTTGAAAGCAGTGTTGAAATAATTTTAATGATGTTTGTGGTAATGGATTATTCTTTCACTAACAGATCGATAGAATTCTGAGCTGGGCATCCTTTCAAACCCAACTCTAAATGGAGCATGCCTGCCGGTATCTAAAAACTTATGGTGGTGCAATAATGTGGGAAGTTTTGGATCAGCATTGACCACTACCTGGATCAGACGCTTATGCGAAGAACTGACCAATCTTTGTCCGTTACTTTTTGCTGAATAATAAATCAAGGTCGTAATTTCATCATCGCTGACTAAGGAAGGGAGAGCAGCCCTGATATCTGTACCTATCTTCTCGTCATAACCGCCTTCTACCGGCCTGGTGGTGCATTTATCATATGTATCAACGCCATCAACTATAAATCCGCCAAGAAAAGCGGAAAGCGATTTTTCCCAGCCCTCTTTTTTATACATCTCACCCATGAGTATAAAAGCAGCATCATCTGAAGTTCCCGGTCCTTTCTTTCTTCTGATATAAGCGACTTCAGCATCAGGATTATCTCCTGTGATAATGATCTCCTTTTGCTTTAATTCACCAATCTTCTCTGCGCTTGCTTCTTCAAAAGTTAGATCTTCAAGAAAGAAAGGCCTTTCCTCTTTCAATTTATTTGGATCAATAAGATACGTCTCTCCGCCGCCAATGAGAAGCGGCTGGCCATGGATAGTATTTCTATATCTCTTGATGGTAGCTTCTCTCCATCCATGATTATCCATCGTTCCAGCAAGGACCATGCCTTTGAGAACATATTCAGGATCTACTTGATAGCCGCGCAAAAGTTCAATGCCTAAAAGCGGACGCTCGTCTACAACTAAACGATTAGTCCTGTCTCTTTTCGCCAATTCTACCCATTCAAAAACTTGATCGATGAGATCTTGCCGGAGGGCTTTCACTTTTTTGACTTCTAAGTCCGCCGCTTCGATGATATCACTTATAGTTGCAGAAGGATACTGCATCCCTCCTTCATTAAATATTTTATGGCCTTTCTGAGCATGTCCTAGAACACTTTGCACCAGCAGCGCCTCATGAAGAGAAGCGTCTAAGGCCAGATTGCTCTCCCACTTGGTCTGTAATAAATCATCCTTGACCAGCGATTTAAAAACAGGATCTTTTGGATCAGCAACGTCCATTCCTTTATCGCTCTGCATATCTCTTTCTTAGGATTTTTCTATATAAACATTTCTACTATTAATTCTCATGTAAGAACAGCGCTGACATGATTCTCTTTGCTGATCCTGATCACGTTATTCACAAAGCTTTCTATCTTTGATTCATGAGAGACGATAATAGTCTGTTTTGATTGCAGTTTTTCCAATACTTCCCGCACTTTGTCAAGCTGTTCGATGCTGAAACCGTCAGTAGGCTCGTCTAAGATGAGCAGATCTTTGGTATTGATGGTATGGATAAGAGTGTTGATGACTTTATTGAGAGCTAATCGGTAGGCAAAGGCAGCCGAGGTTTTTTCTCCTCCGCTTAAATCGTTGAAGGCTATTTCGTATCCATTCTGCATCACTATGGGAGCGAAAGAGTCATCAAGTCTGGAAAAGGTATTCAGATCTTCAACCAGGATAGAGAACCATTCCTGGAAGAGCTGGTCGAAATGATGGTGGATGCTGATCATCACTTGCTTCTCTATAGTGTAGGTCAACGGTACGAAATGCTCTTCCAGCCAGAAGTATGATTCCTGCATGCGCATCAGCCTTTCTTTTTCTTTATGGAGGAGATTGATCTTTTCCTGTATCTCCAGCATATAGCGCTTGATGCTTTCCCACTGGGTCTGCAATTGGGCGATCTTGACTGCGGTCTCCTTTTCCTGTTCAATCAATTCTGAAGCGATATTTTTGTGGACAGTGATGATGGCAGTGAGATCCTCTTTTTGGCTGAGGATGCCTTGCAGCTCTTCTTTCTTTTTTTGTAATTGATCTTTCCTGAAAGAATATTGCTGTTCCTGCTGGAGCAGTTCCTGCAGGTTTCTATGCAGCAGTTCCTGATGCAATAATCCTTGCAGCAGTTTCTGTCTCTCGGTGATGGAGAGAGTAAGCCCTTCTATCTTCTGAGCATAGGAATTATTTTGCTGCTGCAGCATCAAGGCATTGTTTTCCTGCACTAATTGGCGGAGCTGTTCTTTCTTCTCCAGCATCCATTCTTCTTTTTTCTTCAACTGTTGTAATTCAGCGGTTATCTTGGCCAGCTGGTTTTCTTTGCTGAAGATGTCCAAGATCTGCTTTTCCAGCGATTCTTTTTGATTGATGATCTCCGTTTTTGTTTGTTCTAATTCTTTCAGGATCGCCAGCGCCTTGATAATCTTAGTCTGTTCCTGGGTCATGATCTTATGCTTGTGTTCCGCAGAAACTTCCTGCAGGCAGGTCGGGCAGTTTTCTAAATCCTGCATGGTTAGCTGCACTTCCGCAGATTGTTCCAGCAAGGTCTTGTTCTTGACGATCACTCCCATGGTCTTTTCCAACAGTTGATCGATCTCGCTCTTCTTTTCCAACAATTCTTTCTTTTTTGCTATCTCTAGGAGAATCTCTTGTTTTTTTCTTTCTGATTCTGGGATAAGGGCCGTCTCTTTGGCGGTCCTGGTGATCTCTTCCTGGGTTATGACAATAATGTTCTGGATGTTTCGTATTTTCCCTTCCAGCTCATTTTTTTCCTTGAGCAGCTGTTCTTTCTTTTTTTCTTCCTGGCGCAGTTCCAGATGGAGCTGCTCGGAATTTACGGCAAGGTCTTTTGGTATGGAAAGCTCTTCTATCTTTGTTACGAGTTTTTCTTTCTTCTGCAGCTGCTGTTCTATGTTTGTCGCTATTTCTTTCTCCAGAAGCTGAATAGTATTCAGTTCCTGTTGTAATCTCAGATATTCTTTTTGTTGTTGTTCGATCTTTTCGATTTCCTGCTGCTGCTGGTAGCGCTTTTTTTGCAGGATCTGCAGGAGAGGAGTAATTTCCTGGAGGGAAGACTCTATCTTCTTTTTTTCTTCTTCTTGTTGTAAGGCTAGCTGGGAGTATTCTGAAAGCGGCTCAATCTTAGTATTCAGTACGGCGATATCGACACGCATCTTCTTAAGGTAAATCTGCATGTTCTCCCGGATGATCTTGTATTTATCGATGTTGAAGATCTTTCTTAAGACATCTAATCTGGTCTCGTTGCTGTCTTGCAGAATAAGCTTCATCTCTTCCTGAGGAGTGTACACGGTATAGCGGAAGATGTAATTCTTGTTCTTGCTCAGTAAGTCTTCCGGGTAACCTAATAAAGTGAGGATCTCCGCTTTCAATTCCACCGGCATGAGTTCTTTCTTGGTATTATTGTAGATGATGTGTCCGGGCAGCTGCTTGATGGCATCTTTTTCTTTCTTGAGATGGCGCTGGATAATGACAGTCTGGTCGTTTATAGTCAGTGAGAGTTCGACCATGCCCTTGGCCGCTCCTTTTCGTAAGAGAGATTCGGCAGGCAGTTCCGGCCGTGAGGAGCCAAATAAGGCGAATTCGATGGCTAGTAAGATGGTCGATTTACCTGAACCGATGTCGCCAGAGAGAAGAATAGTACCTTCCGGAAAGACGATGGTTTGGTCTAGATAGGAGCGGATATTTTGAAGTCGTAACTGCTGGAGAAGCATAGGGAATGTAAAGGGATATTTATTATATAGATTGTTGTGGTGGAAAGATTATTTATAAAATTGGTAATGTCGCCGACATCGTGGAGCATAATCTTCTTTTCCCCCTACTTGGACTACTGGAGAATCTTGTGGCGCAACGTGGCCGTCTATGAAGCGTTGTACTCTGGTAGCGTCACTGCCGCAGATCTCGCCGTTTCCATTCTTGGCATCGCAGATCGCAGTTAAGATAGTTGTGTTGTCAGCCGCCCTGAGCAGATCACTCATGGTTTTCTTTCCATCTTTAAAGGGAAAATATCCATCTTTAAAATCTTTTAACAATCCGGCGACGATAACGATCTTTCCCTGATTGGCGTAATTTTCGCAAGCGTCAATGATGGCGCTGTCAAAGAATTGCACTTCGTCAATGCCGATCACTTTTGTATCGGGAGAAACTTTTTCTTCTAATTCCGGTACTGAGCCGACGTAATTTGCTTGACGCTGGAGTTTGTCATGAGAAGTGATGCTATCTTTGCCATAGCGGGTATCGATGCTCGGCCCAAATACTTGTACGCTTCTGCCGACAATTTCATATCTTTTTACTCTTCTGATCAGCTCGGTGCTTTTGCCGCCAAACATGGTGCCAACAATCAGTTCCAGCCTTGCCTCTTTTCTGATCATAAAAAACTGAGGATAGAAGTTGTTTAAATAGTTTTATAATTCTTAGAAAGTGGTTAAAAAGAGTTCCTGATAATCAAGGAACCCCTAAACACCTCTTTCCCCTAAGGGATTGATGACTGGAAGAGTTTTGAGGTTAATAAGTGTTTTGGAAAAAGTTAAGTTGAAAGAATAATTTGGTCGATTTTTTCTATAACCTTTTTTGAATTTTTATAATCTTCGTTTACTCTTGGTAAAGTAATCTCACATAAATTTCCGTGCGCTATAGCATTTTTATTTATTACTATATTATCTAAAGCTATTTTTAAAATTTTTTCGGTTTTATTTAATTCCTCAGCCCAGTTTTCATCAAATTTTTTTAAAAGATCAAGTATTTTTTCAAACTTAGGGTTTCTAAAATAATCCTCTAAATATTTATTTATAAAACTGCTTACTTGAGGACTACGGAGTTGTTCAACCTTTTCACTAATAATTGTCTCAATTATTTCCTCGTACATTCCACTAATAAAAACAACTAAGAACTTTGCAAGATACGATTTTTCTAAATCAGAGGCATAATCGAACTTCTTAATGTCTTCAATGGTATTTTCTATATCTTCAAGAAGGTTTTTTGCTCTCAAGCAATTCATTTTGAGAGCATCTCTATTGCTATTTTAATTCTTCCCTCAACTCGATCTTTATCAGTTGTCCATGTTGAGACATAATCTAAATAGGCAGAGTTTTCTAATAACTTTGAATATCTTTCTTTTAGATTATTAATCTTATCTGGCCCTATTTTTGCGATAGCGACACAAATTGAATCTAATATTGCAACATTTATCCCTGATCCCGATTTAGACCTGAATGCTGAAGTTCCTATGTCAGTATAAATTTTAGTTATGACTTTTGTGAATATTTCCTTAAATTCTTTTTTCTTACTGTCATTAATATCTTGATGTTTCTTCATAAAATTAGAAATAAAATCTTTCATTGGTTTTTTGTAATCCTCTTTTTCGAATAGCGAAAAAAACCTTAAAATTAGTTCTATATCTTTTAATCTTCTATCTGGAGAATTTTTTCTTAACAAATTCCTCCAATTTTGATCTTCGTTTAGTCCCTTTAAGAAATTTACTATCTCTCCATAATACATACAATTTCTGATTTCTTGTTGTGATAGCGGAATACCACCTGTATTTAATCGCTCAAAAATTTCAAACATACTTGAATCACTGTCTGGTATTGTTTGCTCGAATATTGTGGTTCTTAATATGCTATTTTTTAATCTTCGTTTATCTGCTTCAGTGAGTTGGCTATATTTTTTACCTTCCCATTCTTGCCTAACTCCTTGTAAATAGAACTCTGTTCCATCTTCGAACTTTTCTGTTTGAATGTAAAAGAATATGGTTTTTAACCGTTGTTGGCCGTCAACAACAAGTAAATCCTGGCTTTTCTCTCTACGAAATAGAAAAATTTGAGGAACTGGAAGCCCTAATAAGAAGGATTCTATTAGTCTACTTGCTTTTTTTACCGGCCAAACGTATCTTCTTTGAAATTCAGGAACAGAAATTTCTCTTTCTTTGATTTTATTTGCCAAAATCTCTAAAGTCATATCAGCTCCGTACGTATTTATTTTGTAACTAGCTGTTTCTATTTCTTTATCTTTCTGTTCAGAATCTATTTCTTCAAAATGAATTTCATCATCGTTATTATTTTGTTCCATGCTTCCACCCTTTATTAAATATTATTAACTATTTATTAAATCGATCTTAAATATTCTTCACTACTCCCCGCTTTTCTTCTCTTCAAAATACTTATAGATCGGCTGCTGCTCTTTCACATTCACTTCATTGTTCGCCTGTCTGGCTAACATAAAGAAGAAATCACTCAGCCTGTTCACATAAATCATCAGGTCAGGACTTATCTCAATCACGCCTTTGGCTTTGACTAGTTCGCGTTCAGACCTGCGAGTAGTCGCCCTGCATAAATGCAATAAAGCACTGGCCTGAGTTCCGCCTGGTAATATGAATTTAGTAGGCACTCCTATTCTTTCTTCAATTCTATCAATGGCTTGCTCTACTTCCTGGATATGCACTGAAGTGATCCGCGGTAATGCTTTCTTCTCTAAAGCGCTGCCGGCCAGATCTGCGCCGACCTGAAACAAGTCATGCTGAATCTTAGTCAAAACATCTTGCAATTCTTTATCGCTGACCATAGCCAGAGTAACCCCGATGACAGAATTCAATTCATCCACTGCGCCAAGGGCTTCTATTCTAGGATCATCCTTCTGGATCATCCCGCAGCCAAAAAAGGCCGTCCTACCCTTATCACCTACTTTTGTGTAAACACCCATTTTTATTCACTATAATTTCCTATATTGATGACCTGATCTTCATAACTACCATCACGGTAAATAGTGATGCCTTTGCATTTTCCTTTCCAGGCCAGTAAATAGGCATTCTCCACATCTTTGATTGATGCAGTGCGAGGAAAGTTGATGGTCTTGGAGATGGAATTGTCGACATGCTTCTGTAAAGTAGACTGCATCTTGATATGCCATTCC
>JAUSJN010000073.1 GCA_030647325.1 Nanobdellota archaeon | reverse complement strand
AACAATCTTTATAAATTCTAACCGCCCCGAGAAGTTACAAAAAGGGTGGGAACTATGGGTAACTATCGGGAAGATTTTCATGCTGAACAGATTTCTCATAAGAGAGCAAATGCAGAGATAGACGAAGAACTGCAGCGCCTGATCGCCGGGCACAAGACCAGGATCAAAGTCATCGGTTGCGGCGGCGCAGGCAACAATACTATCAATCGTATTTCTGAGATAGGCATCAAGGGAGTGGAAACTATCGCCTTAAATACTGATGCGCAAGATCTCCTCTATACCAGTGCTGATAAAAAATTACTGATCGGAAAACAATTGACCCAAGGCCTGGGAGCAGGTTCTAATCCCAAGGTAGGAGAAGAAGCAGCGAAGGAAAACGAGCAGGACATCAAAAAACTTATTGAAGGGGCGGATATGGTCTTCATCACCTGCGGCATGGGTGGAGGAACTGGCACAGGCAGCGCTCCCTACGTCGCCCAGACTGCTAAAAAGATGGGAATCCTGAGCGTAGGCATCATCACTATGCCTTTCAGCATGGAAGGCTCGCACCGCTTTGAGAATGCCATGATCGGCTTAGAAAAAATGGAGCAAAGCATCAATACCCTTATTGTCATACCTAACGAAAAATTGCTGGAGATCGCACCGCACCTGCCTCTGCAGACTGCCTTCAAAGTAGCCGATGAAATACTTACCAATGCAGTAAAAGGAATTGCCGAACTAGTGACCAGGACCGGCCTGGTCAATCTTGATTTCGCCGATGTCAAAACTATCATGGGCCAGGGCGGTGTAGCGCTGATCGGCGTCGGGGAATCTGACGGGGAAAACCGGGCTGATGAATCAGTGCAGAAAGCTCTGGACAATCCTCTTATTGATGTGGATATCTCGAATGCCACCGGCGCTTTGATCAATATCTCTGGAGGAGAAAATTTAACCCTTGACGAAGCCCGGCGTATCGTGCAGACCGTCTCCAGCAGCCTTGATCCAAAAGCCAAGATTATCTGGGGTGCCCAGATCTACAAGGATCTGGAAAAGACCATCCGCACCATGCTAATCATCACCGGAGTCAGTTCTGACCAGATCTTTGGCGAAGAGAACACCTATTTTGGAAAGAAGAAAGAGGAATTAGAGTCAGAATTAGGGATAGATTTCATGGGCTGAAGTTTTTATTCTATTTGTCAAAATACACCCGAAATCTTTATAAACCAAACCCCTGTTTTTCTCGTGATGGAAGTACAGGACACCAAGACGCAAAAAGTAAAAAGATTTATAAAAGAAGCTCTTCGCGTACTTCGCATCACTAAAAAACCCTCTAAGGAGGAGTATAAAAGCATCGTTAAGGTGACCAGCCTGGGTATCGCGGTTATCGGCGCGATGGGCTTCATCATCTTCCTCGGAAAACAACTTTTATTTTAACATGTCAACGCAAATATACGGATTAAGGACAGCAGCAAATAGAGAAGATCAGGTAGTAGACTATCTAGTCTCCAAGCTGCAGAAACAGCCAAACCAAGGCATCATTGCTGTCATCAGGCCGCATGGCATGCGCGGATATATCTTTGTTGAAGCGACTTCTAAAGGAGAAGCAGAAGCTATGCTGCAAGGCGTTCCCTATGCCCGCGGCTTACTGCCTAGCGAGATTCCTTATGCTGAGATTGAACACATGCTTGAGCAAGTCAAGATCGAGATGAACATCCGCAAGAATGACATCGTTGAGATCATCTCCGGCCCCTTCAAGCGGGAAAACGCCAAAGTCATCAGGATCAACAAGCAGAAAGAAGAGATCGTGGTCGAATTATTGGAAGCTGCCGTGCCTATCCCTATCACCGTAAAGATGGATGCAGTCAAGGTAGTCAGACGGGAAGAAGGCGCTTCAGAAGAGAAAGACGAGTAGAACTAATTTTTATATTCTTGATTTATGTCATAAAAGTGCGGGAAAGCGCCTCACCACGCACTAAAGTGCGTGGCTTGAAAAAGGCGCTTTCTTTTCCCCGCACTTTGTGACATAAAAGGGCTGGATACTCCGCACTAAAGTGCGGAGCTATCCGTCCTTTTAATGTATTCATAATAAAAATAAAGATTTAAAAGTTATATAGTAAGTTTCTTACATATTAACTACAGAAGGACTTTTCTCGCTTTTGAAAAGATCTTCTAATTCATTGATAAAACCAGGACTTGGAGCAAGGAGAACATATCTATTATTTGATTGGGGAGAATAGTGAAATATCTCCATAAGCTTCATCCTTTCTTCGTCGCTTAAAGTACTATATACTTCTGCTGCGCTCTGCTTTCTGCGCTCGCATACCCCAAGAAGGTTAAAGATATCAATGATGTCTTTAGGGCGCGGCAGGTTTTCGCTGGTAACCACTCCTAGCTTCATGCTGAGAAGCCCATACTCATCGTGAATCTTGAAAGTAGTATTATATACGTCAACCTCAAGAGCACCCTCAAAATCTTTAGCCTGAAGCTGTTTGTTGCCAACTCTGATCTTTTCCTTATTCCTTTTATCGGTAGGGTAATAGATATCCGCATCGCAGATAGAACTTCTTCCAACAATCTCTTCTATGCTAGAATCTACTAATTTAACGGTCTTCTTATCGGGAAGAGATAAAGATTGGTGCTCTTCTCTAGCAAATTGGTTCAATACATAGGCCAGCGCCTGATGGTTCTGACAGGCGATATCTAAGTCGTGAGAGCCCCTCCAGTATTTAACTACTTCAGGCCCTTCTACATCTATCATATGGCCTAAAACTCCAAAGCCACCAATAAGCATAACTTGATCTTTGAAATAACTATGAGAGACCTCATCAGCTAAAGCCATCGCATAAAGGAAAACATCACCATAGCGTGGATCAGCTTTAACCAAGTTTCTACAATATTCCTCAAACTGCTCAAAAGTCCCTTGTTCCATTTGCCGGTAAAGTAAGTTTTCAAACCCCATTTTAAGATTGTAAAGGTACCCCTATTTATAAAATTTACTCAAATTAATCACTACAAAGTAGTTAAATTTTGACAAGAAGCAGCTAACTAAGCATCAACCATTTCGATCTCAATATTGAGTCCCTCGGGGATAGGCACTCTCATCACTAATCGCAAGGTTCTTTCATCAGCAGCCAGATCGATCATGCGCTTATGGACACGCATCTCATAGCGCTCCCAAGTTGCCTTTCCCTCACCGCAAGGTGATTTTCTGGTAGCTATCTTAAGTTTTTTAGTCGGTAAAGGAATAGGACCATATAATTTTACCCCGGTCTTATCAGAAATCTCTTTAATGTCAAAACACACTTTATTCAATCGGTCTATATCCGTACTGGCTAATTTGATTCTGGCTCGTTGGGTCATAGTGTTATTTGCTACACGATAAACGTCTCCTGTTTACCGTGTTTCTTAATTGATTTTGTTGAACTTGTTGAGTTTGAACTTGAAAAGATGTTAACACGAGAAGGAATTTTCCTTCTGTGCCCCGGAAATTCGATAAGAATTTCCCAGGGAATAAAAAAACAAATCTACATCTGTTTCTTGACTACATCCATACACATACCAGCCGCTACAGTGACTCCTGAATCGCGGATAGCGAATCTGGACATCTGTGGGATGAATGAGTTCTTCTCGATGACAACTGGCTGCATCGGCTTTAAGCGTACTACAGCTGCATCTCCATTGCGCAGGATGTCTTTATTTTCAGTGATCTCTACTCCAGTGGCTGGATTGATCTTCTTGACAATTTCTATAAATTGGCAGGCAACCTGTGCAGTGTGAATGTGGAACACTGGTGTGTATCCGACAGTAACCACGCTGGGGTGCTGCATGATGACAACTTGTGCAGTGAATTCAGTTACTACAGTAGGAACATTGTCAGCTGGACCTAAAACATCTCCGCGGGCAATATCTTTCTTAGCGATACCGCGCACGTTGAATCCGATGTTGTCGCCAGGTAAGGCTTCAGGAATAACTTCGTGGTGCATCTCGATGGTCTTGACTTCTCCACCGATACCTTTACCTTCTCGTCCAGGCACAACCATGACTTTGTCTCCGATCTTCATAACTCCTGTTTCAATTCTTCCTACAGGAACTACTCCTATCCCGGTGATGTTATAGACATCCTGAATAGGCAGGCGTAGAGGCAAGTTAGTTGGTTTTTGAGGTACATCAAACTTGTTGATAGCATCTAGTAAAGTGTCGCCTGTCCACCAAGACAGCTTTTCAGATTTCTTGGTGATATTCTCGCCCGGTAATGAAGCGATAGGCAAGAACCTGACAGCGTCAACTTTCCAGCCTGCTTGGGTAGCATGCTTCTTTACTTCTTCGACTACTTCTTTGTATCGTGATTCTTTGTGATCTACTCCGGAGATATCCATCTTGTTGACAGCGACAACCAATTGTCCTACACCGAAGATCTTACTTAATCTTAAGTGTTCAATAGTTTGGGCGTTAACTCCGTCGTTAGCTGCAACTACTAAAACTGCGCAGTCAGCCTGAGAAGCTCCGGTAATCATGTTCTTGATAAAGTCTCGGTGCCCGGGAGCGTCGATGATGGTGAATGAATATTTTGGAGTTTCGAATCTCTTGTGAGAAAGGTCGATAGTAACCCCTCTTTCCTGCTCTTCCTTCAAGGTATCCATGACGAAGGCAAATTCGAATCCTTTTTTACCCAGCTGTTCAGCTTTTTCTTTCAGCTTTCGCATAGCCTGCTCGTCGACGTTACCTGAGTCGAAAAGCAATCGTCCTACAGTGGTAGATTTACCGTGGTCTACGTGACCGATGAATACAAGGTTGATATGTTCTTTTGTTCTTGCCATAGTGATATTCCTCCGTTTTTCTCGAGTATCTCGATAATTATAAACGTACAACTTCGTTTTTAGGCTTATTTATAAAGATTTCGGTGATAATGAGAGAAAACACATATTGTATATGTTTTAGACGATGAAAGTGGTCAACTCTTCTTCAAATCCAGATCCTTCCTAACCTTATCATAATATTTATGATCACCTAAATGAAATTCAATATATATGGAATTCTTGACCTTCACAAAAAGAATCCTGTACTCAGTATTTTCAATACTAAATGGATAGCGAAAAGTCAGAAGCTCATTGATGCTCCACTGTTTATATTGTTTTTTTGAACCAACAACTATGGGTTGAATTTTCTTTTGCATAACCTCTTCTAACCAAGCACACATTTTTTCAGCTTTTGATTCCGTCACTAATTTGACAATTTGATCAAAATTCTTTCCCAGAAATTCTACCTTGTATTCTTGAGCTATAATTACCTCAATCTTCTTTTTGAATTCTTGCGGGTCAACCATGAGCAGTTACTGCGTCATGAGCCAATCCATATAAAAAGTTTTGGGCATCGTACTCTCGTAAATCTTTGTAATGCCCTGCCTGGGTATAAAAAAATCTTTTCGCATAGGATAACTTCATCCCTTTTCTAATGATTTCAACAAGTTCATTTTTGACATAATCAAGAATCTCTTTATAGTCTTTAAACTGGCTTATTTTTTCTGCAAGTTCATAAGTATCTAACACTTTTCCTGTTCTAAAATATTCTGTGTATAAAATCAAGAAACGCACATTTTTATTAAATTTGTCTTTTTCATTCATCAACGTCGGAATCGCTTCATTAATGACATTCCAATAATCAGAGAAAGTTACCTTAAGTTGTCTTGTAGAGAGAATATTTTTAGCGATACAGCTTTTAGAAACAGAATGGCAAAATAAGGAATACAAATCATTGAAGTCGATTATTGTAATTTTTACTTTTTTATTCTTAATTTTGATTTCTTTTTTCGTTCTGGAAATGACAAAGACATCGATATCATTATATTTTTCTTTGTAGAGGAAAGAACCAGTAATGAAACAATACTTAGCAGGAATTTGGTTTAAGATTTTCTCTGCTTGTATAATTCTTTCTTTTAGGAGGTTCTCATTATGAGGAGCGTAGATTATCATATATTACTTAAAATATACGAGATTTATAAATTTTGCTTAAAAAATTAAAAATGTATAGAAAAAGTAATTAAATATATGAGTTAATTAACCACTAAATAATGACTAAATTGACTAAGTTTAAATAGTAGTGCCACTTTAAGAACCATAAATAATAAAAAGACAAAGCAGGTCGAAAGAAGGAGATAAAAATGACAGAAGAAAAACAAACAAGTTTAGAAGGACAATTACGTGGTTTAAGTACACATTTTAATCATCAAGAAAAAGCATATGCTATCCTAACCAGTGTCGCTAAAAAGGGACTTTTATCAGAACTGGAAAAACAACTTGCGACTATGCTGGAAAAAGTCGGTAAAACAACTACCGAAAATGTCCCCAGAGTATTTAGTGTACAATTACTTGTGGATTATCTAGGCAGAGGAGATAAACTGTATCAACCACTTGCAGCTACCAGATTTGAATCACCGGGAGGCATGGATTTACATCGCCCTTTTAACACCGACGGTATGGTTGCTCGCCATTCCTTAGACCATTACGATGGTTATATGGAAAGTAGAGAAAGATCAGACGATTAATTGAGTTTTTTTTCTTTTATACATTTTACAATTTATTCATTAAAAAAATTTTATAATATTTTAGAAGAAAGAATAAAGAAATTAAAATTAAAGAATAAAGAAAAAATCTTACGCCCCCAATTCTCCAGCACTCAATCCTTTTCTCTGCACAATCTGGGCTCTGATCTTTTCCTGCAATTCCATCGGCAGGCGCTCAAACATCTGGTCAACTAAAGATGAGCTTCCTCGACCTTCCGTTCCGGACCGTAAGTCGCTGCTCCAGCCGATCAACTCGCCGACGGGCATCTTAGCGATGACCACTACCTGATCTTCTTCTTGGTTCATCTCCAATAATTGCCCTCGCTTCGAAGAGACTAATTTGGAAATCTCTCCAGTGTATTCGGTCGGCGCTTCAATTCTCATGATCTGCAATGGTTCAAACAAGACTGGGCCAGCCTGCATCATCGCACTTCGGATACCTTCGCGTACGGCCGGATACATCTGCGCCGGGCCGCGGTGGATAGCATCCTCGTGCAAGGTACAATCGGTCAAGCTGACTTTGACATTAGTACATGGTTCCCGCGCTAGAGGGCCTTGTTTCATGACATCATCAAACATGTCTAAGACTAACTCTAAGATCTCGTGAATGTAAACAATACCTCTGGTCTGGTCCATGAACATGTTAGTGCCGTAGATAGCCTTGACCATTCCTGCAGTTTTAGCATCCCATCCGCATTCATCACGCAAGAAAGAAACTAGCTCTTCATTTTTTTTCTTGGATCTTCCCTGTGGAACTTTACTCTCTTTAATTCCCTGAGCAATTATTGGGTCAAGCGGTTCAACTTTAAAATACAACTTGTTGTGCTTGTTAGGTGATTTACCTTCTACTTCCGGACTAGGTTTGGTGATGGTCTCTCTATATACGACGATAGGCGGTGAAGTCTTGATCTCCACTCCCTTCTCGGTGATGATCCTATTTTCAATGATCTCTAAGTGCAACTCTCCCATCCCATGCATCAGGTTCTGACCGGTCTCTTCGTTGATCTCGATCTTGACCGAAGGATCTTCCCTGCTTACTTTGCGCAGAACTTCAATTAACTTAGGCAAGTCTGCTGATTTTTTCGGTTCGATCGCTTTGGTGATGACCGGTTCGAAAATATGTTTCAATTCTTCGAAGGGTTGTTCCGGTTCCAGAGTGATGGTCTCTCCGGCAAATCCTAAGACTCCGGAAATTGCCAGTACGTTTCCAGCCGGAAGTGATTCCATGATCTCTGGTTTGATACCATTATAGATATAGACGTTCTGGATCCGCTGTTTCTGCTTGGCGTTGTTGAGGTATACTTCCATACCGCCGCGTAAAGTACCGCTGAACAATCTTCCGGCAGAGATATCTTTTCCTGAACGAGGATCGATGACGATACGGGTGATGACAAAAGCTACCTTCCCATCAGGATTAGAGGCGATCAAGTCCTTTCCGAATTGTGATTCCGGATCTCCATGCCAGATCTTAGGGATCCTGTAGATTTGAGCATCGACTGGATCAGGAAGATGTTTGATTACCATGTCTAAGATCACTTCATGCAAAGGAGCATTATTCCAGACCCAGTCCTTCCGTTCTGCTTCCTCCATCTCATAGATCCTCAGGATGTCAGAAAACTTTACATTTTTCTTGTGCATGTAAGGGAATGACAAGGCCCAGTTTTCCCGTGCGCTTCCAAAAGCTACGCCGCCGTCCTGAACATTGACTTTCCAACTCTCTTTGTATTGTGTTTCCGCGATCCGCCCGACCATATTATTAAATTCAACTACTAAGGCCATGATCCTTTCAGCGATCTTTTCCGGGCTGAGTTTTAATTCTTTTACTAAGCGGTCAACTTTATTGATGAATAAAACTGGTTTGACTCTTTCTCGCAGCGCTTGACGAACCACAGTTTCCGTCTGCGGCATGATACCTTCTACTGCGCAGATTAAAACTACAGTTCCATCGATAGCCCTCATCGCCCTGGTGACGTTACCACCAAAGTCAACGTGGCCGGGAGTGTCAATCAGGTTGATCAGATATTCTTGATTGTTATATTCATGAACCATAGAGACGTTCGCTGCATCTACGGTCATCAGACGTTCCTGCTCGTCAGCATGCTGCCAAGTCGCCATCCCGCCGTCCAATTGTCCTGCGAATTTAGCTGACATCATCCCTGCTGCAGCCATAAGATTATCGGTCATCGCGGTCTTGCCGTGGTGAATGTGCGCACTGGTAGCGATGTTCCGAATGTATTTCGGAGTCTGCGCGATCTTCATTACTTTTTCAGCGAATTTTTCTCCTGCCATTGTGAATTATTCCTCCTATTAATGTAATTTTATTTTCCTTTCCTAAAACACATGCGTTTCATGTGCAGTTTTATATGAATGTAATTCTTCTGCTGTAAACCAAAGAGCGATCTCTTGTTTCGCTTCTTCAGGATTTCCGGAAGCATGGATCAAATTCTCGATCGCTTTTCCCTGCGCATCCGCATAGGCGAAACTGATATGGGAAAAGTCTCCACGGATCGTTCCCGGCAATGCGCTCTTCGGTTCTGTCCCGCCGACTAACTTTCGGACGTTCTCTACTGCATTCACTCCTTCCAAACATAGTGCCATTACTGGCCCGGTAGTCATGAATTTGAGCAGAACTTGCAATACCTTTTCTCCCCGGCGAGCAGCGATATCGTAATAGTGTTTCTTTCCGAATTCCTCGTTGATCAGCACCATCTTAGAACCGACCACTTTCAATCCTGCATCTTCAAAACGGGAGATGACTCTGCCCATCAATCCACGCTTCACCGCATCAGGCTTGAGCAAGACTAAAGTTCTTTCGATCATTGTTGTTCACCAAGTGATTAATGTAAAAAATAAGGAAGATCTACGCTCCTTTCCCTTTCTTCTTTTCTGCTTGCGCAGTAGCGGTCCAGCGCGCTTTGACTGGTTTTCGTTTCAGCTTCAGCAGGTTCTTTTCGCACTTGCTAGAACAGAAGTACTCAATCTTTCCGCTGATATAGACCAGCATCTTGCCGGTTCCTTTTTCGAGTTCTTTTCCGCAAAATGAGCATTTAGCCATATTTTCACCTGCTCCCTCGTCCGCTGCCGCTTCCTTCAGAACTACGGCGAGGTCCGCCACCCATGCGCTGCGCTTCGATCTCTGTTTCCAATAATACTAAAATATCTCCGACTCGCACCGGGCCTTTGACATTTCTGCGAATAGCTTTGTTCCGATCTGGGCCGTCTAAAATCTGGCACATAACTTGGGTCAATTCTCCCCGAGTACCGCCGCGGGCGACAATCTCTTTCACTTCCGCCGGATACCCTTCCGAAAAGCGCACTTCACCTTCTACTTTAAGATCTTCATTCTCGCCTTTTTTGACAAATCGTTCTTTGCCTTCTTTCATGCCTTCTTTAGCCATGGTTATTCACCTTACTCCTGTGATTTTGGAAGAGATTCTATTGCTGATTTTGCGTCTCCTTCTTTGACTACTGCTACCGCAGCGGTTGAAACTGCTAGTCCTGCGGCTGCGCCAAGATCATCTTTCTTAGAAACGCTGAAGCAAGGGACATTTTTTTCCTTCGCTAACAGAGGCAGATGCATAATAATTTCTTTAGGAGTTACGTCTTCTGCGTATACTACTAACTTAGCTTGTCCTTTTTCTAAGGCTTTGGTAGCTTCGTTAGCTCCTTTTCTGATCTTTCCGGATGTCCGGGCAATTTCCACAATTTCCAATACTTTTGCTTCATTAGTCATTTTGTAAGACCTCGACTGTTTTATTTTAATTGAACACGAGAATAACCTTTGTTACCTCGTTGTAACCAGACAACTCATTGGTATTT
>JAUSJN010000066.1 GCA_030647325.1 Nanobdellota archaeon | reverse complement strand
ATTGATATAAAATATATCATCGCTGCTGCACTTTTCGATATCCGCGCCGCCGCCTTTGGGAAGGCAGAAAAGACTTACATCGGTCCTCATGGTTATCTGTACATTTTGTAAGATCTTCTTGAGTTGGTCAGTGATTTGCGGCTTGACATCTAAAGATAAACGCTGTAAGGCTACAGAGATCGATTCGACGGTCGCCTTGGGGTTCTCTTTTTGGATCAAGGGTAGTAACTCTCGCGCTAAGCTGGCGATGTTGATGATATCCCGTGAAAGGTAATCTACCAGGATAGAATTACGAAGAACATATTCGCGTACCAACCCAGCAGTGATGTTTTTTTCCATGCAGGACAAATCATCTTTGTTTTTTTATAAACATTATGTTTATTGCCGCCATCAAAATAATTCTTGCTATGAAAACCAATCTGAATAAATCCAGGATCACAGAATTGTGGATAGAATTATTGGGAGAGATTGGAGAGAATGATAACCGTGCCGGATTGCAGGGAACTCCTTTGCGGATCGCTTCCATGTACGAAGAAATATTTCGTGGGTATGACCAAAAGTGCAAACCGATGATAACCACTTTTCCAAATGGAGAAGATGGCATCGTCTACAATCAGATGATCATTGATCAAGGAACTTTCCACTCTTTCTGTGAACATCATGGGCTGCCTTTTTTTGGACAGTATTGGTTCAGTTACATCCCTCATGCTCAGGGAAGGATCATCGGGCTTTCCAAAGTAGCGCATCTGGTACACTTCCATTCCGCAAAACTGCAGATACAGGAGAGATTAGTGAAAGATGTCATTGATGATCTCTGGACTGCTCTTTCTCCTGCAGATTCAGAACCCAAAGGCATGGCCTTGGTCCTGAAAGCACGGCATCTGTGCAAATCCATGCGTGGAGTGAAGCAGGAAGGAGAGATGATCACTATTGAACTGCGGGGCTTATTCAAGGAAGATCAAAAGACGCGGCAGGAATTTTTTAGTTTTGTTCAAGGGGGTTAAAAATGGATAAAATAATCGTGCATGGCGCAAAATTTGAGGTTAATCTGGGAGTTACGGAAGAAGAACGGAAAATAAAACAGCAGATTGGTATAGATATAACTTTATTTTTCGATATAAACGCGGCTGCTTCTACGGATGATATTGATAAGACCATCAATTATTCTCTAGTCTGCAAACACATTGCTACCATCCTAAACAAAGAATACAGATTGATCGAGACGATCGCAGGGTCTATCGCTGCTGAGATACTCGATTCTTTTCCGGTGACTAAAGTTGAAATTTGCGTCAAAAAGCCTCAGGCGCTGCGCATAGCGGAGTATACTGCGGTGGAAGTGGTGAGAGAAAGATGATTGATGCCTACTTGGGAATCGGTTCAAATCTGGGAGAGCGGGAAAAGAATATTGAAAAGGCCATCCTTTTGCTTGCAGAAAAAGTTCAGCTGGTACAGTGTTCTTCCCTCTATCAGACTGAACCGATCGGATACCAAGAACAGGATTGGTTTCTGAACTGCGCGATCGGGATACAAACCAACTATGAACCCTCAGAACTGCATCATCTCTTACAAAATATTGAGGTCAAGATTGGACGCATCAGAGATATTCCAAATGGGCCGAGGATCATAGATCTAGATTTACTTCTATATGGAGATTGTATCTTTAAGACCGAAAAATTAGAGATACCGCATCCTCGGCTGCATTTACGGAGATTTGTGTTAGTGCCGCTGCAGGAGATCGCTGCTGAGGTGGTCCATCCGATATTACAAAATAGTATCAGCGGATTGTTGTCTGACTTAGAAGGTGAGAAGAATGACCAAGTACATCTATACCGAAAAAATAAATATTGAAGAAATTGTACAGAGATTGTTTGATTTTTCCACCCTAGGGGCTTTGTCCATACCTGAAATTCTGACTGATTACGCCAGAACAGAATTGCTCGCAGGGATAGCTGCTTCTCGACACTTGTTTAGAGCGGTCGAACGAGAGAAGAAGAAATCAGGGGTCATCCAGGAGATGCGGACATTTTATCTGGAGAGATTACAGGAACAAGGAGAAGAATTGCCTCAGATCCTGCGCAATCCACTAAAAGCTTTAACCGAGGAGTATGCGAAAATATATGCAGAGATAGCAGCCAAAGGAAATTTTACCAGCCAAAAATTTAGTTCGATCGGTATCCATCATTATCCGGTCGGATCGGCAGGTATAACGCCGCATCAGGATTATGCTGCAGATACCAATCTCATCGCTAGTTTTGTACTGCAAGGTAATGCTCCGTTTGGCATTTGCAAAAATAGGCAGAAAGAGGGCGCCTTGTATCTGGAAGCTTCTCCGGGAACGCTTATCTTGATGAGGGCGGCACGGAACGAGCAGGAGCAAGCTGCAAGACCATTCCATTTCCTGGAAGGACCGGTGCAGGAAGAAAGGTATAGTCTGCTCATCAGGGATCGGACCGCGAAAAAGATGAAAGAGCTGGAATAATAACATGCTAAAGATGCTGGAAACCAATAAAGTCCTGATCCAGGGGATACTGAATGTTACTCCGGATTCTTTTTCTGATGGAGGATTGTATATTGATATTGATCAAGCGATAGAACATGCCAAGAAAATGGTTGCTGATGGCGCAGATATAATTGATATTGGCGGAGAAAGTTCACGTCCTGGTGCCGAACCGGTTTCGCTGGAGGAAGAATTGCATCGTGTAATGCCAGTGGTGAGAAGATTGATTGACGAAGTAAATGTACCTATTTCCATCGACACCTACAAACCGAAAGTAGCGGAAGCTTGTCTGCAAGCAGGAGTACACATGATCAATGACATCCAGGGGTTGCGCAATCCGGCGATGATAAAAGTGATTTCCCAGTATAATATCCCTGCTATCATAATGCATATGCCGGGAACGCCGCAAACTATGCAGCAATATGTGCATTATAATGATGTTGTATCGGAAGTAAAAGAATATCTACGCACTAGAGCTGAAGAAGCATATGCCAGAGGCATAACTGACATCATTATTGATCCAGGTCTTGGTTTTGGAAAAACACCGGAACAGAATTATGAGATATTGCTACGTCTGGCAGAATGTAAGGAATTAGGTTACCCTATTCTGATCGGTCCATCAAGAAAATCGTTTCAGGGTGAACAGAGATTAAACACCTTGGAAGCGCTGGCCTTAGGAGTAAAAAATGGCGCTGCTATTGTAAGAGTCCATGATGCGGCGGCAGTAAAGAAATACCTGGAACATAACTTTAAATAGATTATTTTCTTTCTGGCTCTCATGGGAGAGCGCAACTTCACCAAAGAAGAAGAGAAAAAAATCATTGTTCCGATAGTCAAAAGATTGAGTAAGTTGCATCGAAATGGCACTACTACCATGGTAGGGATACAGGGTGGCCAAGGGACGGGAAAAACTACAATTGTACAATTTCTAGAGAGGCAGTTGAAGAAGAAAGGATTCAAAGTGCAGTCTTTTTCCATAGATGATTTTTACAAGACTTGGAAGGACAGAAAAGAGCTGCAACAGAAATATCCTTCTAATCCATTTTATCAGATCTCACGAGGCTTGCCGGGAACGCATCGGGTGAAATTCTTATTGGAGACATTACAGAGAGCGAAAGTGGGAAAAGAGTTTGAGATCCCCTTCTTTGACAAATCGCGGTATGATGGAAAGGGAGATGTCCTGAAGAAAACTAAGAAAGTAAAAGGAAGGCATGATTTTGTGATATTGGAAGGATGGTGCGTAGGCATGCCGGAAGTGTCTTCCCAGAAGTTGATGGAGATCTGCAGGAAGAATGGGGTTGATATCAAGAAACTCGATCCGACATTACGGGAGCATAAAGTTGTACTAGACTTTGTGAAAGAATATCAACCCATCTGGAAAATGTTGGATTATGTGGTGATGCTGAAAGCAGATTCCCCGGATGTGCATAAGAAATGGCGGTTATTGCAGGAGCAGAAGTTGAAAGCAAAGAAAGGGCAAGGCATGAGCAAGCAAGAAGTGCATGCTTTTGTTGAGCCGTTTCTGCCCTTTACCTATGTCTGTTATGACTTACTCA
The DNA here is from genome assembly GCA_030647325.1 of Nanobdellota archaeon. Taxonomy (GTDB): domain Archaea; phylum Nanobdellota; class Nanobdellia; order Woesearchaeales; family GW2011-AR9; genus JACPIL01. Next base: position 21,463 of record JAUSJN010000066.1, on the reverse strand, counting down.
AACCGGATGTGAAAGTATTGATCGATGAGAAGCATAATTTTTATAGCATAATGTTCAGTAAATAGACAAAAGTAATTTAAATCCTAAAAACGTTCTATGTATTATGGGCATCTTGAACAAATTATTATTCTGGAGACATGATGATGAACTTGATTTTGACAGATTAGCGAATGAACAGCTCAAGACCGGCATCAAGGATGATCCTTTTGGCTTGAACCAGCCAGATATTGAGGAGCGAAGCCCTTTTCCTGAAGAACCTGGCAGGCCGACAACAGCGAGAGGTTCTCCCTACAAGCAAACTAATTTTCAACAGCAAGCACCAGCTTTTCCACAACTTACCGAAAACATAACCAAAGATCTGGAATTGATCAGCAGCAAGCTAGACACTATCAAAGCCATGCTCTCTTCTCTGGATCAACGGACCGCCAATCTCGAACGGGCCGCAGGGGTACAGCAGCAACAGCGGCAACGATTATGGTAAGAGAAAAAAGATATGTGATTCTTTTTACTGCTGTGGCATTGGTCACTATTGTTCTTGACCAGCTTGCAAAATATTTGATTGCTACAATGAAACCAGCATGGGATCTTGGTTTCCTATCCATCCATTTTGTGCAGAATACCGGTGCAGGCTTCGGCATCCTGAAAGGGCAGATGGCCCTGCTGGCAGTGATTTCTACCGTGGTCATGATGGGAATTATTTATTATTACAAGAAGATCCCGCAGGAGAAATTAGCGCAAGTGCTATTTGGATCATTTTTAGGCGGGGTGGCAGGAAACCTGATTGACAGGATTTTTAGGCAATATGTGGTTGACTTTATTGATGTAGGCTTCTGGCCGGTGTTTAATATTGCTGATATGGCGATTTCAGTGTCGGTGGTCGGACTAGTGTTGTATTTTTGGAAGGAGAAATAAAAATAATTAAGAATAATAAATAATCAAAATCTATTTCACACAATCGTGTTTCTTATATCCTTTATTCAAAGCTTCTTCTCTGGACACAAACCAGACTCGGCGAGCTTTCTGGATCTTTTTAGCCCATTCGCATCTTGGCTCGTGATAGACATTACTTCTTTTACTCGCAACATATTTGCCTGGAGTGAATGTCGCTTTGGCAGGAGCAACTGTTTCTTTTGCTTCAACCTTGGTTTCAGCAGCTTTTGGCACAACTTTTCCTTCCACTATTTTCTGTGGAGGAGGTGTCGAAGCCATCGGCTCGCAAGTGCGATCTTCGCATACTTTCCTGCTTCGGCGAGGCACGCTTATCAAAAGACCAAGCAGGCTGACTAAAAGCAAGGTGAAATAGAGCGAGTTAGTAGGAAGCCACAGCACTAGGATATCTATGATAAATAACGAATAGATAACAAATAACATATTTTTTCCACTGGTTTTGTAGGTGACTAAACTGCCTACGCATAATAAAAGTAGGACTGAAAAGGCTATTAATTCTGCTCCTGTGGAAAAACCTTTAAGGCTCAAGCCAAACAAAAGAACCAATAATAATAAACTTTGAAAAAAGAATTTTGCTATTTTGGATGCCATGCCTTTATTCTAACCGTTTTACTTTAAATAATTTTCTATTTGAAAGTAGTAATAAGGCTGGCGCGACTTCTTATCTCCGTAACCGACAAATCACCATACTTATGGCCGCACCAGTGATGCCGAACATAATATCTTTCTGGGCATCCCATGGGTCACCCTGCATACCTAAAAAGCTGGTGCCGATCACCGAGCTGTGGGTGGCGATGACCGCAAGGTATTCGAGGATTTCATATATCGCCTTGAATGAAATGATGACCAGGAAAGGAAGAAGGTAGCTTTCCCAATGTTTCAATTTTAGTTTTTTTGTGCCGAATTCGTATATCGGGAAATAAAAAGCCAGCCCGAAGAAAAAATGGACTAACCGATCATAGTGATTTCTGCTTAAGTCAAACCTATCCTGCAGCCAGGCAAAGAGAGGCATATTGGTATAGGTGTAATGGCTCCCTATGGTATGAAGTACTAAAAAAGAAAATAAAAGAACATAGGAAGTATTGGAAAAACGAAATTTGCGATAGGTTACGATAAGAAAACCGATAAAAATGACGCTTAAGGTATTTTCTGCAAGCCAAACCATCCTATCGTACGGATTGATGGCAAGAACAAGCCAAAGTAGAAAATATACAGTAAGCAGGATAGTTGGAAGTCGATCCTTCCCGGTCATTATAACTTTCCTCTCTCAATCAATCGTTTCATCCTCTTGATGAATTCGTCTGCTTCTTTGTAATACTGGTCGTAAGCAGGGCCTTTGACCTCTTTGATCTCACGGTGGACGATCATCTTACTGAGATGATAGAATTTACGCATGGTTTCCACGTATTTTTTTTCCAGCATACCGTGCTTTACAAAGACTTTATCCAGCATGTCGGCAGCATGTTCAGGGGTGGGCGGAACTTCCTTAGCTCGCATCAAAGCAGCATGGGCTGCGTCAATGACTGCCCAATAGAGATCAAGAGTGGCTTGGAGTACGTGCCATTTAGAGTTAAGCAAAGTCTGGGGAGCACGGCCATAGTACCGCCAGATGCTCTCTTCCGTAGGCCTGATCCTGCCATTTTTCAGGAGGATCTGCAATGGTTCAAAGAAACCAGTATCAATTAAAGCGACTCCATCACGCAAGATGTTCACCACTACCGGATCTCCTGCTTTTGCATATTCCCAAAAGGAAGTAAAGGTCATGGAAGTGATATGTAATTTCGGGGAAGTGCGGATAACTAACTTCTCTACGATGAGCCTATATCCTTCAATTAAGGCCTCACTCAGCTGGAATCGAGTATCATCGGTGATGACTAAAATGTCAATGTCGCTTTCAGGAGTAGCTTCTTTGCGGGCTGAGCTGCCGAAAACAACCGCGCTGAGCATAAAATCGCCCAACTCATTCTTCAATTCCTGAGCAAATTTTTGCGCTACCTTCACATCATCGGTGGGATAGCGGTGAATATTCTCATTCTCTTTTTTATAGATTTTAAACTCCATCCTAGACTATCAAATAGTTTGGCTTTATTAAGATTTTGTTAGAGATACTCTGTAGAAAAATTAGAATCATGGGTCATTAAGTAAAAGCGGACCCGGGGAGACTTTCATCCAGTACACTATAAAGCGTATGTCGTGGGGTCTCTGCAAGAGTACCCCACTTGAGTACGTTCGCCTAGTGTAGCAGGCAAATTTGAACTCCCGACCTACAGCTTAGAAGGCTCTAGCGGAACATTTCTGCTCAGTCGCCCTATCCAGGCTAGGCTACGGGTCCTTGGATACACAAAATTGGAGACAACTTTTAAATATTTCTTCGAAAGGAACACTTTATGGGGTTCCTGATCAGTTTTGAGGAAAGGGCGGTAAAAGCGAAAGGCCTGAACAAGTTAGCTAGGCCTGATCCGGAAAAAATCAAGCGATATCTTTTTCCGGACGAATATCAAAACCTTGCTCTGCTCGCAGATGTTCCGAGGATTGGATATCCAGAAAATCCAATCTTTTTTTATCCCGGCTGCGGCGCTGACATTCTTATGCCTTTGAAATATGTAGAAATACTTTTTCCCAGATTACGCGCCATAACTTTCATCTTTAACGATATTGATAATAACTTAGGCCTCATAAAAACCATCCTCGATGATGTTGGAGTTTCTTTCAAAGAGGAGAGGAATAAACTCAAATTTTATTGGAACGGGGTCTTGGTTGATCTACAATTCCTGCACGGAAACATATTTGTGCTTCAGAATTTTCCAACATTTGACATCTATTTCGAACGGGCTTTCAGGATCATGAAAGATGATCATCCCGGTTATGAAAATAAAATCTTTGAAAAACTAAATTCGAAGGGTATTCTCATCAGCGATTCTGGCTTCCAGCATCTGCCTTTAGAAAAAGTATCTGTCTCACCAGAATTGAGCGCGTATAAAGAAATGGTAATTGGGATAAAAAGGAAATAATAATCAAAAAAGAAATGATCTACTCGATGAGTATCTTCTCCACGATAACTTCCTGCACCGGACGATCTTGACTATCTGTCTGCACAGCCGTGATCTCATCCACCACTTCCATCCCTTCTACCACTTTTCCAAAGACCGGATGCTTGCCATCAAGAAAAGTATTGTCCACTACATTGACGAAAAACTGGCTTCCTCCGGTGTTCGGGCCTGCATTGGCCATGGCAATGGTACCGCGGACATTACTCAATCCATTTGCAAATTCATCTTTGATCTTGTATCCTGGGTCGCCAGTTCCCCAGCGCGCTTTCTTAGAGTTGTCCTTAGTGAGAGGATCTCCGCCTTGGATCATGAAATCTTCGATCACCCGGTGAAATTTAGTATTATCATAATAGCCTTTCTCTGCTAAGTCAATAAAATTCTTGGTCGTGATAGGCATCTGGCTTTCAAGCAACTCCACTTTGAAAGTCCCCCTATTGGTCTCAAAGACCGCTGTTCTGTTTTTCATAGCTGAACCTCCGCAGGATACTAAAAATAAGATAATGCTTAGCATCCCTAATAGTTGAATTATTTTTTTCATGTTAAGTCAATGTTTATGGTAACCAGGTCTTATTGTTTTTAAGTTTGTCTGGAAGATATTTGTCTATTACAAAATTTAATCCGTGCGCAGCCAGCGCCTGCTGTTCTGCACGAACTTTCATCTTGGCCATCTGTTCCAACGCTTTCTGCCAGGATTTATGATGGATGACGAAGGGATCATTCTTGATCAGGTCCCTGATTTTCTTGATGTCTACTTCCTTGAGCGGATGAGTGGGCAGCTTGTAATCTATGATGTCTTGTGGAGTGATACCGATGAATTGCGCCTGCGGTACGCAGAAATATTCATTGATATGCGCGGCATTTCCTGAGCCGACTTTCAAGGTTCGGTAAATACTTCCAAATCCATAAGGATCGCCATCGGTAAAGACATATACCGGTAATTTCTGCTCGTCTGCTAATTTCCTGATAAATCTTCTACATGCCCGTGTCGGGACCCCGCCCATGGAGACTAAGATGCAATTTGCTTTCTTCCAATACTTATGCTTGTTCAGGCGTTCAAACATACCGCTGGTCTCAATCGCTAAAACAAATTTTGCTTTAGTCCTGAAATGCAGATGTTCTCCGGAACTAGGGACAGAATATGCTCCCGAACCAAATTTAGTACAATCAATTTCCAATTCTTTTCCGGTCTCTTTATCGATATCGATGACTATAAGCTCTCCGGCAACATCTCCTCCTTTCTCCTCAGGGATAAACCCGATCTTTTCCCTATTGACCGTCATCATGGCTTCGATATCATCCATGACATTGTCAGATTCAGGCTGTTCTAAGAATCGTGCCTCGCCCCAGTTCTTACTGACATAATACGCTTCCCTCTTGGTAGCGATGTCGTCGGTCTCTACTAGTTGTTTGGACAGAGCCATCATTCTTAGCGTCTGGGCGAAAGTCTTGATAGTAGAAGCGGTAAGCGTCCGTTCTTTCATGCCCGGCAGGAGCTTGAAGTAGCCTTCTTTGTCATCGTACTCAACATTGCTCAACGCCCGCAGGGGAATCTTTATCTGCGGCTGCTTTAATCTATTGATATCTTGCTGCATGCCGTCAGCGATGCCGACTATTTTCTGCACTACTTCTTTTCCTTCTATTCCTTGTTTCTTTTTTGCCATGGTTATTATTATTATTATTATTATTATTATTATTATTTCTTACTAGTTTACTTTGACTGGTTTTGGATATTTTGTTAATATTTGATCAAGATGGGGTGTTAACATAATTTTTGCTGATTCTTCCTGGGCGGTAAAAGCGGGGGAAGTTGTCGCAATAATCTCAGCGAGAGTTCCGCTGAGATTGGAATACGCAGAGATCTGGGCACGGTTTATGCCTTCATGCAAGGTTCCATCATGGACATATTTTAGCTTACTCATACCTATCTCCAACGCTGCCTCTTCTGGATGGGTAGTCTTTTCCATCTTTATTGGGGCATTGTAAAAATGCAGGGCATAATGAGGTGTGAGCAGACCGATACAGACATCATCATCATGTATCTGTGAGAGGGGATTTTCATTTTCCCAAAAATCATCCTGGGGATAAAGCCTAAGTTGGTCGGTTATCAGTGTTCTTCCTACCGCAACAATCCGGTATGAAGATCCTTCAGCACTTCTATCTTCGGAGGAGCACTGATAATGACGGGCCTCATCAAACAATTTCTTGATTAAAATAACAGCCTTATCAAGCTTTACACCTGTTTCCCAGGCAAGGTGATGGTGAGGCATCTCCTCTAAGCTGCTGAAATCAAGAGATAGAGCTATCTTTTCCTTATCTGCAAAAATATACTTTTTTTGCGGATCCTCACCATTCACAACTGTGATCTTCATTTTCAAAACAGGGTAGTCTGTTCCTCCTCCGTGTCAAAGTCATCGTCTTCATCATCATCACCGCCAAACGCGTCTTTCATTTTTCCCTTCTTCATTTTCTTTGGCTCCTCCTCTGCTTCTTCCGGCACTTCTTCGTCCTGTCCGATTTTGGCCAGTTCCGGATCATAATCAGGATTATCTACACCTATCTCCTCTAACTCGCCTCTGACTTGTTCAAGCATGGTATATAAATTATCTTCGATCTCTTTCTTCTTCTGCTCATCAAAGCCGACGATCTCTTTCAGGGCATCAGCCACATGCGGGATATACTTCTGAATGTAACTTCGCTTCTTCGCTTCATCACCGATGCGTCTTTTCTTGTTTACAAAAGAGGCCAGTTTCCGTCCGCAATCTTGCAGTGCTAATTTGATCTCTTTGACGATTTCTTCATAGTGGGCCAGGGCTTCTTTAGATTCTGAAGTGAAAGGGACCCAGACTGAAGTCATGTGTATTAATACTGTACAAGCTCCGATCGGCAAGGAATTTCTACTCTGCTGCAAGCCATAGGTTTTCCAGCTGGTATTTTGGATGGAATTAGTGATCGCACATGCTCCTTGTTGATACAGCAAGGGTACTCTGTTAGCAAAGCGCATGATCCTTACTGCTGATTCAGCATCCTGTTCCCCGCCAAATGCAAGAGCAGCTTCGATCACAAAAGGATTTCCACGGTATACTGCTGCCGGTCGGGTAGTGGAACAATAAAACTCGGCATTGATCTCTTTCCGCAATCCTTTTTCCAACTCTTCCGCGCCGATCGGTGAGATACAATCGGTAGGCGGAGCGATGATCTTAGTTTTTTGGATCCCTTCATACAATTTCTCGGCCATCTCCCTGGTTATTTGCTCTGGCTTGGTTTTCGGTAATAAAGAAGAATTTTCACAAATTTCCTTGGCGGTGTTTGGACCGACACGTACAAACTCTTCAGTCAGGAATTGCTGCAGTGTCTTAGTCGCGGTGATCTCCAACATCTTCATAAGCCTTCCTAGCTCTACTCCATACGGATGCGGCTTGATCTCTTTCGGTTCAGGAGGAAGATCATTTGTTGATCTGGCAAAAATAATCTGCTGTGCTTCCGGCGTGACGTAGATGATGGTGCAATGCGGGTTGACGATAGCTGTTTCTTTCAGATATTCATCGACAGACTGCCGTCCCTTGATGTAACTGCCGTCTAAATCCACTTCAATCTTTGTTCCGTGCTCTTTTCCCTCCCAGTCAGTTTCCCCTTCTCCCATGATCTGTGGTAAGTTTGTCTGGGTATCGATCTTCAGTTTCATGGTGATCGCTTTTTTATCCGGCCCGGTCTTTGAGATGATAGTCGCCGGTTTTCCGGTAGTCAGCTGGCCGTACAACACCGTCGCAGAAATACCGATACCTTGCTGGCCTCTGGTGGCAGCCAACTTGTGGAATTTTGAACCATACAATAAACGCGCGAAAATATTAGGGATCTGTTTCTTGATGATTCCCGGGCCATTATCTTCCACGATCATGCGGAAGCGGGTTTCGCTCAGTGAGATCAATTCTACGGTTACTTCCGGCAGGATCCGTGCTTCTTCACAGGCATCCAGCGCGTTATCTACCGCTTCCTTCACCGCGGTCAATAAAGCCCTGCGCGGGTTATCGAAACCTAGCAGATGCCTGTTTTTTTCGAAGAATTCAGCAATAGAAATCTCTCGCTGCTTTTTTGCCAGTTCTTCTGCGCTCTTTTGCGTCATCAGGCTGGAATAGGGCAAATTATTTTTAAAAGTTTCTGAAAAGCGAGGGTTTTTGAAAATCTCAAAGTTTACTAGCAAGATCGCCGCAAGGTCCTGCTAAGCGAATCATACTGCAAGTACCTTTAGTTTTATCAACAACTTCTGTATCGGAGCCATATCTTTGCATATTTTCTGCGTAATTCGTTGCATAATCTCTCACCAGTTGATAGACTCTATCTGACAATTCTTCCTTAGAATGTGCTACACCTAGTAAATGAATACCTCGTCCAGTAACAGCTCCTTCTGTATAATTCTTCTCTAAACATATAGCATAGTGACCTTCAGCTGGACCTAGAACTCTTGTCCATCCCAATGATTCCTTAGAAGAATCACATCCCTCAAGACCAACATAATAGGTATTATCTGAGCCCGAACCCTTAGTTATAATAATTTGGTTTTTCTCCATAATCATTATTTAGGAAGATTAATTTATATTATTTTGTATTCTTTAAAATATATCTCTATCCAAATAAAATCTCTTTCTTTTTCTTCTCTAGAAATTGATAAACCGTCTTGTGCATGGATCCCTGCAATAACATGGCCACTGCCTGTCGAGCTAAGGAAACACTTCCCATCTCCCCTAAAATCCCGATAGTCTTTCCGTAGATAGAAATATGCGTATCAGTCAATCGCTCGATCTCTGCGCGTGACTTGCCGCCTGCGCCGATGACTCTGCCTTTCAATCGTTCCATGGTACTTTTGTTCTTGCCGGCGATGTCTTTCATGTCGATGATCTCCAATAAATAATCTGGTTTTAAGAGCAGCATAGCCAGTTTTGGATTGAAGCCCCGGGCGATGGCACGGACTATCTCTTTAGCGGTGAACAGCATCAAGCCATCCTCGCCGGTAATGGTGATCTCTCCTTCTTTAGAGATGTCTAAATGGCATTTGGTCTCCTGCTCGATTTCTTTTTTGGTCTCGCCGTTTGCACCAATAAGTACTGCCACTCGTTCTTCAGGGATTTTCAACTCATAAGAGATATCCCCATAATCATTATCTTCTGCATTCATAGTAATTATTCTTTTCTGGTGATCTTATATAAAATTTCCTGCTCATTTTCTTTTATTCCTAATTTAGAAAAGAAATGCACAATATTATGGATATCACGTTTCAGTAATTCTTCCGAGTTTGGTGTCTTAACTAAAGTTGCCTGAGAGAAATCAATAAAATAGGGTTTTTCCTTGTGATTAAGGATATTGAACGGTGACAGATCTCCGTGGATTAACCCGCCATCATACAACTTCTTCATGTCTTCCAAGATCAAGACTAGAAATTTTTTGGGATCTTTCGGTTTAGTATCCTTCAGCATCGGGGCTGGCTCTTCATCACCGATCATCTCTTCGATCAAGATATGGTTCATGAAAGTGATCGCTTCCGGTACGCGTATCTTGGCTTTCTGGGCGCGTATCAGGTTTTTGTATTCCCGCTGCGTCCAGGCCAAAATGATCTGCCGGCGATGTTTCTGCAGAAACTCATAGCGTGGATCTTTCTTGATGTACTCAAACATGCGGTTAAAATCAGCATTTTGGATGCGATATATTTTTACGATAACAGTATCCTTTCCTTTACAGGCCAGAAAAACATTACTTTCCTTACCGATCAGAAGCGGGCTTACCAATTCGTCAAAGTAATCCCTGCTTTGCAGTTCGAATAAAGTCCGGTTGGTGAACTCGTCAAAAACGCCTTGCAGGGTCTTGAAGCGTTCCTGATAGGTGAAGGTAGTCATTTGTATCATAAAAGAGGTATTTCTTTAAAATACTTTCATTAACCACTGTCAAGTAAATACTAAGCAAAAAATTTATAAATAAACACCACTGTCGAGTTACATTAACACCTCTAAACCACCTCTTTCCTCAGTAAGCTCTTAGGCTTCGGCTTAATGGTTTGCTGGGGTTTTTTATAATCAAAAGGTCAATCTCTACCCTCAGCCTCAACTCCCTATTCCAGAATTCTATACCAAAGGATTTATATACTCTACCCTATAAATGAAAAACATAGCCCGCCACAGAGAGTACCTGTGGGAGCACACGGCTTACGCCAAGCTGTGAACTCAGGCGTTAGTGACGCGGGCTTCATTATCCAGAAAATAGCATTCACTATCATCAACCATCACATATTACGAGTAAATTTAGGATGAGTTAATAGTGTTCTATTTTCTATATATAGTGAGGGCAATAAATATTCGAATAAATAGATTGCCCAAACTATATTAGAAAGCAAGAAAGATAAGTTCGATTATTTCTTGCTTTCTATATAAAATTACAAACAATTAGGGGGAGTTGACTATCACTATCATAATTCACATGTACAGTACCTTACCAGGCACTCTACGTACGTAAGTCGACTCTTTCTACCAACGGAGGAATAAAATGGCAAAAATAAGCCCAGTAGCGGCTAAATACATCGTACATTCAACAATTTTCATTGACGGGGTCGTTGACAAGCCTGACGTCATTGGAGCGATCTTCGGGCAGACCGAGGGATTGTTAGGTAATGATCTAGAGTTACGTGAACTGCAACGAAGCGGTAAGATCGGTCGGATCGAAGTAAACGTCAATATCAGCGCCGGCAAGACCAAGGGGGAGATCATCATCCCCAGTTCTTTAGACAAGACCGAGACAGCTATCATAGCTGCCGCGATGGAGATCATCCAGCGCATCGGTCCTTGCACCGCTAAGATCGAAGTTCAAAAGATTGAAGATATCAGGATCAGTAAACGACAGTTCGTGATTGAAAGAGCCAAAGTTTTGCTGAAACAATTGACTCAGGAAACTCTTCCTGACTCACAAGAATTGTCGGATGAAGTCGCTCAATCCGTACGCATGATGGAAGTAGCAGAGTATGGAAAAGATCGGCTTCCTGCCGGTCCGGATGTAGATTCCAGTGATGAACTCATCGTGGTAGAAGGCCGAGCAGATGTCTTGACCTTGCTAAAACATGGATTCAAAAACACTATTTCCATGAACGGTACTTCCTGCCCTCAGACTATAAAGGATCTCAGTAAAGTTAAATCAGTCACTGTTTTCGTCGACGGCGACCGTGGCGGAGATCTAATCGTACGCGAACTCTTAGGAGTCGCTGACATCGATTTCGTCACCAAAGCGCCTGATGGAAAAGAAGTCGAAGAACTGGCCAAGAAGGAAATCCACCAAGCTTTACGAGGCAGGATCACTGCTGAACAGGCTAAGCTGGATCTAGGCGTTAACAACGACGGTACTTTGAAAGAACCTTCCGATCGCATGGTAGAACGAAAATCATTTTCTGCCAATAGAGATAACGGCCGCGAGCAGAACGGCTACAGGCGAAACGAAATGAGGAGCGACCCCAGAGATTCCCGCAGCGATCCTCGCGGAAGATTTCCAAGCAGGTCAGCGGCAGTTCCGCCACCAGCAGCAGCTCCCGTTTCCAGAGAAAAGCGTTTAACGCCAGCGGAGAAGAAGATCTTCAAGGAAACTTTAGAAGCTCTTTTCGGCACCAAAGGAGCCTGTATCTTTGACCAGAAACTGAATGTCTTGGGAAAAGTCCCTTTGAGTGAATTAAGCTCAACTGTCAAGAGCCTGAATGGCGGGATTTACGCCATCGCTCTGGATGGAGAAGTTGATACTGAACTGGTAAGACTTGCTGAACGATACGGTATCACCCATGTTGTTGGGACAGCATCCAAAGCGACTGAAACACAGAAAGTAAGCGTGTTGGTCGAAGCTGAGTTGTAAACTCAATTTTTTTCTTTTTACTTTTCTTCCGATACCTTTTTATCTTCTTTTCTCTTAATACCATAAATGGTGTTTGATGTTATTATTGGCCGTTCCAGAAAGGATGTCGAGAAATATGGAAAAAGTGGAACCGCCTTTCTGGGAAAACAATACATCCAGATGGGGCAGACCACTTCTTTATCTAACCTAGTGTATCTGGATGTCGCCAGCGCGCATGTGATGTTCATAGTAGGTAAGCGTGGATCTGGAAAAAGCTACACCATGGGCATGGTCGCCGAAGGCTTGGCAGATCTCCCTCTGGAAATCAAACAAAATCTTTCTATCGTCTTGCTGGATACCATGGGCATCTACTGGACCATGAAATATCCTAATTTTCAGGAAGCAGAATTACTGCGCGATTGGAACATCGAGTCAAGAGGCTTGGATGTGAAGATCTATACTCCCACCGGTTTTTATCATCAATATAAGAATGAGGGGATCCCCACTGATTTCCCGTTCTCTATCCGTCCGATAGATGTCGGCCCTCATGATTGGTGCACTGCGTTTAACCTAGATCCAAACTCAGCAGAGGGCGTATTAATCACAAAAATAGTGCAGGATTTAACTCAGAAAGGTGAAAGTTATGGTTTGGATCAGCTCATCGCCATAATCAAGAAAGATACCGAAAGTGATCATGTTGTTAAAAATGTGGTCGTCAATCAATTTGAGAAAGCAAAAGGCTGGGAAATATTTTCTAAGGAAGGGACACCCTTGAAAGATATCATCGCCCCGGGGCAGGTAACTGTTTTGGATGTCAGCCCTTATGTAACCATGGCTTCGGGTTGGGAGATCAAAGCTCTGGTGGTAGGCCTGATCTGCCGCAACCTATTCAATCAGCGCATGCTGGCCAGAAAGACGGAAGAATTCAAAAGCGTTGACGCGGCCATGCATTATTTCACTAAAAGTGTAGAAGAAAAGATGGAAGAGCCCCTGGTATGGATCGCTCTTGATGAAGCGCATGAATTACTTCCTAAAGAAGGGAAGACTGCCGCTACAGAAGCATTGATCACCATCCTTCGTGAAGGGCGGCAGCCGGGAATCTCTTTGATCTTAGCCTCACAGCAGCCTGGAAAGATCCATACCGACGTGATGACTCAATCCGATATCGTGGTCGCTCACCGCCTCACCGCGAGATTAGATGTAGAAGCATTAGGACAATTGACCCAGAGTTACATGCGCCAGGGCTTAGAACAAGAGATTGATCATCTGCCCAGGCTGAAAGGAGCCGCGGTCATTTTTGATGATGCCAATGAACGAATTTTCCCGGTGCAATTACGCCCAAGATTCACCTGGCACGGCGGTGGAAGCCCGATAGCTATCTCAGCGAAAAAAGAATATTTCTCTAAGAGTTTAGAAGAGCTCAAAAAACTATGAGATCACTATCTATGATGTTCTTCTTATGATTTCGCAAGATATAATCCAACATCCCTACTACTTTTTCATCAAGATTTGTGGTATCGGTGGCGACTATAATATCATCTCTCGATAACACCATGACTTTATCGCTATCCAGATCGCAATCTTTATCCTCGATAATAAGATACTCTCCGTTCTCCACCCTTTTCCCGAAATAACAATACTTCTTCTTTAACCCTGGTGCAAGTATGTCATTAATAGTTATAATATCATAGCGGCCTGGTTGGTCATCTACAAAAACAGGATGCCTTTGAATTTTGAAAGGGTACGTTGGCGGAATGGGAGTAATATTTCGCGCGCAGCCGCTGAGCAGCGCAGAAAAAATCCCTGCGTATAATAGTTTTCTCATCTATAACCTCATCTCCTTCAATCTCTTGACTCTATTCTCAGTTGAAGGATGGGTACTAAACAATTCTAAAAACGCACTTGCCTTCAACGGGTTGGAGATAAACATATGCGCAGTCGCTTCCGTCTTTCCCATCCTGGCAAAAGGATGGTTATGGACACTCTTCTCAATCTTCTGCAAAGCTGATGCCAATGCTAAGGGGTCATTGCTTAATTTTGCTCCAGTTTCGTCTGCAAGGTATTCTCTGGATCTGGAAATGGCCAACTGGATGATCATGGCCATGATCGGGGCAACAATAGCGAGTACTAACAATTCTAGAATATTGCTATTTCCGTTTTCTCTGTCCCGATTCATGCCGCCGAAAATCGCTGCCCATCTGGCCATCATGGCGATATATGAGATAACTCCTGCGATGGTAGCAGCGATGGTGGAAATAAGTATGTCCCGATTTTTGACGTGTCCCATCTCGTGAGCCAATACGCCCCGTAATTCTTTTTCCTCTAATAATTGCATAATCCCTGCGGTCACGGCCACTGCTGCATGCTGGGGGTTTCTTCCCGTAGCGAATGCATTACTTTGCGGTGTATCGATGATATACACTTTCGGCATCGGTAGATGAGCCTTTGTAGCAATCTCTTTGATGATTGAATACAATTGCGGATACTTTTTCTTATCCGCCTCTTTTGCCCTGTACATCCACAGGACAATCTTATCAGACCACCAGTATGATACAAAATTCATCCCTCCGGCAAAGATAAGGGCGATAGTCAGGCCGGTTCTTCCTCCGGCTAAAGCTCCGATAAGAAGGAATAATCCGGTAAGGCCGCCTAGTAAAAGTATAGTTTTTAATTGATTTTTGATGTTCATGTTATTTTACTACGATTCGCTTCTCTATTTAAAATAATTATGTTCTAAATCGGCTATTACGGCCCTGCAGAAAATCTTGAAAAAGTCGCCTTGGCCGCTCGGTTCGTGCTTTTTAGTATTTATCTATAGTAAGAAATTGTATTTCAAATCTACAGAAAGCACCCACCAACTAGTCTTATGAAACTCCAGTTCTCACCTCGCCTTAAGGCCTAGGCGGCGACTTTTTTCTACAGAGCTGGTCATTACAGCAAACTATATAAACTTAAATTCGTTAGTTCCATCTAAAAGAGATATCATGGTATTAGAACACATTTTTCCTGAAGATTGGTTGGAACGAAAAGGAATCTATGCTTTTTTGTTAGGGATCGGATATTCCTTTGTGGGAGTCTTGATCGCTTCCATCCTATTTCCTGGTGATCCGGCGCTGGTTGCGGTAGCCTTCACTTCCATGCTCTTGCTTCCTGAGTTGTACAAGATATTTTCCATAGAAGAGCGGCAGGAAAGCTTGGAACAGCGGGTTTCTCTGAGAAGTTTATGGCGGGATGATATTGAAGTAGTACGCATCTATGTCTTTCTTTTTTTGGGAATTTTGTTAGTCTATTCTGTAGGGACGATCTTGCTTCCGGAATTGCAGGCGAATAATCTTTTCCGTGAACAGTTGGAAATCCGTTTAGGACAGGGATTTGCCGGCTCAGCGACCGCCGGCTCGGCGACTGGAGATATCTTCTCTAGCGGATTATTTTATGTCTTGCTGACTAATAATTTTTTAGTGTTGATGGCTTGTTTCATCTTAGCGCTTCTTGCCGGTGACGGCGCGATATTTCTCATCACCTGGAACGCTTCAGTGTGGGGAACAATTTTCGGGCTTACGGCCAAGAGCGCCGCGCTCTTTTCCGGAAAGCATCCCCTCTATCTGTTTGCACTGATCATGTTGATCGTCTTCCCGCACATGATCATAGAAGCGATCTCATATTTTTTAGCGGCGATTTCCGGCAGCGTCATCTCCAAAGACGTGCTGTTAGAAGATTTTGCTTCTGAACGTTTCTTCGAAGTGTTTGGGTTTAATCTGTATCTGCTTTTATTTGGATTGTTATTTCTGCTTTTAGGAGCGATAGTGGAAACGTTTGTATTGCAGAACATAAGTATCTATCAGGAAATCATCCAGATGAGCTTTAGTGCTATGGGTGGGTAGTTTTTTACCCATGCGGCTTACAAACTTCATAAAAATCACATTGCCCGCCGTTCCATTTGCATAAAGGAGTCACGGTTTTAGGATAATCTTCTTTCGTCTCAGTGGTTGAAGTATGCGCATGGATAAGCTCAATCTCCTTCTTTGCTAAGGCCAACAATTCTTCATCTACAGGAACCAGTTTCAACTTATGCCGTAAGAAAAAGATCCCAGCTTTTGAGGGTAATTTCCCGTGTTTTTCAAAGTACAACAAACTATAGATGGCTAATTGCAGCCTGATGCTGTCTTTCACTTCCAGGCTGGAGTTGGTCTTGTAATCGATGATATGCACTTCATCTTCTAGGTGCTGGATGGCATCGATAAATCCGCGCACCGAATAATTGTTGGAAGTATATTCCATCTCCCGCACCGGAGTAAGGTACATAAATGCTTCCTGCAGTGAGATCTGCTTTTTCCGAGTGGTCTCTTCTAACTTTTCTAGAAATTGATTTACCCAGTTTATCAGCATCAGCATGGTCTCTTCGAAATAGAAGCGCAGCTGATCCTGGCTGAGTTTCAATCCTTCTACTTCTTTTTTGTATGCGCCCCACTGGTGGAGCAATAACTTCTGTACCGCTTCCCGGCACTTTTGCTTGAAATTTTCCTGGGTGAAAGAACTAGCATCAATATCATAGAAATGTTCCAGGCAGGAATGAGCGATATTTCCGCGCACTGTATGGATGTTGGGAAAGGTAGGAAGCTTCTCGATATACTGATAATAATATTTTCGCCGGCACTGTTTGAAAGTATTGATTGACGACGGCGATTCCACTCTTTTGGCCATAAAAACACCCCTCTTTTTTATTGATTGCAGAAAGCTGCTGGTTTAAATGTTTTTCCGTGCTTGATGCCTCTTTTTCCGACGGCTCTGTAGAAAATCTCCAAAAAGTCGCCTTGGCCGTTCGTTCGGTTCTTTTCCGCTTGTTTTTCTGCCAAATATTGTAAGTTGATTTTATAGAAAGCAACAATAATTACATGCAAGCAGTCGTTGTTCCTCACTCACCTCTTGGCCTAGGCGGCGACTTTTTCTACAGAACTTTTTCTAACAAAGCTTTTATAAATACGCTCCCCGAATTGATTTTCTATGTCACAACCAGAAGACCCAGAGATGCAAGTCATCCGCGTACGCTTGCCGCAACGAACCGAAGTGCTAGGCATCGTACAACAGCGTTTAGGTGGCAGCAGGATGAGGGTTCTCTGTCTAGACGGGAAAGAGCGTATCTGCAGGATCCCCGGCCGACTCAGAAGGAAATTATGGGTCAGAGAGAATGATGTAGTCATTGTAGAGCCGTGGGAATTAGGCGGTCACGAAAAAGGAGACATCGTGCATAAGTATCAAGGTAAGGCAGAAGTAGCTTTCTTAAAGAAAAAAGGATACCTGAAGAATCTGGAAGAAGAATTCTAATATTAAACTTTCAATATTATTATCCCTGTAGCATCTCTACTCCATTTTTTTAACTTAATCTTCTTAATCAAAACATTTAATAATCTCTCTCGGCATCTAAGCATTAATGAAAGAAATCATTCTCAAACATGCGCTGAAGAATGCCTTGGACTTTAACGGCAAGGTCAATAAGAATGTCATTCTCGGTCTGGTCTTAAGAGATAATCCTGCTCTCAAAAAAGATGTCCCCAAGGTCCTGAAAGAGATTGAAAGAGTCATCTCCGAAGTGGAGATGATACCTCTGCCGAAGATAAAGCAGCTATTACAAAAGCTGGCGCCTGAACTTCTGCAAGAGAAAAAAGAAGAAACAGCAGAAGGGCCATTAAAAGCATTACCAAATGCCGTGAAAGGAAAAGTCGTAGTCAGGATAGCTCCTTCTCCATCCGGACCGTTACATATAGGTCATGCTTATGGTGCTTCTCTGAATTATGAATATGCAAAAATGTACGATGGCAAATTCCTGCTGCGGATCGAAGATACCAATCCTGAGAACATCTATGCGCCTGCGTATGAGATGATACCAGAGGACACCCGATGGCTGTCCGACAATCATGTCGCGCAAGTAGTGATCCAATCCTCAAGATTAGGGATATATTACGATTACGCCGAACAGCTGGTGCAGAAAGGGAAAGCCTATGTCTGCAAATGTGATCCTGATGAATGGCGAGAGAAGAAAAATCAAGGGATCGCTTGTCCTTGCAGGAGTCTTTCCGTAAAAGAAAATAATCTGCGCTATGCAAAAATGTTTTCTGAATATGCTGAAGGAGAAGCGGCCCTAAGACTGAAGACCGAGATCAAGCATAAGAATCCAGCCATGCGCGATTTTCCGATCATGCGCATCAATGAACATATTCATCCCAAGACCGGCAAGGAGCAGAAAGTCTGGCCCCTGATGGTCTTTGCTGTCGCTGTTGACGATCACGAGTTAGGCGTCACCCATGTCTTGAATGGAAAAGATCATGCTGACAACGCCAAAAAGGAAACCATGATCATGGATTGCTTCGGCTGGAAACATCCTGAGTACAAACATTGGGGCAGGATCAATTTTGAAGGATTCACTTTAAGTACAACCCAGACCAAACACGCCATAGAACAAAAAGTGTATTCTGGCTGGGATGATCTTCGCTTACCGTTCCTTCCCGCCCTGAGAAAAAGAGGTTATCAGCCGGAAGCCTTCCGGAAATTTGCCACGGAGATCGGTCTCAGCTTAGCCGACAAAAGTGTCAGCCAGGAAGAGTTCTGGAAAATGATCAATTCTTTCAATCGTGACGTTATTGAGCCAAAGGCAAACCGATATTTCTTTGTACATAACCCGGTTGAAATATCTATAAAAGGAGCTCCTAAAAAAGAAGCTACCTTAAATCTCCATCCGGATTATCCAAAACGTGGAAAAAGAACTCTTTTTGCGGAAGGCAAGGTCTTTATTTCACAGGCTGATCTCAAGAAATTAGGAAAAGAAAAGATCCATCGCCTGATGGATTATTGCAATTTCACTCTCGATGGCAAGGGCTGGAAGTTTCTTTCCGAAGATTACGAGGAATACAAAAATGCGGCGAACAAAGGATTCATAATCCATTGGCTGCCGGCTTCCAAAGACTTGATGCAAATAGAAGTTCTCCTTGACAATGGCGAGAAGGCTCTCGGCATCGGAGAAAAAGGCCTGGAGAAAGTCAAAGAAGGCGAAATTATCCAGTTAGAAAGAATGTATTTTGCGAAACTTGATAATAAAGAGAAGAACAGATTGGTATTTTGTTACCTTCATCCTTAGGAATCATAATTTAAAATACTACATAAAAAAAGAAAACAAGAAAAGAGGGACAACATGGCAAGAATAAGTCGGGATACACCTTTAGCGGAAATCACATTAAGAAGATACGAAAAGCCAACCGTAGGAGATAGAGAGCTAGTACGTAAATTATGTTTATCTGTTGGCTTGCTCCAACCAGGAGATTCGCGGGATGTGGTAGTGGATGTCTTTCATGTCTTACTGAAAGCAAGACAGAATCGAGAAGAGCTTCATTCTGAAGAGATAAAAAATAATGTCATGACTCTGCGAAAAAGTTCTGGACTCCCTATGTTGGGCATCGCCTCTTCCAATATACGCAGGCAATTGAAGCGGTTGAAAGACCTGCATATGATCGAGACCAATGCTAATCTCTATAGGATCACTGAATTCAATCATCTTTCTGAGATCTTCGAAGATAAAGTGGAGAATTTCATCCTCGCTTCCGTCCTCAGCAGGGTGAAGGATTACTTACAGAAGATAGACGAAGAATTTAAGCCTGGGGTTAAGTTAGAAAAAAAGGATAAATAGGCAATCAAAAAATAACGACAATTAAAAATAAATTTAAAAATACAAAGAATAATCAGATAATATCTTCTTCAGCAACCACGATGTAATCGCCGCTGGCGATGACTGCGGAAAATGGGATAAGAATCTGCCCTTCTCTGGTTTTTTCCAATTCCATCTTATCCGTATAGGAAGTTGGATTTTTTAACATCAAGTGGATCAGTTCGCCGGAACCGACTTCAAAGATTAAATCTCCTACTTCACCGAATTTTTTTCCAGACTTTGAAACGATAGTTTTACCTAGCAACTCTTTAGAATAATTTTTCCCTTTTTCTTCCATGACCTTTCACCCTCATTTAATAGATTGTGCGGATTTCACGCGCTTTGCGGACTTTAAATGCCACAAACCTATATAAATTTTACGGTGGTTGATTATAGGTAATTTAAGGCGGAATAAAGCAGTTAATAGTAATATGCCGAGACATATAATCTTATTATTTCCTTATCCCAGCCTTCCCGTGCTAAGTCCGCTACGATCTGTTCAGTGGTAGCCCCTCTTTTCCGTTCTGTACGGATGAATTCCTGCAGTTCTGCAAGGGCTTTTTGGTTAAGCGAATATCTTTTCTCCAATAAGTGTCTTGCCCTTACCTTGATCAACCCGGTCTTTATCTCGGTGTCGCTTAATAAGGTAGCATTCTTGATTATAGCGGCCACTTTGTGGGCAGGTGTTCCGGACGCGAAGAGGTGGATTACCCATTGTTCAACCTCTTCAAAGGTTTGTGCCAGATTCTGTTGTTTCGTCGCTGGATTTTTCAAGGGCTGCTTCTGCTCGGTCTTCATCGCTCTGAGCGAAGTCAACTTCAATGCTTTATTCTTTTGCTCGGGAAGCGGCGTCTCTTTGATCAGTGCTTCCACGTGCTTTAATTCCTGTCGCAGGTCAAGGTAATTCTTTTTGCCCCAATCCCGCAAGTGGATATCTGGTTTTCCTATGGTTGTTGAGGGCGTAATAGTGGCTGGCGCTTGTTCTACTCTCACTTGAGGAGCTGCTTTCATCTTCCAGAGGAATTCCGGAAGAGGCCGGTCTTTGACGTACAGGCCTACTATGAGGATCAAGATCACAGCTATAGGGAGCAGCCAATAGAGCAGGTAATTCTTGATGGATCCGACTATTTTTGCTGCGATAGCGCTGATCAGGGCAGCGGATTTTTTCATGAATGCCGATTGTAACATTCCTTCTACTGTCTCTTGAAGGAAGTGTTTTGTAGTTACCAATGCTTCCTTCGCTTTTCCTTTCTCTATTTCAGGTTCTTTGAGAGCCCCTTCTGGTGATACGCACTCACTTACATCAAACGTACATTGCGGAGTGCATCTTAATTCACCATCTGCATAGCCGATCAAGCTGCAAGTCTGTCCATTAAGATCGGTGATATCGCACTGTTCTGTGAATCTGTTGACTACTCCATCTCCGCAGTAAGGAAGTCTTTCGCAGTCTATTTTTTTGAGCGACTTATATCCATCACCGCATTCGCAGCTAGCGAGGCAGCCTTCTCCAGAGTCGCACTGTTCACCATTTTCAATGATGCCATTTTGACATACTGCCTTTGGAGTAGGTGCTGTTGAGCCGCCTCCACCGCCTCCTCCAGCGCTGCTACTTCCTGCATTTTGTGTTCCTCCTTCCGCAACATTATCAACGGTTAAGGATAAAGTCTGGGTACTATTCATGTTGCCGACGGTATCATTGGCAAAGACCGTCACGGTCAAAGCTCCTTCCGTTATGGTGGTGGTATCCACACTGACGTTCCAGGTTCCGGATGAATTGCTGGCGGTCCTGTTGAACGGTGCCGTTCCGCTCCGATTGCTGAATTGGAAAATGACTGTCTGTACTGTGGTAACATTATCATTTATTGTAGCATTGAAAGAGTGAGTTCCGGTCAGTGTTGCTCCGGCAGCAGGAGCAGTGAAG
>JAUSJN010000065.1 GCA_030647325.1 Nanobdellota archaeon | reverse complement strand
CCTATGACTGTAACAACATCTCCGCTATTGATCAAAGCTGCAATAAGGTGCTTTCCAAGAAAGCCGCTCCCGCCGGTGATTAAGATATCCATTCTAAGAAATATGACGCATAATCTCCAAATATTCTTCTTTCTTTTGTTTGATCGCTTCCTTCTTCACTAATACTGGAAGAACATCCATGCCCCGTACCCAGCAATATCCTTCTTCACAAGGATCAATGACATTATACTGCCCCGTATATTCTCCAAAAGCAAGATTGACCAATATCTCGGGCATGTTGCAGCCGGTTCTAGTTATGAAATAATGAGTGGTAAAGAATTTCCCGATGTTTATCTCGGTCGGATTAGGAACTCCTTTTGCATCATACGTAAAATCAACGCTAAAAATACCGTGCGGATCTTTATCTACAGTAAGGATGCATTTTGTTGCTAATTCTGCTATCGCCGGATCATTGACTATCTCGCCAGTGCCGGTAAGGCCAGTCACGCCGGACTGCGTCCTATTTCCCATCTCCCATGACTTCCGTTCTCGACCTTGTCCTGCTACCAGCTTTCCGTTGTCCCAAAGAGATTGCCAGGTAGTAGTTCTAGCCGTCAAGTGTTCAGCTGCAACTGTCTTACCCCAGGCATTACGCGATTCAATGTATTGCTTAGCGAAAAGAAAGTCTGGTCTGGATAATGATCCTTTTCCTGCTGCTCCGATCGTCTCCCGTATCCAAATATTATCCTTGCCAAAATGTTCATAAGCTCTTCTCAGATCTTCTTCAGAATTGATTTCAATATTTTCTGGGACGGTTATTCCTGCTTCCTTCCAGACCTTGTATGATTTTGCTTTATCTCGCAGAATTTCAATAGTGCTTTGTTTTGGCATGAACAATTTACAGCCCAAAGTAGTGATCTCTTCTCGATGCTTACCTACCGTAAATACCTCAACTTCCGGCTGGGTGTGGATAAAGTCTATCTTTTCTGTGGAGATGATATGTTTAAGGAAAGTGATATATTTTTTATCATTGGCTTTAGGACAGATATAAGTCTTATCGCATTCACTTCTATGGATAGTAAACTCGTCGCAGTCGATCCCTACAATATAATATTTCTCCCGCTTCGGATCGGCATCGCGCAGGCTGCGGACAAAATTAAGCGTTGGCGCTCCCCCGCTTCCGGTGACCAATATTCTTTTCATTATTTTTTCTCCTTAGTCAAAACTACCCTATTACCTGGACTTCATTCTGCCGGGCAGATCTTATGGCCAAAAGACACATTTTTGTGGTAAGGATGTTTTCAGCAGACAGATTGAAAGTCACTTCTTCTCCCATACCTTTCTTATTACAGAGATGGACAAAATACTTTAACTCTTCATGCAAAGGCTGGTTTTTAGCGACTTCCGGATCACGGAAGGTTTCCTTTCTTTCCGTTTTATCCTCACTTACGATCAACGGATATCGTTCAATAACTTGATCCAAAAAATCAAGATACACTTTCTCCTTAGAGCCGATGATCCACATGTCTCTTTTCTTCAAAGGATGGCAGCAGCTTACTTCCAGATGCGCACTGAAATTCCCATAATCGACAGTCACCAGTGAAGAATCCTCATTATGCTTAGAGATTAGATGTGAATTTCTTGCATACATTTTTTGAGGAGCTTGTGGAAGCAAGACGTTCAAAAAATCTATAAGATGGACGGCAAGATTAAAGATGACCCCTGAATCCTTGCGTGGCGGAACAGTGGAATGGATATATCTCCCATAGATATAATGGATCTCTCCTATCTCCGGCAACAGCTCCTTCACCCTGTTCATGAGCGGATTGAAACGGAAAACATATCCGACTGAAAGTACTGCTTTCTTTTCCTTGGCCAGGTCCACTAATTCCTGCGCCTGTTGGTGATCAAAGCACAACGGCTTTTCTACAAAAACATGTTTTCCCTGCAGAAGGCAATTTTTTGCTATTTCATAATGTGTTGTTGTCGGCGTGACCACTGTTACCGCATCGATGTGAGGAAGCATCTCTTTGTAGTCTTTGAAGAACACGACGCCATACTTGGCAGCCAGCTCTTTTTTGCTTTCATCAACATCTGCTAGACCTACTAGATGACAGGACGAGATTTTAGAAAAGTCTTTGAGGTGATTTTCACCCCATTTACCTGAGCCGATTATCCCTATTTTAACCACTCTTAACCACTGCTCTTTCCCCGCGTATCCATTTAAATAGATTATGATTCTGAAGTCATTGATTTAGCTTTGCTTGCAGTCAGAAAAAAGAATAGGTGTTCAATTAGTAAAAAATTATGTTCTCTTCAAAAGAATACCAATATATTTATGCGCCATCTCTTCGGGCATACTTACTCCAGAGATTTCCTTCCATACACTGATGAAATCTGTAGAACCAGAAAAACAGCAAGAAGTATGTTTACTGTAACCTTCTATGGCGACCTTTTCAGAGGGGTCTATGCCGGTAAGGTCTTTTATTGCGCGTAATCTTTTTATGGTATCAAAATGGGTGCCTACTGCAGCACTATAGGCTTTCTGAACATCTTCATACGAAAATTCAGGCTCCGTCTGCGATATTTTCTTCAATATGCCGATATTCTCACTGTTTCCTTCCGCTAATAAACGCTTAAATATCTCTTGAGTTTTTATATCAGGGATATTCAAACTTATGTCGGTGACTTCGTATAATCCTTCCATTGCTTGCGCACCCATAAAAGTCAATTCGCTCTCCCGAAGGATCATTCCATACACGGATTGGACAATATCTTCTGGAAGCTTGGCTTTGATTTCTGTAGCTTTGAACAATCTTTTGATATCCTTAGCTGCATAGTATGCGTCTTGTACATCTTCATATTTTTTAGCAGTTGGGATCCGTTCTACGATTCTGAGGTATTTTGCCTGAACTAAATTTTCCGGAATCTTCACACCTGTAAGCTCAGCAATCTCACCTAAAACCTTAAAATCAGAAATATGACTATTGTCGTCCAGTACAAATTCATAAGCCTTCCATGTTTTCTCAGGGGAAGGTTTAACGCCAAAATGGTTGATGTATCTTCTCCACTGATCCATGCCATTTTTTGCTAAATCTTCAGTCATATAAAATAATTCATCAATAAGTTCCGGTTTTGGCCGAATGCCTGTGAGCTTTTCCATCTCCTTTACATGCCATATATTACCTAAATTACTATACCATCCGTGTACCTCTTCTTCAGAGAGTTTCAGATCACCCATTAATTTTAACCCGGTAGCATCAAGATATGTTGTTATATATTCATAACAAACTCCACGCAGAAATTCATTCCTCAATTTATCACAAGCTTTTGCTTTTACTTCATCAGCGCCCATATCGTTAGCATTGGCATAACTCAAGAGGTATTCTAAGGTCATTTTATTGCTAAAGCAAGGAACTTTCTTTATAAACATTATCTCTCTTCATTCTAGCAAGCTTAACTTACTTTATATTTGTAGATAGTCACTCCGATAAATTTCTTTTCTTCTTCAAGTTCATACAGCAAATCAAGACGCGACTTAAAATAATCTTGGGTGTGAAAATTATGGCTTAAGATCAGATAAAGATCCTGTTTTCCGACCGCTCTTTCTATCAAAAGATAATCATCAGTTCCGGGGTTTATCAGCCTCACTTCTTCAGCATTTCCGAAATAGTAGTAATCAAAACAGAGTTTAGCTATGGTAGCCCTATGAAGAAATAAGACATCTGCTGGAGAAGCATTGCTCTCGATATATTCCGCAGCTTCCTTAAACTGTTCTTTAGAGTCGATCGCGTAATAAGTATAAAGCTCAAAAGATGCGCTCAAGACCAATAAGATAAAAAGAAAGCTAGCAAGATATGATCTCTTCATTTTTAATAA
>JAUSJN010000061.1 GCA_030647325.1 Nanobdellota archaeon | reverse complement strand
AAAAATGCAAATAGCAACTTTCGCCTTAGGATGTTTCTGGGAACCGGAAGAAATTTTCAGCAAGGTTAAAGGAGTCATCTCTACCACAGTCGGTTACATGGGAGGAAAAGTTGAAAATCCATCCTATGAACAGGTGTGTGGAGGTAAAACCGGACATGCAGAAGTTGTCCAGATTGAGTTTGATCCAGCAAAAGTTAGTTATAAAAAATTATTAGAAACATTCTGGAAAATTCATGATCCAACCCAATTAAACCGGCAGGGGCTGGATGTCGGCAACCAATACCGGTCAGTCATTTTCTACCATAATGAAGAGCAGAAGAAACTTGCGGGAAAATCAAAACCTAAAAATGCGGTAACTGAAATTGTCCCGGCAAAAAGATTCTATAAGGCGGAAGAATACCACCAGAAGTATCTACAGAAAGGGAAAGGCAGGGTTTGCTGACCTAAACTTTTATAAACTATTTCTTATAAAACAGGGATATGCCATCGTCGCATAACCCGGTATTGCGCTGGTCTTGAAGCAGCTTCATAAAGCTGCACCAAACGGCGGGCATAAAGCCCGCCTAAAAGAGAACCAGTCCCTCTAGGATTGCCGGTTCAAATCCGGCCGATGGCGCTTTTATTACTTTATTAACTTCTAAAACGCCAGAGCCAAATTTAATACTCTTTTCCTTGTTTGGTATTATAGAGCTAATAAATGCCATTATCCTTGAAGCTACAAAAGGAAAATGGAACTACGACAACTATATCCAAACAGGGAGACAAACTATTACAAGTGCCTGAAAACTATTCAAGAAAGCGACAAAATTAGCCCACGAAATAAGGAACTGCTAAAGGAGTTCGGCAATTCACTTATTTCTAAAGGCACTACTGGAAAATATACTGTAGGTAAGAGATGGGGGCAGATTCTAACCATGCTGGAATGGCTTCAGAAGGACTTTGATAAAGCTACCATTTCTGATCTACAAGGCGTTATTGTCCAACTCCAAAATACAAACAAGTCCAATGCTACGAAATCTGATTATAGAAGGTCTTTGAAGCAGTTTTACAGTTGGCTGGAAGATCATGATGAAAGACTGTTAAGTAATGATTTCTTAGTTAGGGAGACTACGAAGAAAATCTATAAGTTTCTTAGGAAAGACGTATCTCTTTACTATAAGAAAGATAAAATAGACCCTGAGCAGGTCATTACAGAAGAAGATTTACAATGCATGCTGGAAAAGGGATGCGAAACTACCCAAGAGAAGGCTCTTTTGGCATTGTTCCATGAAATTGGTGCACGTTTTGGAGAAGTGGCAACCATCCAAATTAAACACTTCAAGGTCAATGATAGGGGGATTGGAGAGGTTTTTCTTCCAACAAGTAAGACTGAACAAAGAGTTATTGATATAGTTGACAGCGTTCCACTCATGTTAGAACATCGTGCTACCCACCCTTGTAAAAATAATAAGGACTTTCCGTTATTTTATTATGTTAAGAAAGTTAAGGGTAGAAAGACAAGAATAGAACATTTTACTCATCAGAGGCTTTACCAGCTATTCCAGAAAATTGCTGAAAGAGCAGAGATTACGAAGAAACATAATCCGCACTGGTTTAGGCACTCTAGAGCTTCCTTAGATTCAAGTTCCACGCTTCCTGTTGATATACGATGTAAGCGTATGGGATGGATCATCGGAAGTAAGATGCAACGTAATTATACGCATATCTCTGATAAGCAAGTACGAGAAGCTTGGTTAAAAGAAAAGGGAATTAAGTTTGAGGAAGAGGAGAAACCGAAACAGATCAAATGTATCTGCCAACGGTTTATCAGTTCTTCGTACAACCATTGTCCATTCTGCGGTAGACCCACTAGTACCAAAGTATATGAACAGGAGAAATTGGATGCAGAAGAGCTACTGAAACAAAAGGATGAGCTGATGAGTTTAATTCCAAGCTATACTAACCCAGAACAGCAACAGCAGTTTATCGAAACATTGAAGTACATTTCTGAGATTGCGAAGAATCCAAAGTTGCTGAGTGAGTTTAAGGAGATGAGGAGTAAATCAAGTTAGAATAATCTCATTGTTGTATAATAACAACTAAAGTAAGTGGTTAATTTCTTTTGATATAGTCTAAAAAATTCTTTCGTCCACTTGGTAGGAGTGGTTTTAAATCTTCGTTAAAGATTATCTTATATATATTAAATAAAGATCTCCCTACATCAATTATATCGTTGCCATTTTCTAAGTGGTATCCGCCACCTACATGCATTTCTTTATCTCTCCATATTTTTGCAATTTCTATCCCCTTCTTTACATAAGTAATATATTCTTTATAATCAATTTCTTTAAAGAATAAATGTAAATTATCAAGAAGATATGAAAGGCTTACGGTATTTTTTAGTTTAATGTTTTTATCTGGGACTTCATTAATTTTGTATGGTTTTGAAATTCCTTTCGGGAAATTGTCTTCCTTCTTATCTTTCACGGAATTAATCAAGTATCCATTTTTTAAATAAGCTGCCTTCAAGATTAATTCTACGGCTATCCCTAAAAATACTCTAGACTTTAATCCGTCATTAATATATCCATCAAAATTCTTATCGAGATCTATAACATCTTTTGACTGTAATGCTCTAAAAAAATCCAAGAACCTATCAGCATTTTTCTTAAAGAGCGGATAATCTTTTTGCAAGTATACTTTAGAAAATCTCTCCTTCAAATCTTCAACAAAACATCTTAAAGATTCATCACTCATCAATTCTTCCTGAGGAAAAACGTCAAAGAATTTAATTTTTCCATCTGAAGGATCGTAACCCATATTATGATATTGGAAATCTCCCACATTTGGAAACCTTGATACAGCTTCTTCCAGAATGATTTTTGCCTCTTCATAATGCCCCTTTTTTTTACAATCTTCCTCATTGGTAAAAGGCTCTATCATTATTTCAACAATATATTTTTTATTTTCTTTGCTATCTAAATGAAGGATAGCTACTTTTTCAACAATAGGAATTTGATCTCTGTAAATTTTCCATGCAGCTACTTCTAATTTCAATTCTTCTAGATTATTTCTATATCGTCTAAATTTACCAGAATCTGGACTTTTTATGAAGAAAGGAAAAAAATTATACAACTCCTTCCTCATTGCGCCAGTAGGCTTTAACATTATTCCCGGGATTATATCCACTGTTAATTCTGTGATAAATTCCAGTTTATCCTCTCTGATGATTTTTACATTTGCTTCCGCTAACTTCTGCTTAAGTAAATCAATCATTTTACGACATCATCTTTGTAATTTTTGTACCTGATAACATTAAGATAACCCTACATTTAAATTTATTTCTATTAAAGAAGAGTTTTTAAGTCACTAACGTACCATTTAGATATGGCTGACGTAAGATTAAAGAAAGAACGAATTCCTTGGAATAAAGATAAAAAATTAAGTGATGAACACAGAAGAAATCTAAGTGAAGCTCATAAAGGAAAAACTACGTGGAATAAAGGAATACCAGTTTCTGAAAAAAACAAAAAGAAACATTCCGAATTTATGAAGGAATACTATAAGCTAAACAAACACCCCCTGTTAGGAACCAAGCAATCTAAAGAGTCCATAAGAAAAGCCGTAGAATCTAGGAAAAAAACTTTATTTGCTCATCCAGAAATTAGAAAGAAAATGGGTTTTCCGAAAGGACATATCCCTTCGAATAAGGGAATATCATATTCCAAAGAAAAAAGACAGAAAATGTGCCGCTTAACCATAGCAGGTATGAAAGAAATTGCAAAAAGCAGAGGTGGGGAATGCTTATCAGATGAATATATTAGCTCATCAACTAATTTAAAATGGAAATGTAAAAAAGAGCACGAATGGGAAGCGACCCCTCATAACATTAAAAAAAATAAGTGGTGTCCAATTTGTTCTACAAGAATTGGTGAAAAGATATGTAGAAGTTTCTTTGAAACTTTCTTCAAAGAAAAATTTCCAAAAAGTTATCCTATCTGGATGAAAGGTTCTAAGGGTAAAAATCTTGAATTGGATGGATATTGTAAAAAATTAAATTTAGCATTTGAATATCAAGGAGAACAACATTTTCAGCCTATTCATTATTTCAACAGAAACTTTAGTTTAGAAAAGATTCAGCAACATGATGAATTGAAAAAAAAGAGATGCTCAGAAAATGGTGTTATATTAATCCAAGTTCCATATCCTACAAATTATGGACTATTAGGAGAATGGATTGAAAAAGAATGTAAAAAAGAAGGCTTTAAACCTTTGGTAAATGCTGAGAAAATAGATTATAAAACTTTTGATGTTTACTCATCTAAAAATTTAGAAGAAATGCAAGAAATTGCAAAAAGCAGAGGCGGAAAATGTTTATCTAAAAATTATATTAATAATTCTACTAAATTAGTATGGGAATGTGCTGAAGACCATAAATGGCGGACAGTTCCTAGTAATATAAAGAAAGGAACATGGTGTCCAGTTTGTTCAGATAAAAAACAAAAAGAATTATGGAGCAATCAATTTGGAAAAGCTGGCACTTACAAAGAAATTGAGTTAGATAACCTTCGAGCATTGGCAGAGAGTAAAGGAGGAAAATGCTTATCTATGGAATATATCAAAAATAGTGTTAAGCTTAAATTTCAATGTGCAAATGATCATATTTGGGAAGCTAAAGCAGATGCTATAAAAGGTGGTACATGGTGTCCTAAATGTTCTTACGAGTACAGAGCCAGATTAAGACGAGAGGCTATTAGGAGCAGGAAATTGCAGAAATCAGAAGAGGAAAATGTCTCTCTGACAAAATATATTAACGTAGGCACAGATTGAAATGGCAGTGTGAAAAGAAGAATCAAAGATAGAAACATCTGGCTGGAAATCCTATTGTTTTTATTGATTTTAGTGTCTTTTAAGTTGTTACTAATTCTGTTTGATAAATCTCCGCATCTTCATCATGAATCGTTAAGGTAAAATTTTTTGAGTCTTTCAAAATTTTAAAGAAGTATGCAGTTCCAAAACTTGTTCCTTTAGGGATTAATTCTCCTTCTCTACTACCTTCCGCAACGTCGCTTCTGTAATCAGCGGTATAATAATTCCCCTTTTCATCATTTAAAATAAAATTGTAATAAGATGTATCAAAACCATCTTCAATACCTATGTTTTTCAAATATAGATTTATAGTTAAATAATTGAATTCAGTTCCTACTACATTTTCTATTTTAGAATTGGTAAATGCTTCTTCTCTTGGAACAGATTGTCCTTTATTAAATCCATTAATTTTTACTTCCAGTAAATTATCTTTTTTGTTTCCTATTTTTGAAATTACAACCATGTCCGCTTCTGGTACCGAAACTTCTGTTGTTAAAGTTCTCAATTCTAACTTTTTCATATAATTTTCTAATTCTTGACCAGCTTTTACACCAGCGGGGACATTTAATATAACTTGAGATATTGTATTCTTTAATCTTATTAATCCGATATATTTTGAATATGAAAAAGAGTCATATCTGTACTCATGAAGAAAAACAACGTTTTCTTCGCCAATCTTAATAAGCCAATCTTTTTTTTCAAATAAAGGATTTCCTTCAAAACTGTCTTTCAATATTTGAAATCCTTTTTCTGCTCCCTCAACTGTATCAAAGACTCTCGTGTACATTGTTAGCCATCTTGTTCCTTCTGTTTCTGTACCAGATTTTGTATAACTTGTAACAAAAGTTTCTTTCAAGTCAGTTAATTTTAATTCTGGAAAATCTTCTTTATCAAGCTGATAAATTCCTGAACTTTTTCTATTCAAAGAATAGCCTGCTTCTACTTCATTGGAATATAACCCTAATTCTGCGGCTCTTTTTGTTATTAATGCTATATCAGAGACTTCAACTTCCTCTAGTTTTTCAAAAACAGTTTCATCACTATCACAAATTCCGTTATCATTTTGATCTAAACAACATGAATTTCCAACCAAAATATATGGCTGATTACAAGTTGTAGGAACACAACCGACTACAAAGGTTACAATAAGTATTAAAGAAATGATTATTTTTTTCATTTTTCTTTTTTTATCACCATTATTAAGTTTGAAGTAACAATAAGTAGCCCTAGTAGTAACATGGGAGTCCCTATAATTAGTGCATTATAGAACTCTAAGTATACAATTCCAAAAGATAGAATAATTACTCCTAAAAGATTGATTAATTGTTGTTTCATCTATTTCCCTCTTTACATTTGTTATAGTTGTAAGTACATTTCTCCTTACAAATAGAACTAAACACACCTTCACCACAATCATAATTACATTGCTCAAACTCTGTTTGACAAGGGTCTTCTTGTGTACAACCAGCAGTTAGAAATAAAGATGTTATGAGAAAAACAGCAATTAAAACACCAGATAACCATCTTCTTTCGTCCTTCATTCCACATTATTGTGGAATATTACTATATAAAGCTTTCCCCAATATAGTGGTATGTCGAAAAGAACTGCACAAGCATTACGAAAAGATGTCTTAGAAGCATTAAAAGATGGGAAACCTCATTCTCTAGGAGATTTGGAAAGAAAAACAGGCAGTAATTGGCTAAGTGTAAGAAACCATGTAGATGATCTTATTCTATTTGGTGCTGTTACGAAAAAAGAGTTTGCTAGGCATGATCAGAACGGCAGATCATATATTGAAGTTACAATTACAAAGGAAGGTCTTGCATTATTAAAAAAATTGTAGTATTCTTATTGTAATTAGATTTATAAAAAGTAAAGATAACATTTTATTTATGAATAAGGATAGCAATAATAAAAAGAAACTTCTGATCTCACCAATTTTTTTGCTTCTTTTGTTAATATTTCTCCCTATGTTTCTATTATCATACGGTCGCATTAGTAATCAGGAAATGGGTATCTGGGAAGGATATATGTCAATAATCCCACCAACATATTTAACGGGGAACTTTACACCAGAAGAACCAGAATTAGCTTCAATAGTACATTTTAGTCCGTCAATTTGTGAACGTTATGGCAGTTGTGTTGTTTGTGATAAATGTACAATGGATATTTATAAAGAGATTGATGGAGATCTGTTGCAAGAACAACAAAATATCAAGATAAATGATAGTGTCTTTGAGTTCATGTATAAAGAAAAACCAATGTGGGTTCATGTAATTCTTGAGAATGTTACTGCTGTTAGAGTAAGAATTCCTAAACCTAATCTTTTGGAAAAGCTTCAAATAATGTATCGAGGCAATTCATCTATTTTTGACATTTTCGCCTTTTTTGGAACTCTTATTTCTGTTGGTGCAATATTAATAGACTTCATTCAAAGAATTGTAAGAATTATTAGAAAAAATTATGAATCTTACAAATGTAGAAAAAATCCTCCGAGATATATAGGTTAACACTTATAACTTGTAGAGTAAGTAAATACAAATTGCAATTATAGAGATGAATATTTGAAAAATACAAATTTTCAATCCTTTTTTATTAAAATACTTTTGCTCTCTTAGTTTTAACATTGGAATTAATACTGCATGGAGGTATGCAACACTAAGCAAAAAAGAAAATCCTAAAAATAGGGATGTTATCATAAAGAAGGAACTTACTTCCGCCGTGACAAATATTTTAGCGTATATCGCATTGATTAATGAGAAAATGATTAACCCTAAATCAAAGACAAGTATAATAAAAAACCAATCCCCTAAGTCAAATTTTCTGTGCTTCTTTTCTGATTCTTTCTTAAAAAGATAAGGTATGAATATGAATGCCAAAAGGGGAAGAATAACATCCTGCCAATTGAAAAATAATTCTTTGGGGAGGGTGGTTCCAAATAATATACTACTTAGGAATATTATCCCAACAATTATAGAAATTGTCAAAATAGAAAGACCAATAAATAAAATAATCAGTCTACCCATTTCATCTAGGCTTTCTATTAAAATAAATTTGCCTTTTTTAAAAAATGCAATATAAAGAAGATAAGTGTACACTACTAATGCTAGAGGTAGACTAGGTGATTCAAATAAAATAGGAATGACACTACCAATTAAATCTATCATTTTAGTTCCTTCTTAGAGAAATATTTTTTTCATTTTGATTGGAAAAATGGGACGCCATCCGTCCCAGACATTTTATTCCTTGTCTTCTAAAATGTCTGCAATTCTTTCTAAGGCTACCCTGATCCCATTGAGTTCAGTAGAAATATTGTCTTTCCACAACATCTCAAATTCTGCTCTTTCCTCAGGTGTACCTAATCTGCTATATGTCATCTTCTGTTTTTAAGAAAAATATCTATTTAAATGTTTGGGCGAGGTTTGGGTTTGATCAATTTCTTGGTCTTGGAATATCTGTTAATATTTATATAGGATAAAGAAATCATTTTCCCAAATGGATAAAAAAGGACAGTGGGCTAGAGCTGGGTAGAAAAATATATAACCTCACAACATTTATTATAAAAAATGTCAATTTCAAGAGGATATATGATATTATTTGTTCTTCTTGTTGTAATATTACTTTCTGGGTGTACTAAATATAAAACAGGAATAACCTGCAAAGATGCAAACCTTGGCGCAGTATTATTTGGAGGTGGAGATGTCGAGGAAGGGTATAAATTACTTTGTACTGAAGTTTGTGCTAAACATAATGTAAAACCATTTGGTTCTTATAGTTGTGACCAAGAAACAGGAGAAGTGCTTTGTTCTTGTCAATCAGGAGGACTGAGTGATGAAGATTTAATCAAACAAAGGGAGTGCGGTAATGAATTTCAGGTACAAGCTCAGCCTTCTAATGATTTAGGAACGGTTGGTTTTGGTAAAAACTACATCGACTCAAACCTATTTGATGATAATGGAGACTTATTTCACAAATATGTAAAAAATTCTTATGTAAACATAGAAAAAGATGATCAAAAAAAATTATTGGATATTACCTTAAATTTTGATAATAACAAATCCATAAAAGAAGCATGTATTCATATGACAATTATGAGCGCCAATCCAAGAAACGAAGAATATTGTCAAAACATGGAAGAAGATTCAACACCTCCTGGAGTTGTAATAGAAGTAGTATCGGACGGAGAAACAATCCCAAAGCACATTTTGACTAATATGTATATTACAACTAAATTCAAGATTATACCACAATGTGATTAATTAACTAATAACATAACTCTTTTTCCACCATAGGGTTTTAATAACTAAAAATTATGTTATTTATAATGCTTTAACCCTGCCTTTAATATTAGCGGAACTTAAGGGAATATATCAATTATTACGCCGAGTTCTTTGGAAAGTCTATTAGCCGTATCTTCAGTTAAGTCAAAAAACATATCCCCTACTCTTAGAATATAGAGAAACTTTGGGGGATTTTTATCTTCAAATTCAAACTTCGTAATTCCTGCAAGATTATTTTTCGCAAACGCTTGTTCTAATTTGGTTATCGGTGAAATTGTAACTTCGGTTTTATCTTTTAAAACAAGTTTAATATATGCTACTTCTTTGGAAAATTTATCTGTACCAAACATTTCAAAATAAACCTTATATACAAGCCCCCCCCTCAAATGTCTAATAATCAATGAGCCATATGCTTTTGCTTTATGCTCTTTAAATACATCATATATTATTTTGACTGTCTTCTTTGTGAGTGCCATTATATAGCTTATTTTTAACCTTATTAATAAAATTTTTCTATAAAAAAAGTTTAAGGGTGGGGGGGGGTTAATCAATTCTTTCTTTGCCTCCGAGCTGTTTTGTCGGACATCTGCCCAACTTTCCGTGACAAAATAAGGCGATTTAGCCATCATAGACCTTTCGATCTATCGACTCGGTCTTCCGTTTCCGCACAAGCACGACCTCAAAGGAAGGCGGGAAAAACGTATTTGTGACATTTTTGAGATAACTATTGCACCATTCAACTGCCATCTTAACTGCCTCGCTGTCGCCTTCCAAGTGGAAAGTCTTCTTGAGAAGTTCTAGCTCCGCCTGTTCTCTGGCGTTGAAGCGTACTGTGATCCTTTTATCCTGATTTTTCGCCATTGTATAGTAACCGTTTAGATAGCTTCTCCTTTGTAAGCGTTAATGCAGGTATTTTCTTTGTAGGCGTTACTCGTCCTATGGACGTAGCCTTCTTTAGGATTCTTATGCGCATATACGTTCTTACTGTATTAGGCGAAGAAATATTCTTCTTAATCACTCGATCAGCCCACATCCGAATTAATGGTTCTTTTCGGAATGCCAGTAAGTAACAGGCAGAAGATACACTTGCTTTTCTAATACCTGTTTCTTCACTCAACTGCGAAAAAGTTACTTTGCGTGGTTTTCCTATTTTTTGAAGATCATTTTCTAAATGATTCAAAATCTTCTCAGCGATCTGACGGGAATCTTCCCGCAACCAAATTGTTTGATTGTTCGACATCATCACAAGCTTGTATCCTTTCCTGCTTCTGAATTTTGGATTCTTGACTGGATTTACCATTTATCTTTCCACCTTCTCTTTTTGTAAATTGAAATTGATGCAATAGCTTTCACCAAACCCTTCCGTATGAAGGGAGAAAGGAGGATGGAAGTGTTTAGCTCACTTCCCGAAGACTTTCTGTTTAAAGTGGCTATTGCATCTTCTTAATCGGAGTCTTTTCTTTCTTTTCTTCCTTAATCTGCTCGTTGGTAATCGATTAAAATTTTTTATTTCTGCCATTGTAAGAACTGATTTTCTACAATCACCTCCTTTGCTCTATTCTTTCTAATCAACAAATTTGCTACTGGTTCTGGTAGCTCTATAGTAGTTCCCTTGTCCATTGCTTCAATATGTATGAAGCGAATAGGATCAACAAAGCTTGGTACAGGGTGAATTATGCGAATTTTTTTCAGGTTCATAATTAAAAACTAAAGAGGAGATTTTACCTCCTCTTCTTTCATTCCTCGTTTCTCTTTTATCCACACTGCAACACCATCCCCTTTGAAATCTGGTTGCTCTGGTTTCGTTTTCTGGTTTGGAAATGCAGTGACAAAATCATGTCCTGCTAACTTTATGCTCAAATATTTCTCTCCTTCTTTCAGTTGTTGTTTCATGGTTGTATTCCTCCTTGTTCATTTTTGAACATGATTTTTAATGATTCTTTACTGTTAAATCCCTGATGCTCAGCAATAATTCTTACTATATTTCCTGTGTTTTGGTGTGGTTTTCCTTCAACTGTAATGTTAATTTGTCCTTTATCACCATGAAAAAATATTCTTACCATCTCCTTAAATTCAAGAGAGAACGGTTCTGAAAATAAAAGTGAAACATGACCTCCTTTAGCTCCTTCCCATGTCCTACAATTTCCTTTTAGTTCATGTTCATTGAAAATTCTCACAGCTCTCTCAAAATCTTCTTTTGTATCAATATCCAAAGCTATCTCATTATGTGCTACTGTTCTTGCAAAGCCTTTGTTAAAATACCATTTCTTTGGCTCGGTTCGTGATTCATTCTTTTTTAATGAAGAAAAAAAGCGAGGGGAGGTATCTCCAGTTGCCCATCGGACAAAGTTCACAAAATCGTTCTTGTTCTTCTTACTGGTATACTCTACCCAAGAAGTCTGTGTTTGGATGCAATCCAACAATTCTTCTGCTGAATGTCCACCCTTCTGTGCCAATGTCCGTAGAAAGAAAGCCATCTGCTGACGGGTAGGATGGCTCTCGTTAGCTATCTGCTCCAGCTTTCCGTAAATTTCTATTGACATTATTCAACCACCTCTTCAGAGACGAAGGTTGCCGTATCGGTTGAACAATCATTGCAACGATACGAACCATCAGGTGCTTGCCAATGGCATGGAAATTTTCCGCAGTCCTGACATTTGTGATATGTTTCTTCGCAATTTTTAAGCGTAATTTTTTCAAAAACCTTGTCAGTGCTGACAATTGATTTTTTTCCTGACACGTTTGACAGGTTGCTAAGGTTTTTAGTATCTATTTTATTTCCCCCTTTTTCTCCCATAGGATGAGAAACCATGTCAAAGCTGACAATCCTGTCATTTTTTTCTTCATTTTTCAAAAGAATTCCAATCCAGCAACGTACCACTTGTTCTTCTCCTACTGTTTTCCGCCCATCGGTAATCCCGCATGATGTTGCCAGCGTTTCACGGATTAGTTTATCGGAAATAGGAGTAATCTTATGCTTGTTACAATATTCATTGTATGATTGACGAAATTCGCTTTTTGTTGTAATCGCATCATGCTTTTTTTCAACGCAATCCATAATAAATGCCTGAATGCTACTGCTTTTTCTTAGCCATATCTTTTTTACTTCACTGGTTGATTTTGAATATGAAAAATCTCCTTTTTGCAATAACCGTTCAAGACCATTAACGGCAAAATTAAACAATCCAGACATCTCATCATTGCTGATGATTTTTTCGATACGTTCTGGATCAGCTAATTTTGTTATATCATCACCAGTGAAATCTTTTTTTGTTACGAATTGAAATGAGAAATTTAATATCACCCACCGCAAAAAGAATGCTGGTGTGATATCATTGGTTATCGGCAGTTCATTTGCTGAGAAAATCATTTTTGCATAGTTCACAAAATGAATTTTTGATAAAAATTTTCTCGATGCTGAAATCAAATCACGACCAGTTAATGATTTAAAATTGCCAGTTTGCGTTAAAGCTGTTTTTGAAATGTCTGCTGACAAATTCACAAGTTTGTTATGCAATTCTGACATGGCAAAGTTATCATTTTCAAAATTCTGCAAAGGGATATTTGCACAGTTTTCTGCGCCCACAAAACGTTTCAATAAATCGCATAATTTTCCTTTTCCATTCCTTCCAGAACCCAAGAACATTATTGCTTTTTCAATTTTGTATTCACGATAAATAACATATCCAAACAGTTCTTGGACTACTTCCAAATCTTCTTCTGAAGATAAAATCTCATTGAAAAACTTTTTAATGTTAGGACAATCTTTCGATTTATCATAAATAATAGGTAATTTATTAAAAAAATAATATTCAGATGAAAAAGGCAATAATTCTTTTTTCTTAAAATCAAAAATTCCATTTTGTACAGGAATCAAATGAGGAGGTTCATTTTTAAAAAAATCATTTTGGTCTATGTATGTATCTACTGCTATTTTTGCAATTACACGATTTGCAATTGCATTTGAATATGCCTTATCTAAAATTTTCCTACAGGTTTGTCTGATATGTGATTGCCCCTGTGGAATGTAAATACCATTATCATAAATCCAAATTTCTGTTTTTTCATCAGAACGTATTGTGTAAATTTTGTTATATGTTAGAATATAATTGCGCAATAATTCTGTTGCTTGACTGATTTTTTGCGGTTGAGCTATCAAACAATTTTTCACTTCGTTGCGAGTGTAATTAAAAAACCCCTCGTGAGATTCTTTCACACAGCCTCACCACCAGAATTCAACGACTGCTTCTTACTTTTTCTAGCTTTTACAACAGTTTCATAGTAATGCCCTTGCTGGCAATCAAAGGAGCAGAAAACGGCATCTGAACGCAGATATTGATTAATTGGCTTATTGCAATTTTTACAGATTGAGGCGTTCACTTCTGATCACCTCTAAAATAAAGCTCCCTCGCTAACCTTACTAACAAAGGGAACTGCTTCTCTTCATCAGGAGATAATTTCTTAAGCATCATTCTACCCCCATCAGAATCAAACGGTTCTGTTCATCCAGAAACATGGAGATTTTTTTGCCTTCATGCGCCAAGACCCAAGAACGGGGTAAAGTAACGGCAAAAGAGTAACCACCAAGCATGGACACATGAACGTTTTCTTTGATTTTTTCCATAGGAACTTATTAAAGAATAGGATTTAAACCACAATCGCACCAATTTAAAGAAAAGGTGGATGTTTTGTCCAAATTATATACCTAAGGTGTAAGGAAAGGAAAAGCTTAAATATTCATTAAATTTAATTAAAATAAATGCGAGAAGACCCATATAATAGCCAATTAGCTCTAGTAGAACTGGAGAAGGATAAAGTCTTTATTTTGCTTCTGGGATACAAGCCGTGGATAAAATTTCTCCTACATAAGTGGGTTGAGAATAATATTTCATGTAATGAAGTTTTCGGAGAAACAGTTAGAAAAAACATACAGAGCCTTAAAGAATATATTCAAACTCAGAAAAAATTTCCTAAAGGCAAAAGAAAACTAGCACAAAAATGGAGGGAAATAGCCTTATTATCAGAACAACAAATATCAACCGCATTATTGAAAGCTGAAAATAAAGATAATATTGGTGGAACAACTGTTGACAAATCATTAAAATTATTTGCAAATGCAAAACTAAAAGAGAACTTTATTCAAAAAGTTCCTAAAACAGGAAAAACTAGTTATTGGAGCATTGCTTTAGATTACTCCACTTTCAAAAGAGTTACATTATATTTTCTACAAAAAGACAAAGTGTCAATTTACTGTTACTATCTAAACACTTTATATTTTCAAGAAGGATGGGAGAAATACCAAGATGAAATTGTAAAAGACTTACTTAAACATGAAGCGATGGCACAAGCTCATTCCTTAACGAATGATCAAAAAAGAATTTTGAAGATATTGCTTACATATTCTCCCTCGCTTGTAAAATTTGCGTTTTCGCCACCAGTATTTAGTCATGGAGAATATGTCCATCCTGTTTCAACCTTTTACCACATGATTCACGCTTTTTTGCCAGCTACAAGCCAGAGGGATGTTTATCATAAGATTGGAGATAAATATGTTCAAATGCCGTTAAAAAACAACCATAAAGAAGCACTTGATAGTTTATTTTACACTTATCTTAATACAAATCCACCAAAAGAGTATAGTCCGCACATAATGATTGCCTTGTTTTACCTGATAATAGACCTTCATAATCACAGATTCATTGAAGCATTCATGCCTATGTACATCGGTAAGATTAAACATACAGAAGATATTATCGCCTTTATTGAAAGAAGTAATACACAGTGGGAACATAAGGTAGACTGGGGAAATTTAACGGATGCCCAAGTAAAAGCCATTAGAGATAATGAAGAAGCAAAAATTAAGGAAAGGAGACAAGAATATACGGAGGAAACAGCTTAGGAAGGCTATGGCGTTATAACTACTTAAATATCAAGCAGGGGTTCGGCCGATGGCGTTTTTCTTTAACAAGTGTCAATCACTCGAGACCACCACCGATCAAAGATAGGTGGCACAAGAAATACTACAACGATTGTATTTCTGTGCAGAAATTAAGTAGTTTCTTAATTTCTTGCATGCTCGCTCAAGAAAAGAAACAACGATTTCTTTTCTGAGCTGAAATAAAGTAGTTTCTTTATTTCATGCTTCGCTCGGGTCTCTCGTTCGGACCCTGCTTATTCCAATTTATGTTTACCCGTTGTAAAACCACTAGTGAAGTACACTAGTGGAATAAGCAGATTTAAATAACAATTTCTTAACAGAAATTCTATGCCAGCGTGGCACAACCCGGTACTGCGGCAGTCTCGAAAGCAACTTTAGGAAAGTTGCATCAAAATGGCGGGCATAAAGCCCACCGAGAGTCAACTGCTCCCTTTGGGATTCTCGGTTCAAATCCGAGCGCTGGCGCTTTTTTATTTAAAGCCCTATAATGTAAAAACAAAATAGTTATATACTCTTATAGTTTTATTCTATAAATGAGGCGGATAGTTAAATCGTTGTTATTTCTGTTGCTTTTATTCTCTCTATTCTTAGTGTCCTGCGCTGCGCAAATGACTGATGAAGAATTGGAAGCAGAATTAGCCAAATTGACTCCGGAGGAAAGAGAAGCGTTGCTGAAAGATCTGGAGAATGAAAAAGGAGCATTCGCTGGACAAGCTATTGCTAAATATTCATCAAAGTTAGCAGGAGTGCCTAAAGAACGAATTCAAGCTGCGTCGAAAGGATGCACAGATAGTGTGGAATGTCCTTTAAATTATGTCTGTGAAAATTCCAAGTGCATTCCTCTACGGGAAGAGCCGCAAGTTCCCTTACAGCTTTCCGCTGGACCGCAAGTGTTCAACACCAAATTTTATCAAAGTCCCGTTCGTGCAGATCCGGATGATTTATTGTTAATCCCCGGATACGGGTTTGAACCGGGGGCAGTTGTAGCGTACAGAGCCGTATCTGATAAGCCGAATAATTTGCAGCCGCCGGCGATTGTACCAAACACCAACACTCCAGCAGTAGGAAAATTGTATATCGGTGGAATTACAACTGATTCTATCTCAGTTCTTCTGCCGAAAGAAATGACCACAAAACAAGCCTATGCTCTCTGGGTGAAAAATCCCAATTCCGACTGGAGCGAAGCGATCCTCATCAACGATCCTCGTCCGTTATGGGTTACGCCTAGCCTAGCTTATGCAACCCAGAAATTTGCAGCACTTCCCAGGGAGATTAAAGTAATAGGAAGGAATCTTGAAAATAAAGTTCCTGCTGCTGCTCCTGCGCAGCTGCGGTTGGTCGGCTCGGAAACATATACACTTTTTGTAATTGAGGACAACAATCCAGACACGGCAATAGAACATTACGCTGCTAAAGCGGTACTGCCGGCAAGCATGCAGCCTGGCGTTTATAGTGTTCAGTATTCACGCGGCGGAGCAGACTGGATTGATCTTCCCGCGGACGTAACTTTTACCGTCCTTTCCGATCCACAGCCAAAACAATCGTTTGATATTTCAAGCTATGGCTGTTCTGCCGATGATGGGCTGGATGATACTTCTTGTATAGTGCAGGCAATTGCCGCGGCGAATACAGCTGGTGGAGGAGAGGTGTTCTTTCCTACCGGAACATGGGAAATAGGAGATGTTTCCAGCATCAGTACAACGTATATCTATTACTATAATGGTATCGTTGTTCCTCAAGGGGTTGATTTAGTCGGTGCAGGTATTGATAAAACTAATGTAAAACAAACCTTGGGGTGGAAAGAGCCAAAATTTAATATCAATAATGTGTTCTCCGTCTTTACTCTTAATGGCCATAATAAAATCAGAGACATCCATTTCCAGTCGGAAGGTTACAACCAGCCGATTCAAACTTCTTATACTTTTTTTGCCTTAGGAAAAGTTCCGCATACGGTCTTACCCTCAGACCCCAAGGAAATTGAGGATGTCATGATGTACAATAACCGATTTTCAGACATGTATTATGCTGTCATCACCTGGGGTTTCCCCCTGAAAAACATTTTCGTGGTTAATAATAAATTTCAGCCTACCGTCGCATCTCTTGGATTTGGCGGCAGTGGCAACATAAAAACAATTCATTACGAGGTGCGTGATTCGGTAGTAATCAATAATACTTTTTTTCCCGGAGATGTCTCAATCAATTCAGGAAATTTAGTTTCCGGAATAACCGGCGCGCAGCGTATGGATTTCAGCGGTAATGTTGCTGACGGAACCGTCAACGGCGGCTGGAGGGCGGCTTTCTTTTTTCATTCTTTAAGCAATAATGAACGTCTGCTCATCTCTAACAACAAAGCAACCTGCACCGGCGACAAAACTGGAGACGGTGAAGCAATCGTATTTGACCAAAACGAAAATGTTGCCGGTTTCTCTTCTTATTCCATGCAGAATGTGGCAGCTGCGACAGCAAATACTGTTTCTGTCAACGGCGACTGGCTGGAAAATACTCCTGGATTCTACAACAAACACTTCATTTTTATTACTGATGGAAAGGGCCTAGGTCAAGCGCGAAAAATTGTAAGCTATACCAATACCACAAATCCCCAGATCACTGTTTCTCCCGACTGGGATGTTATCCCTGATTCCGGCAGCACCGTGAGCGTGGGACGTTCGGTTTGGAATGCCTATATGGTCGACAATCTCATAGATATCCGCGGGTGTCTAAAAAATAATCCGGTCATTCAATCCGGTCTGCTCGGCTGGGCGGCAACGACCGCAGATTCAACCATTGAAGGCAACCATCTTTACGATACCAATGGGATTCTAGTTCTTACAGGAGCATTTACCCCGTCTGCTCCCCATGCTATTACATATGCAAGTGAAATACGTAATAATCTTATTGACGGTGAATATAAATCTCCGCACAGCATGGGCGGTATAAGTTTATGGTATGGCGCACATATGCCAAATCCGGTGATGGGGCATAACCTCTTAGTTTCCCACAATACTGTTAAAGAATCAGACACCCGTGATCACAGGCCCGAGTCAATAAATATATTACTCCGGCGCGCAGGGATAGGAATTGTCCCGACAGGAGCTCATTTCCAGCAGTCGCCTTACCAATGGAAATCCGTCTTGCTTTTCCATAATGCCATAGAAAATGTCCCTGCCGGGATTTACATTGTGGAAAATCACACCAGGGATACTGTTATGTACCAAAATAATTTCGCTGGCACGGAACCTGGCAAGGAGATCATCGATGAGGGTGCTAATAGCGTTTACTGCGGTAATAAAAAAGTTGAGCTCAATGAAGTATGCGATGATGGTCTTCTGGAAGAATGTCCGTACGGCCAGATCTCCTGCCAGGCATGTTCAGCTCAATGCACCGGACTAGTATCTGGAAAGGCAACTTATTGCGGTGATAATTTTTGTGACATCAGGCATGAGTCAACTTCCAGCTGTCCTGGAGACTGTGGTAATGCCTGCGCGACAGGAAGCATGCTGCGCTGGTGGCCTGGCGATGC
The DNA here is from genome assembly GCA_030647325.1 of Nanobdellota archaeon. Classification (GTDB taxonomy): domain Archaea; phylum Nanobdellota; class Nanobdellia; order Woesearchaeales; family GW2011-AR9; genus JACPIL01. The sequence goes on along the minus strand of JAUSJN010000061.1, from coordinate 26,544 downwards.
CAGCGGATACGGCTATATGAATGATAAATTTGGCAATAATGACGGCGGCGTCCTAAAAGGAGGGGCTGTCTCTGTTCCCGGTATGGTGGGAGAAGCTTTAAGTCTTGACGGCGTTGATGATTATGTGGAGGCCAAACAAGGCCGTGAATTTACTGCCCTGACTTTTACGGCCTGGGTAAAGCCAACCCTTGTTTCTACTTCAGTTATAATAGGAAGCGATCTTGGTCATATATGGTTCTTACAACCTGGCGGCTCAGGAGGATTCTACATCGGAGGAACAACTGACGGCGTGAATGCCTTTGGCGTAATTCCTTACAATCTTAATGCTAATACCTGGGCGCATATTGCCGTGACTTGGGACAAGGATAACGGATTTAAAGGATATACAAATGGCGTGGAAATTGCCAGCGCACCCAGCACCATCCAAACTGTTCCTTGGGGCGTACAATCAGGATTTGTCCTTGGAGTTGCAAGAACGGTCTCACCGATGCAATTCTTTCAGGGAGGACTTGATGAAGTCCAGATCTGGGAAAGAGTTTTAACTGCTTCAGAAGTTCAGGCAATTTACAACGCCGGCAGCAAGGGCATGTGCCAGTCGTAACTAAAAATCAACAAACTTTTTAAAGAGCATTTATTTCTTCCTTAAGATTAGAGGTGAATCTTATGGCGTATGAAGCATTATTTTTAGTTGGAAGATTGATTACCGGCAGTTACTATGTGATGAGTGGAGCGAACCATTTTCTCCAATGGAATATGTTGACTGGATATGCAAAATCCAAGAATGTTCCCTTGGCAAAATGGGCGGTGCTTTTCTCTGGATTGCTGTTATTGCTGGGCGGAGTAAGTGTATTGACCGGAGTCTATCCACAAGTAGGAGTAGCATGTGTAGCAGCTTTCTTCTTGGGCGTAACTTTCAAGATGCACAATTATTGGGCAATGCCTAAAGAAGAGCAGATGGCTCAGAAAATAAACTTCATGAAAAACATGGCCTTGCTTGGATCTGCATTGATGTGGCTGGCGATCCAGACGCCTTGGCCGTTTAGCTTGATGTGATTTTTTTTATTTTTCTTTAATCTAAAGTTTGAATCCACTCTCTTCAACCAACTTTCTTTGCCACATCCGCAGGCAATCAAATCTTCCCGACAAGACTATCTTGATCATCTGCTCCTTGTTCATGATAAGATGTGCTTTCAATCCGGTCTTCTGCGCTAAGGTTTGCTGTAACTCACTTAATTTCTCCAGCTGTTCTTTCTGATGCTGGGTAAGGCGTTTTTTTTCTGGGACAGGGATAAAAAAAGGCTCTTTTTTTCCCATCTCTACCGCCTTGTTAAAAAGTACGGCCTGGCTGCGCACAATAGGGTGCACTCCCTTCACTTTCTCCCAGTCAGGAGGATGATGTGAGAATTGTTTCAATTGCTCATTGCGAATGACGAAATGCACCGGGCGGTTGACTTTTTTCGCCAGCTGTTCCCGGAACAAGAATAATTCACGGAAAACTCCCAGCTGCTCAGGGGTAAACATCCTCACTCCTCGCACGTCCAGAAAAGTCTGGGTCTTGTAAGTAAAATCTGCTTCTTCGAATGCAGCGCATTCCTCTTCCACCCAGCTTACTCGTTCTTTCTGGCGCAGCTCTTTGAGCAATATGTCGCGGAGAGAGATCAGATGTACGGTATCTTTTACCGCATAGGAAAGCATCTCGGTATTCAACGGCCGTTTAGTCCAGTCTGCCATCTGGTACTTGCTTTCTTTTTCCACTCCAAAATATTCTTTCAGCAGATCCCCTAAGCCAAGATGCTCTTTTCCTAAAAATAACGCAGCTATCTGGGTGTCAAAAACATTGCTGGGATGGCAGGAAAACTGATCCTGTAAGATGCGGAAATCAAAACTGACATCGTGGAAAATTTTCTGGATAGATGCGTCTTCCAGGATTTCCAGCAAAGGCTTGATCTCTTCCAGCTTCAGCACATCGATGACCCAATTCTTGTCCTTGGTGGATATCTGGATCAAGGAGATATACGCGCCATAATGATGAAGATTATTTTCACATTCCAGATCTACCGCAAGCTCTGAAGCTTGCTTCCATTCTGCTGCTGCCTCGGTCAGGCCTTCATAGGTATCAATATAGTCAAAAGAAGTCATTCCTCGTAAATAGGCTAAAAAATTTATAAATCTACTGTCAGAAAACGCTCTGTAGAAAAAAGTCGCCGCCTAGGCCAAGATGTGAAGCAAGAACTGTGATTGCTTGCACTAGTTGGTAGGTGCTTCCCTACAAAAATACTTACTAAGAAGCACTTGCTGAACGGCCAAGGCGACTTTTTTGAGATTTTCTACAAAGCCGTCAGAAAAACCTGAATGGACCTAAAGTGAATCCTATACTCTAAATACTAAACATTTATATCTCAATTTTTTGTTTCTAGATCGGTATGTCCATAGGTAACATCACCAGCGATTCTGAAAGATTCAAGAATATCATCAAAGGACAGGTCAGGCAGAAAGAAAACCTGAAGAGATATATCTCTCGAGAGGAAATTATCGCAAAGAGAGGGAATGAGACTATCCGTATTCCCGTTCCGGTCATAGACATACCGCGATTTAGATATGGGAAAAATATCGGCGGAGTCGCTCAGGGCGAGGGAAATATTGGTGACGTGATCGACCCACATTCTTCTAACCATCCCGGCTCTGTGGGAAATGATGGCCCTGATAGCGGCGATCTTATGGATTTTGAACTCTCCATGAATGAATTGGAAGAGATGGTGTTTGAAGAATTAGGGCTGCCGTATATGGAGCCAAAAAGAAACCAAGCTATCCATGCCCAAAAGCCAGTCTACCGATCTATCGCTGAGCATGGCGTGCAGCGGCATTTTAAGCGCACCTATAAAGAAGCTCTGAAACGCATGAGTTCCTCCGGAGAATACCGACCGGGAGATGCAGTCATACCTATCCCTAGGGATTTTCGTTATCGAGCGCCGACCTACAAACCAGATCAGCAGTCCAATGCTGTTCTCTTCTACATGCTTGATGTTTCTGGTTCCATGGGAGAAGAAGAACGACGTTTATGCCGGTTGACGAATTCTTGGCTGCAAAGAGCCATAGGAAGATATCATGAAAATGTTGAAGAGCGGTTTATCGTACATACTACAGATGCCCATGAAGTGGAAGGGCCTGTTTTTTACGGCACACGATTAGCGGGAGGGACACAGGCCTCCTCAGCCTTCCAAAAATCGATAGAGATAATAAAAAAAGAATATCCTCCTGAAGAATGGAATATCTACCTCTTCTATTATTCTGACGGGGGAAACTTTGAAGGAGACAATGATAAAGCATTTGCTCTGCTGGGAAATATGCTTCTTCCCAGCATAAACATGTTCTGCTACGGGGAATGCAGTTCAGGAAAAGAATTGTTTAGGTATGAGATGGGGAAGAGATTCAATCTCAACAGCAGCAAAGGAAGCGATATCCCCAGAAGAAAGATCCGTACCTCGACCTTGCTTGATGATGAAGGCGTCTTAGAGACCTTGCGAAACTTCTTGAATAAAGATCAGGTCCCATTCTATCGGGCTTAACTGGTTAAATAGTCAGATTTAAATACCAAAAAATCATTAATTGTAAAAAAGATGAGATATACAAATGCCTTTGTTTTTGTTGCCGTCGCGATGGTCTTATTGTACGGTTGCGTTCCGGCTGTAGACGAAACAAATTCTCAAGAAAATAAAACAGATCCTACAATAGTTCCAGAGCCAGCGACTCCCATCCCGGACAACACCACCATATATTTTTGCAAGGATTACTGCAGCTTTGTCCAAGGAGGAGAGAATGATAAGCTTGAATACAATCAGAGTGATAAAAGTTTTTTCTGCACCTGTTCTGATTACAGCGGCGAGTTAGCTGCAAAAACAGAGATTACTCCCCGAGACTTAAAATTATATGGCCAAAAGAAGGTCTGGTGGGAAAATATGCCTATCACTTACCAAATCATGAATGAAGACGAATGCGGCGATTATGAAGTTGGGCAAATAAATCGTGCTCTTGAAAAAATTGAAGAAGCGGCCGATGGCATAGTAAAATTCGCAGAAGTAGACCAAGATGCCAACATCGAGCTCAGCTGTGAATTCATCAAGGACTGTTATTCTAAAAAAATAGATATCCGCAAAGAAGAAGGAATTATTTACGAATCTGAGGAAATCTGCTCTCATGCCGCCGGAACGGCGCAGATCACCAAGCTGGAAGGTTTCAAGATAAAGAAAGCCAAAGTAACTTTGATCGGCCTTGATGGTTTTTCTGAAACTTCAGGCAATGGTGCTTCCGGCTTTTACATCGGCAGCTGCGGGCATACCACGGTAGAAGTTCACGAGATCCTGCACACCTTTGGCTTTGGACATACCAACAATTCGCAGAGCGTGATGTATCATCAGACGGAATTAGTGCCGTACACCATCCAAAAAGAAGGAGCTTGTATCGGCAGCGACAGGATCATTGACCAAGAGATCATTGATGAATTATTATTTGTGTATGGGTAGAAGTGCCCTGGCCGGGATTCGAACCCGGGTCACCGCCTCGAAAGGGCAGTATGATAGTCCGGAAAGTGCTAATAAATCATAGATCTATTATCTACACCACCAGGGCATTAATCTGGCAAAACCAGAGACGCTTTAAAAAGATTTTGGGGAAATAGAAGAACTATTTCCCGAAATCCCCGAAAAATCTTATTTTTCGTTTGGATAACGGAAAATTTCCATTTTCCGGAATCTTCCAGAAAACTTTTTGTTTTCTGATAGATTTCTGAAAACTGTTAAGCTAATTTCAAGCAAAAGTATTATAAAAAAACATTCAATACTATTCTCATGAAAGAACGTGTCGTTTTAGGATTGATCGAATATGTCACCGTGCATGGAAGCAAAGGCAAGGAAGCAGAAGTATTGGCCAGGGTAGATACCGGCGCTACTTCCTCCTCTATCGATTACGCCCTGGCTGGTGAATTACAGCTAGGTCCAGTGATAAGTTCTAAAATAGTCAGGTCCGCTTCAGGCATAAAAAAAAGACCGACTATCAAGGTCAAAATAACCCTGAAAGGAACAAAACTGGAAGAAGAATTCACCCTCGCTGACCGCAGCCACATGACTTACCGGATATTGTTAGGGCAAAATATCCTCAAAAAAGGAAATTTTCTTATCGATCCTCTCAAAAAGGCAGAAACAAGATGAAAGCAGCCCTTATCTCTTTAGGAAGCAAAAGTTCGCTCATGACCAGCGAGGCCATGAAAAAGTACTTTGATCAGGTAGGATCATTGGAATTAAAAAAAATCGAGATCCGCCTGGGAAAAGAAAGCGGTATCTTTTACGAAGGAAAACCCTTAGAGAATTATGATTGCGTATACGTAAAAGGGTCGTTCCGGTATGCCAATCTTCTTTGTTCTATCGCTTCCATGCTGGAAGGGAAAGTCAGTTATATGCCCATCCCCAGCGGTACGTTCACCACGGTCCATAATAAACTTCTTACTCATCTGGTCATGCAGCAGCTTAATATCCCCATGCCTAGGACTTATCTCTCTTCTACCATAGAAACTGCAAAAGAATTACTGAAAAGAGTCAACTATCCTATCGTGATGAAATTCCCAGAAGGGACCCAGGGCAAAGGAGTCATGTTTGCTGACTCCATCAGTTCTGCTTCCTCGCTCTTAGACGCATTAGGAGCGCTCAACCAGCCTTTCATCATCCAGGAATACATCGATACCAGCGGGACGGACATCCGTGCATTAGTGGTAGGTGAGAAAGTGGTAGCGGCCATGAAACGGAAAGCGCAGACCGAAGAAAAGAGAGCGAATATCCATGCCGGAGGAAAGGGAGTCCCAGTACAACTCAGCCGGGATATAGCTAATCTTGCTATAGCGACTGCAAAAGCACTCAAGGCAGACATCTGTGGAGTAGATATATTGGAAGGGCCGACCGGACCTTTAGTGATCGAAGCGAACATTTCTCCGGGCTTACAGGGGCTTATGGAAGTGACCAACATTGACCTTCCCGACCAGATTGCGCGCTTCTTACACCAGAAGACCGAAGAGCATGTCAATGCGGTAAAAAAGACCGTCAGTGATAAAGTCATGAAAGAACTTGAAACAGACGGTTCCGGTGAAGTTACTCAGGAAGTGATCACTCAACTGCTTTTCCGTGGGGAAAGGATCCTCTTGCCTGAGTGGGTTACCCGAATGTGCCACTTCAGCGAACAGAAAGAATACGCAGTACGTTCTAAGAAAGGAAAAGTTGAGATCGAAGAGATGAAATGATGATAGTATTTATCTCCGCTTATAGAAAACAGTAGTAATGTATCTTACACCTAATTTATCTTCTTCTTTCTCTGGACCATGAACACCGACTATTTCGCCAACATGCTCCTGTAGTCGTAATGAAGCTACTAAATAACCTACATTATCTGAATCATCAGTTTTTGTAGTGATGGCCTCGTGTCTTACGCCTAACTGAATCAATAAATTCTCATAGAATTCTTTAGTGGGCATACTACCTTTTCTTCCTTACCGACTTAGTCGCTGACTTCAAGGGAGTTTCCCGCTTAGATTTAGGCTTAAACCACCAGAGATAGATAATCGGCAATAGGCCGGCGGTATTCAATAATAGCATCGCGATATACCAGCCTTTCTGCTTGTTCTGCGCAGAATGCCATAAACCGAAACCCTTCCAGGCTAATTCCCACAGGGAAAGAAGCACTACCAAGAACAGGAAATGAAAAGGCTGCTGGTAAAAACCATACATCAGATCAGTATACATATCTTCTATTTACCTCTTTTTATATTTAAAGTTTTGTATACACAAGAATAAATGAAAGAAAATAAATAAAAAAATTACTTCTTCTTTTTGTCTGGCATATCACAGTGCCCGCAGCTGGGTTTGACTAATTTTAAGACTCCGGCAAGAACTAACAAGCCACCTAAGACCAATCTCCAGTCAAGCATTGGCAACCACAAAGCCCAGACTAAAACTAAAGCGCCTAATACTAATTTCTTAATACCATGGCACTTCATGCACATTGCATCCGAACATCCGCATTCCATACTTTCACCTCAATCTTTATTTCTGTTTCTGTATTCTCTGAATCTTTCCTAAATCATCTAAAATGTCAGAAGCAAGGAAGGTATATCCTTTCTTTTTCTTTAACAACATATCGCCGACAAAACCATTGATAAATGAAGATGCGACCGCACTCTTGAACAGGTCCTTGGATTTCGCCAAGAATCCTGCCGACAAGCCGGCAAGGATATCTCCTGTGCCCCCTTTCGTCATCCCTTGATTTCCGGTTCGGTTAAAGCTGATCTTATTGGCGGAGATGATCAGATCAGTAGGGCCTTTAACCAGCAACACATTGTTGTTCTGTAAAAAGTATCGTAGATTTCCCTGCAATATCTCTGCCTTCTCCTTGGCGTTGGCTTCTCTCAATTTGGGAAGCAGAAATTCCTTGTTGCTGTTAACCAGCATCACTTCCAGTTCTGTTTCATTTGGGGTGATGATGCTGTTGTTGAAGTCCTTAAAGGAAAGAGATCTCAAGGCATCGGAGTCGATCACTTTCAGTTTTTGGGACTTATGCACAAAATACTGGCAGAACTTGTCTGCTTTTCTGGTGACGCCGTTCCCGATCAGGACCGCATCAAACTTATCAGCATATTTCACCATCTCTTTAGCATTTTTGATGTTAAAACTTGTACCTTTCACTTTATAGGTCTTCAGATCAGGAGTATATTGATGAACGGCCCAGGCTACCTTCTCCGGTGCGGCGGCAGTGGCGGTGTCACAACCTGCCCGTAAGGCGGCCAGACCGGCCAGAACTACTGCTCCTACATTCTCTTCAGAACCGCCAATCACTAAGGCATGACCATTTTCCCCAGAGCGGGAAGTCTTCTTGCGGTCCATTAATTTCTTAACTTGATTAAAGTTCATGTAAACCTACGAAGAAAGCTTATTTTTTGCTTTATATAAGTTTGTAGTAATTCCCGGGTAGAGAAAAGGAATTTTTAACTCTCTTTAAAAATGATTTAAAAAGCCAGAAAACTTTTAAAGTAAATTGTTAATGCCAAGATAAATGATCCAGATCTAGAAACAATACAACAAACCTTTTAAAGAAAAGTAATTCTATCACAATTGGCCCTATAGCTCAGCCTGGTTTAGAGCGCTGGTCTTATATGACCGTTAATGGTTCAACGTAACTATACCATTAATCCTGCTTGGAAAGCCAGAGGTCCTGGGTTCAAATCAAGTGTCACGCCACTTGAGAGGCGGAGCGACTGCGCTCACAAGAAAACTGACAACGATCAGTTTTCTGTGCAGAAATGTGGTAATTTTCCACATTTCTTGCATTGCATTCGCTTAGTCACTTAAACTAATCGTGATAACTGTGAAAGTCCCGGTAGGGCCACTTTTTATTATTTGATTAAAATTCTAAGAACAATTCTCCGTCACCCCAGCTAACGTCGCGGTGAACTTCACGCTCTTGACGGTCGGATGAGTAACTTCTTCGCTGGTATCTCCTTCATGTAACGTCAAGATTTGTTCGCCCACCACCTTGCCAGTAGTTTTCTTGATAAGATTAACTGCCACCAACGGGTTTTCTCCCTGGCAATAATCTGGCGTCTTCAACAATTTCCATTCCAATGCCCCGGCAGCGGTATAACTTCCCTGCCCCAAGCCCAGATCATATTTCTCCCCGTCGCTGGTCTTGACGCTCACCGCAGTGATGGTGCATTTATTATCACAATCAGTTTTATACAGGCTGGCCAAGGTCTTGCAGCTGCCGTCGATGCACAGCAGATTATCCTTACAATCGCTGTTATATTGACAAGAAGTAAGAGCTTGCTCTGCCACCGGGATCGTTCCATCTGTTTCTTCACCTTCAGCAACTTCTACCGCCGGTAAAGATCCAGCCTGTTGTAATTGAGTCTGCTCACAACCTATTAAAAGCAAAAAAATCACTAACATAGTAAGCGCTGACCACCGTCTAAAAAATCCCATGAAAAGATAAAGAAGAAGAGATATATAAAATTATTTATCCATTATTCCTTTCCCTATACAAGGCAAAGAAATCAGCGACGGTGCTAGTCAACCTGTTGCGCACCTCTGATGATTCCAAGATTGCCTTTACCTCTTCATGATTGGTCGCATTAGTTCCATCAGCAGCAATTTTATTGGTGATGCAGGACATCCCTACGCACTTCATCCCTCTATTCCGAGCGACAATCACTTCCGGAGCAGTGGACATGCCAACCGCATCCGCACCCATGCCTTCTCTGAAAGCAAGACATTCTCCTTCAGTTTCATAGGTCGGCCCAGTTACTGCTAAATACTTCCCATGATGCATGTGTCGGCCATGTATTCCCGCCGCGCTCAGAAGCAAATTACTCCATTCTTGATCATATGCTCCATTCATGGGCTGAAAACGCCATACTGGCTGGCCATCATCAACCCGAGAGAAATCATGCTGCCTTCCCAGCAAAGCATTAGGCATCATATTGATATGGGAACTGATCACCATCATATCCCCGATATTGTATTCCTGATTCAATCCTCCAGCTGCGTTAGTGGCAAAATAATTCTTAAAACCTAGTTCGGCAAGGACATGTACTGGGAAAACCACTTGCAGCATGCCCACATTAAATGGCAGGTCAGCGACTTCGTAGTAATGCTTTCTTCCTTTTAGGCCTGCTAATTGAACACCCTTCAGTTCACCAAAGATCAATGTCCCTTCATGTCCTGGAACGGTCGTTTGCGGAAAGTGAGGGATATCCTTATACGGAATTACCACATCTGCCATGATCTCATCCGCTAGATCCCCTAAGCCAGAACCAAGAGTTATTCCAAATTGAGGGCTGAAATGGTCAGGTAAAAATTGCTCTAGAAAAGCAGCAGCTTCTTTTACTTTTTTTTCATAATTTTGTTGAAAGCCATACCACGCTTTTAATTCTCTACGTCCTGAAACCATTTTATTTTCTCCTCCATAAAAAAGAAAGCAGCCAGACCTTGCGAGACAGGTTTTACTATCATTCGATTAACCAGCTGGGTTTCACAAGCTCAACCTCTTCTTTCGCATCTGGCCGCAGAAAAGGAGAGACTTAGTTTTCGTTTAAATGATTATCTGTGCTAGAAAGAATAAATAAAGAAGTGCGGTAGCGGGGAGTCGAACCCCGGTCACAGCCTCATTACAGACTTTTACGAGATTTTTTGCAAACACTCGAAAATCTTTGATTTTCGGTGCCCAGAAACATTTGGTTTCTCGGGAATCTCTGGCAAGGCCGAATACTAACCACTATACTACTACCGCATATAAGAATGGCAAAAGGTAAATTATTAATAAAGTTTGTTGTTTTTTGCTACAACCAACCTAAAGATATTTTCTAAAAAATTCAACTGCACGCTGATACTTATCAGATAACCAAGATCTTTCCGGCATTGGTTCAGGTCTACTATAAACCTTAGAAGCCAAATGTTCAAGTGTTTTCTCCCTTAATTCAGGTAAGATTTCTTCTAATCCAGAGACATCTACCTTAGCTAGTTCGTCAATAAGCCTTTTACCAAAACCTGCTCTTTCAAGCATTTCTCTCTTCTTTTCATCCATATAGATATTAGAATGAACTTCATTTATAAAAATTTATCTTCAGACTTCTAAAAAAGAAAAAAAAGAAAAGAAAAAATTTAATTTCTTGCCAAGCCAAATACTGCTCGCACCGCAACTACGATAGTTGCTGGGACGAAAAGGGTCAGGATTGATTGTAGAATACTAACTAAACTATCTAATCCTAAGCCAGCCTGTGCTGCGGATCCTAAAACATCTGCGCCAAGGTATGAAACCAAGACCAGCACCGTACCTGCAGTCAAAAATGCTGACGCTTCCTGGGAAGTTATATTCAATAATCCCACCACAATACCTAATAGGAACACTACCCAATACATCTGTGTTGCGTAAGGACCGGTAAGTCCCACTCCTAAAAGTACTGCCAAAAGCAAACCTACTAAGAAGGACCAGCTGCCTAACATGCCGCGGCTTCCTCCACTCATCATCTTCTTTGCCATACTATCACCTCTAATTTATTGAAGGCTTGTACAAAAGATTGGGCCTTCAAAGAAGGATTTTGAATGATTTTTTCAAAATCCTCTATTCATACTAAGAACATTATGTTCTAGTAATGATGTTCTAGTAAAACTTTTTGGTTTATAAGATTTTTGTTTTAAGAAATGGCTCATCTGAACAAAAACTTAATAAACACACCACAACTCAGAGAAGAAATCCCCCCTTAGTTTAGCGGCTAGAACACTCGGCTGTAGCAGTTGTTTGACATACCGTCTTAGCGACGTAACTGGATGAAAAACAATCAGTCGTGTAGTCACCGAGGGATCCCCGGTTCAAATCAAGTGTCACGCCACTTGGGAGGCGGGGCGACTGCGCTCATTGCATTCGCTTAGTCACCTAAAACTAATCGTGATAACTGGTGAAAGTCCGGGAGGGGGGACTTTACTTTATATGTAATCCCCTACAGCAGTGTTTATAAGGAAGTATTGGCCCAAATATGCATGGGTGTTTATACTTGCCAATAACCAATTATGAGAAAGTCTTTGAGACTGCACGAGAGAGGTTTTTCTCAGACCAGTCTATTTCTGACCAAAACAAAGAGTATGTGAAGAAATTCTTAGACAAATATGATGTTGAAGGGATAAAACCTTCCCGTAAGGCTATTTTCTTGAAGCATATCGCCTATGTACTAAGACTTACCCCAGATATTGTTGCCGACATGCACCAGAAGGAAAAGATAAACTCTTATTTTGCAGGGATTAAGACTTCCCCAGTGCGCGGCGGTAAGAACATGTCTCTAGCAACCTACCAAACCGTAATCAACGTTTCTAATGCCTTTATTCGCTGGTTAAACGCAGGAGAGAAGCCTAAGGGGTTCGCTGATATTAAAAATGGTAAAAGAGCCAAGAGAGACTTAACGCCTGCTGATATGGTTAGCTGGGAAGATGTTAAGAAGATGGTTGCGGCCACTTCAGATATTCAAATGCAGGCCATCATAGCTACTCAAGCAGAGGCAGGATTGCGTCCTTCTGAATTTGTAGACCTGCGCTATGGCGATGTTGAGTTTAATGGCAATGGAATCGTCAAGCTCTCTGTGCGAGGCACTAAAACCGAGTCCAGCCGAAGAATCAGGCATTTGTATAGGTGCAGCCCCTATTTGCAGAAATGGTGGCGGGAACATCCCCTCAAGAAGAAAAACTCGCCATTATGGATAAAAATGCGTAATGATTGGAAAAATAAGCAAAGGATAGTTGCCTATGAAGAATATGGCTACCGGGCTCTTCAGTTGCGGGTTTGGGATATTGGAAAGAAAGCAGGTATGGAAAAACCACTAGACTTCTACAACCTGCGCCATTCAGCTATTGTGATGTCCAAAACCGCAGGATTGGCGGATTCTATAGCTATGAAAGAGTTTGGCCATGCTACAACTAGAACCTACTCCGAGGTCTACGGGCGGCTCAGCGATGAAGACCAACGTCAGGCCATAGAGAAGATTCACGGTCTAAAGACAGAAGAAGTTGAACAAGAGAAGAACGCTATCTGCGGAGTATGTAAGTATTCTAATGAGCCTAAGAGCGATTACTGCCAGAATTGTACGCATCCTTTAAGTGCAACAGCTGTTGAAGATCTAAAATCACAAGATAGAAAGAAAGAGCAGCAGTTATTGGATATAAAGAGCGTAATTAAGAAAGAGCTGATGCAAGAGATTTTGGAAGAGATGAGGAGCTAAAAGTTAGGTAGATAGTAACTACCTAATTTGAAAACGAAGACTTTTTATACTCCATTGTTTTCAATAAATTTAGGGAAAGATGATACAGGAAACAATAAAAGTGGAACTGCCCCTATTAAATCAAAGCAGGATTCTTACCACTTATAAGTTCATTGGAGAGTTAAAAAAAGCTTACCCGACTATCCAGTTTGTGAAGTATATCTATCGTGACCCCACAGATGGTGCTCTAAAAGGAGTTAATCCTCCTAATGAGATCCCTCTTGTAGAAAATGCTTATATCACTATTGCAGGAACGTATGAAGAAGTAATAAAGTTTACTAGAGAAGCAACTTCACAATAAGCGTTCTTTCCTCACTTACAATGAAAGTAGTTTGCATCTTTCCAATTACAGGTAATTCTACTAAATACCCTGAGATATTAGAATGCTTTCAAAAAATAATTGGTCCACAATTATCTATTTTAGGAGTTGAACAACCAGAAATCAAATTTGCAGGAACAGATTATACTTATGTTCCGATAAATTCTTTCCTACAAGGGAAACCAAAAGGAAAAGGTATTATCGAAGTTCTAAAAAACATGCCTACTCCCCCAGATTTTGTTATAGTTTGTGATGGCTCTGGTAAAATACCCTTCGAAAATATTCTTGAAATCTTTAAGGTTTTAACATCTGATTCTAGCGTGCACTGCGTTATGGCAAATAGGGTTGGTAATAAAGCAATAAGCGATTTCAGATATGTGATAGAAAGATTTGAGATTTCTGTTTTATGTAGGTATTTCAAACATAGCAGAGAAGTTACAGATGGCCAATGCGGATTATGGGGCTATAGGCATGGGAATATTCAGAACGGGAAAGATAAGAGAATAAAGCTTACTTCAGAAGGATATGAGATAGAATTAGATTTACTTTCCGAATGCTTAGAACAAGATTTAGCTTACTCTTTGGTGGATGTAACTTTGCCACCTCTTCCTGCATCAACTAATTTTACATATGGGGATAACCTTAAAAAAATTGAATTTTTTATAAAAAAATATCCTCGGTTGGAAGATTGTCTCATTTCTTATGCTGATGAGTTTGAACAGTCTACTATCTTTCTAACCTATCAGCGCCAGGTAAAGGAACAATGGGAACAATACAAACGAGATTTAATTATGCAAATTAAAAAGAAGTAATTCTATACTTACCTATATTCATTTTGCCAAGATCACTTTACCTTGTCCAGTAATCTTATAAATTTTGTATAGCCTATCCTTTGGATTCAAGCACTTCACTAATCCTTTTCCTTCAAGCTCTAGCAGCGTCCTGCGGACATGCGTCCTGTACATCCCGCTTTCTTTGTGCAGCTGCGCCTGGGTCTTTTCTTTAGTTTCTAGAAGCTTTAGAATCTGCAATCTATTCTTTGCTCTCTGGACATAGGCTAGGAGGTAAGTATCCACCATGTGACCAAAGTAAGACCAAATAGTATTTAACCAAATAAGACCGTAGTGTGACCAAAAGATTTATAATTGAAAAAAAATTCATCTTCTTAACATGGCTAAAGAACAAAAAAAGGAAACCATAAAAATAGGCCTCGGGCTTATTCTTGGATGGGTCTTTGGAGCTATGGTTATTATTGCTGGCCTATTCGGCCTTACAGACAATGTAATAGGGGGATTACTTATCATTCTTAGTGGAGTAATACTTCTTCCACGAACTCATGATTTTATTAAAGATAAATTTCATCTTGAATTTTCTGGATGGTTAAGGATAGTTGTATTCGTAGTGCTTTTCATAGTTGGCATATCTTTGATGGGCGGAGAAGAGGGTTATGAAGTTGTTGAGGAAACAGAAGAACAGCCAGAATGTCTAAAGGATTCTGATTGTGATAGTGCTAGCATATGTTCTTCTAATAAATGTAAAAAAGATTATGACCTAGAAATGACTTCAGCGGAAATATTTAATGAGTTTAAAGGATTATCTGATTTACAAGTAGAAGAAAAAATAAAAGAATTTAAAGGTAAAAGAATTAAAACATCTCTTTATACTGATAACATTGATAAAGCTTCACTTTCTTCACAATATGTAGCTATGGAGACGTATGAATATCCTTATAATTTAATGCCTGCTGTTAAAGCTTTCTTCCCGCCAGAAGAAAAAGATAAACTATTAGAAGCTAATATCGGAGATACAATTGTTTTTTCTGGAGAATTTGTAACTTACAACAAAGGTCCCTTAACAGACTACATAGAATTTACTAAATCAAAAGTAATTGAAGTTAAATCTGCTGAGTAATTTTTGCATGGGTTTATCAGAGGTTGGCTAAAAATAGCTAACAGAATTTGGAGATGCAGACCAAGCAATCATGATTCTTGTGTTGATTATCCTTAATTGGTGGAAAATGAAATTTTGGTGAAAATTTCTGCGAGGTAGTTACTTGCTCTTTCTTTCATCAAAACTTCACCCCTACCCAGTCTATTGCATTGTTATTACTGGTTTAGTTGATCTAAGAGCAAAGAAAATCACTTCTCCTGCTCTGGCGGTGGGTCTCGCATCATCATCTCTTGGATGGTCTCATATGTAACCCCCACGTTAGCATTTCGATTATGCCGAACCTCTCCATGGTGCGCCTTGTGCCATGCAATCATCAAATGACCAAGTTTTAGTTGCTCCGAAACAGATAGTTCCTTTTCTTTTATAGAATTGATGAACAGTAGAGCACTTAATGCGCTGGCAGAAGAGTCCTCAATCAGCTCAACAATCTCAGCCGCAGCTTCATCAGTCAGCGCTTTCTTCTTCAGTTCCCGTAGCCGCGCAGCAAACCGCTTTCTATCGCTAGAAACAGAGCCGCCCACTTGCCCCAATTCTCTCGCTTGTTCCGTGCTGGTGATGGGTACTAGATTCTCACTGTTCATCTTCAGCTTTCTCTCTCCTTATGCCTTCAACAATATCTTCTGCGGCAGTTCTATATTGAGTAGTTTCAGTCTCAAATGATTCAGATTTATCCGTCTTGAGCTTTTCTTCTTTCAGATGAGAGCCATGTTCTTCATAATATCTTTTGGCATATTTACTGTCTGTAATGGCTATTTCTTGGTAGGTTAGATTAAAGGGATTAAAACAATCTATCTTTAGTCCAGGAAAAATCTCCTCAAGCTTCGTACCGAGGGCATCTATCAATAAACTAAGTTTACAATACCCTTGCGCAACCATACTCTCTCCCACTTCATTAACCCAAATATATGGAAAAGTAACAGAAATTGATGTTGGTGAAGACATAACAACACTACAATCGAGAACACGAAATTTTAGACCAGTAGGATTCTTATTTCTACCAACACAGAATATTTCAGCAGAGAAAGGTAATCTAAATACTCTCAGCAAGTACTTCTCAAAATCATTAGGGGGATTGCTAACTACAAATTCACCTTGTATAGCGTGGAATCTCATTTTCCTCGGATCTCCTTCTTTCTTTCTCAAAAACAACCATTCTAAATCCCACTCCTCTAATTTGATAAAAATAATTCTTGTTTTTTCTTTAAGCTCATAAATCAGTCCTGCTTGCCCAATAAATCCCCCATATAATAACTGAGAAATTAATCTATAAACAGTTGCCAAAGGGATTATTGTCCGCTCAGAAATCTTCTTTGCTGAAAGAGCTTCTTCCTTAAGACAGATGATTATGGCTAAGTGCTTTTCCCCCAACGTAAACGGGAATTTCTCAACTCCTGATATTTTGTCAGCAATAAATCTAGTGAAACCCCGACAAGAACGACAAATAAAATGTTCTCTTTTAGTTGTGGTTCTTTTTGTCCTGCCGCATGTAGTACAGCATCGGTATCTTCTAATTACCATGTTGCTTGTCATACTTTTCGATCATATCCTTTCTGATTTCTGCTCGGTATCGCTTCGGTATTTTCCTGAGCATCTTGTCAAGAAGCCTGATAAAAAGTTCCCTATTGGCCATTGTTCATCCTCCTATATTCGTCAAGAATTTCCAGCCGCAGTTCTTCCGCCAGCCAGGACGGATACCTCGATAGCTTCTTATCCATAATCTCAAGGAACTTATTGGGAATCATTTCCAAGGAGTCTCCTAATGAGATGGTCGTATGTTTCAGTAGGACAGAGTTTCCGGCTGTCCAAACTTTGTTTCAATTCCGGCTTTATTGCGATTGTTTTGTATCTCATAGAATAGATTGTAATCCTCGTAATTTATCAATTTTGACAAGACAAAAAATTACTCGTATTTTATCGTAATAAATAGAAATGTTTATAACAAGTTATAACACTTAACATAAAATGGAGCAAAAGAAAGGCAAAGTAAAAGAGTCAGAGTACCGTTGCAAGAAGTGCAGCACCGAATTGACCCTAGCAATAAGAGGCAGAAAAAAAGAATTTTGTAAGCCCTGCTTCAAGGAAAGGAAAAAATCTTATGATAGGGAGTTCCAGAGCCGTAAATATGAAGATAAGAAATTCGTAAAGAAATTATTACAGATAAGCAAAAAAGGCAAGTTGCCAGAAGAAATAGAAGAAGCATTGCGCAACCGAGAACTCAAATCCGCTGTCCAACGGGAATTAAGCAGAACTGGGCTTCTTCAAAATAGTATGACTGCAAGCGGAATATATGAGTTTACTGCTGACATCTCAAGACAAGAGGAAATTAAAAGAAAAGAAGAACAAGAAGCATCTAAGATAAGAAAAATTGTGCAGGAAGAACTAAAAAGTTTCCTTCAAGAGCTGTGTAACAAAAGCTTTAAATAATCTCGTACAATAAAATAAACTATAACGATTTGAGAATTGTTAGGGTCTTATACCTTTACTAACAGACTGGGAGGGGGGACTTTTCCATCAACTTCTATCTACACTTCTATCAATTTGTAACTACTAAAAATAAGTCAAAAACAGAAACCTTTATAAACAACCCACTGTTTTAGCTAAAAAATGGCAGCAGATTCTCTACACCTCACTCTCTAAAACGAATGATTTGTAGAAGGAATGCTGTTGCTGCTGCCCTGGTGGTGTAGTGGCCTAGCATGAAGCCCTGTCGGTCAGAATTCGACTGGAAATCTGCGCAGCAAGGCTTCGACCCGGGTTCAAAAATGGTTGGAGATGAATTCACAATCAACGAAAATCCCGGCCAGGGCGTATGGGCCGGTAGCTTAGCTTGGTGGAGCGCTTGACTTTTACACCAGTAAAAGTGAAGAGATCAGGAGGTCGGGGGTCCAAATCCCCTCCGGCCCGCTTATTATCAAATCAGTCAAAAACATGGGGGCAAAATATACAAAAATGAGCTTTAACGTTACCACTCATCAACTTGTCTGCAAGCATAGCAAAGTAGCTGACACAGAAAAAGAAAGCCTTCTTCAGAAATACTATATTACTCCAAAAGATCTGCCTAAAATTATAGAGCACGACCCTGCGATCAAGCATTTAAGCGCTAAAGCAGGAGATATCGTCAGAATAGAACGAGAGAGCAAAACTGCCGGCAAAAGCGTATATTATCGTGAGGTCGTTGAAGAGTGAAAATGGACGGATCAATTCTTATAAAAAAATATTTTGAAGAGAAGAAATTCGTAGAGAGCAATATCCAATCATTTAATATCCTCATCGAAAAAGGATTACAGGAAGTCATCGAAGAGAATAAAGAAGCAGAACCTGCCATCATCCCGCATAATATTGAAAAATTCAAGATTCGCTTTGGCCGCATCACCGTCGGAAAACCAGAGATAACTGAAGCTGACGGCAGTAAAAGGCCAATTTATCCTATAGAAGCGCGCCTGCGGAAGATTTCTTATTCTGCTCCTATCAATCTAGAGGTCAGCACCTATGTCAATGATGTGCAAAGAGAGAATTTTGTCACCGAAGTAGGTAAGATCCCCATCATGCTTCGCAGTAAATATTGCCACCTTCACGGCCTAAGCAGGGAGGAACTGATCAAACGTGGAGAAGACGCCACTGACCCAGGAGGGTACTTCATCATCAACGGGACGGAAAAAGTCATTGTCACCGTCGAAGATTTGGCCGGAAATAATTTTATCGTCGAAGAAGATGCCGGCGGATATTCCGGAAGATATTTCGCCAGCAAAGGATCATATAAGATACCGCACACCTTTGAGCGGAAGAAAGATGGATTATATTACTTAACCTTCACCAGAGTTAAGACTATGCCGATAGTGATCATCCTCAAGGCCTTAGGCTTAGTGAAAGACGAAGAGATCATGAAAGCCATCTCCTCGGAAAAGAACTATGAGGAAGTGATCTTGAACTTGTTTGAATTCGTCGAGATTAAAACTCAAGAAGATGCCATCGACTATATCGCTAAAAGAATAGGGGTCGCGCAGCCAAAAGAGATCCGCATGGAAAGGACCAAGGAATTACTTAACAAATATCTTTTGCCAAATGTAGGGATGGAACCTCCAGCTATGCGCTCCAAGGCATTGAACCTTTGTAAGATGCTCAAGAAATTCATTGACGTCAGCAATGGGATCAGGTCTGCCGACGATAAAGATCACTACATGAACAAGCGCCTGCGCCTGAGCGGGGATCTGCTTATCGATTTATTCAGGGTCAACTTCAAGATCTTAGTAGGAGATATCCTGTACAATTTCCAGAGAATCATCAAGAGAGGGAAATTACCTTCCATCAGAGTGATCATCCGTGGAAAATTGTTGACTTCCAGGCTTTATTCCTCCATGGCTACCGGGGAATGGGTAGGCGGAAGGCAGGGAATTTCCCAGAGGATGAGCAGGACTAATTATCTAGACATGATCTCGCATCTGCAAAGAGTAGTAAGCCCTCTTTCCACCTCGCAGGAAAACTTCGACGCACGAGCCCTGCATTGTACTCACTTAGGAAGATTATGTCCCATCGAGACTCCGGAAGGTACTAACATTGGGTTGAGAAAAAACTTAGCGATGCTCTGTTCCATCACTCAAAACCGGGATGAAAATGAATTGTTAGAAAAAATAAAAATGATCGGACTACAGGAAGCGAGATAAAATGACAGACATATACCTTAACTCAAAATACGTCGGGACCGTAGATAATCCTAGTCACTTTGTAGGCGAAGTAAAAGATCTTCGGCGCAAAGGATCGATCTCTGAAGACATCAGCATCTATCATGATCTGGCGGCACAGGAAGTTCACCTTCACTCTGATGAAGGAAGAGCGCACCGTCCTTTAATAATCATCAAAGAAGGAAAGCCCCTGCTTTCTGAGAAACATCTTAAGCAGTTAGAGGAAGGAGAGATCACCTGGCATGACTTAATCAGGCAGGGAGTCATAGAATATCTTGACGCTGCAGAAGAAGAGAATGCGCTGGTCGCTTCTTCCGAAGAAGAGCTTAGCCCTGAATATACGCACATGGAAATCTCTCCAGGTTCCATCTGCGGGATCACCACTTCACTGGTTCCGTTCGGAAATTACAACCAATCATCTCGTCTGATCATCGGAAGCAAGAACCAAAAGCAGGCCTTAGGGTTCTATGCTGCGAACTTCCACTTGCGTATGGATATGGATTCCAACTTGCTGCACTATCCTCAATTCCCTATTGTCAAGACTAAGATTCACGATATTACTGAATATAGCCAGCACCCCTCAGGACAGAACATGATTGTCGCGGTGATGAGTTATGATGGATACAACATGGAAGACGGAGTCATCTTAGGCAAAGCTTCCGTAGAACGGGGATTATCACGAAGTACTTATTTCAGACCGGTAGAAACACAAGAACTACGCTACTCTGGAGGACTGATCGACGAAGTTTCCATCCCTGACAAAGAGGTCAAAGGATATCGTAGTGAACATGATTACCGCTTCTTGGAAAGCGATGGGATTTTATACCCCGAGGCTAAAGTAAATGAAGGGGATGTTGTTATCGGTAAAACTAGTCCTCCGCGATTCTTGAGCAGCATGGACGAATACAACCTGGCTGCAGCAACCCGGCGTGAAAGCTCCATCAACCTGAAACATGGAGAAAAAGGAGTCGCTGATTTTGTGGTGCTTACTGAAAACGAAGAAGGGAACAAATTAGTGCAAGTTCGCTTGCGCGATGAACGCATCCCTGAGATTGGAGATAAGTTCACCAGCCGGCACGGTCAGAAAGGAGTAGTTGGTATCTTAGTACCTCCACAGGATCTTCCTTTCTCAGAAAGTGGGATCACTCCTGATCTGATCTTTACTCCGCACGGGGTTTCCTCAAGGATGACCGTATCACATTTGATAGAACTAGTAGGTGGAAAAGTAGGCGCATTGGCGGGAAGATATGTTGATGGCACCCTCTTTGAAGCAGAAAAAGAAGAAGACTTGCGAAAACAGTTATCAGGTTTAGGATTCCAAGAAGACGGAACAGAAGTATTTTACGACGGAAGGACCGGTAAGAAAATGATGGCTAGAATTTTCGTCGGAAACATGTACTACTTACGCTTACGGCACATGGTTGCCAACAAGATGCAGGCCCGTGCGCGAGGTCCGATCCAGTTATTGACCAGGCAGCCTACCGAGGGTAAGGCTAAAGAAGGAGGACTGCGGCTGGGAGAGATGGAGAAGGATACTTTCATCGCTCACGGAGCAAGTTTGCTGCTCAAAGAAAGATTCGACTCTGACAAGGTTGTTATTCCCGTCTGTGAAAAATCAGGATTGATGGGATACTACGACGCTCGCAAAGGAAGAGCCGTATCCCCTCTTTATGGAGAAAATTCCGAGATGTCCCATATAGAGATGAGCTATGCGTTCAAATTGTTGCTTGACGAGATCAGGACCTTAGGCATTTACCCTAGGTTGCACTTAAAGAGCAAATACTAAAAAATAAATAATAACAATAAAAAAACAAAGGCCAAAAAATGAATCCAGAAGTCCACAAGAAGATTGACAGCATCTCTTTCGAAGTTATCTCTCCGAAGATGATGGTAGAAGCTGCCGCGGCAAAGATAGTCACTCCTGAATTGTATGATAAGGAAGGATATCCCGTCGATGGCGGTTTGATGGACCTTCGCTTAGGAGTAATTGATCCTGGACTTATCTGTAAGACAGATGGATTAAAATTAAAAGAGAGTCTTGGCCACTTTGGGTATATAGAATTAGCTCGTCCAGTTGTGCATATTAAATTTGTACGTCAGATTCTTGATTTACTAAGGTCAACTTGTAAATCCTGCGGTCGAGTACTGATCCCAGAAGAAAAAGTCAAAAAATATGTAGCCATCCTCAATAAAGAAGGCGAAACTGAAGATCTGGAAACCCGACGCAGGAAAGTAAAAGAGATTGTCAGCAAATACAAGGCTAAGGACAAATGCCCGCACTGCAATGCAAAGCAGGAAAAGATCAAGATTGAAAAACCATACAACTTCTACGAAGGAGAAGCTCGTTTAAGCCCCATCGAAGTACGCGCGCGATTAGAAAAAGTATCTGAAGAAGATGTCATGATCTTCGGCTTTGACTATAAGAATTTCCGACCAGAATGGATGATCCTTACCGTATTACAGATCCCTCCGGTAACGATGAGGCCAAGTATCACTTTAGAGTCCGGTGAGCGAAGCGAAGACGACTTGACTCACAAACTGGGCGACATCGTCAGGATCAACCAGCGCTTGTTTGAAAACATCAACGCCGGAGCGCCAGAAGTTATTATCGAAGATCTCTGGGACTTATTGCAATATCACGTCACTACCTTCTTCGACAATGAAGTAGCACAGCTTCCGCCAGCACGACATCGTGGAGGACAGCCATTAAAGACTCTCTCTGAAAGGATCAAAAGCAAGGAAGGACGTATCAGGCATAACCTGGCTGGTAAAAGAACAGATTTCTCTGCTCGTACCGTCATCAGTCCTGATCCATTGATCAGTCTTAACGAAGTCGGGGTCCCTTTAAGTATCGCTATGCAGCTTACTATTCCAGAACGTGTTTCTGAATGGAACAAGGAACATTTGAAAAAACTGGTAGAAAACGGTCCAAAAAAATATCCTGGCGCTAATTATGTCATTAAGCCGAACGGAAGACGTAAGACTATCACCGACGAAACCAAAGAAGAGATTCTGGAAGAGTTAGAGGAAGGATTTATTGTTGAAAGACATCTTATCGATGGAGATATCTCTTTATTCAACAGGCAGCCTTCTCTACATAGGATGAGCATGATGTGCCATCTGGTAAAAGTGCTTCCAGGAAATACCTTCCGCCTCAACCCGGCCGTCTGTAACCCTTATAACGCTGACTTCGACGGGGACGAGATGAACTTCCATATTCCCCAGAACGAAGAAGCAAGAGCTGAAGCAAGGATCTTGATGCTGGTAGAAACTCAGATCATCAGCCCGCGTTATGGATTAAGCGTGGTAGGATGCATCCATGATGCGATCACTGGCAACTACTTATTGACCAAAGAATTAGTGCTTACCCGAAATGAAGCGGTTGATCTATTGTACAATTGCGGCGTGGAAGACCTTTCTTCTTTGCCTGACAAAGAGAAGATCGACGGTAAAGAAGTCTTTTCAGTTTTACTTCCGAAAGATTTCAACTTCCTCGGGGAAGACAAGGCCGGCAACCAAGTCAAGATCGTGAATGGAAACCTGAAAACCGGAGTGATGGATAAATCTAACCTAGGGCAGGAAAGCGGATTGATGCTTCGGAATGTCTACGGAAAATACGGCCCAGCTTTCACTGCTGATTTGCTTGGTAAAATTTCCAAATTAGGCATTGTCGTGCTTACCCGGAGAGGATTCTCCATCGGCGTAGGCGATCTTGAATTGTTAGAAGAGACAAAAATAGAGATCAGCAATGCCATCAAGAAAGCAGAAGATGAATCCTTGAAGCTTATCGACGAATTTTACGCAGGAAAATTACAGGCGCTGCCCGGTCGGACCGTAGCTGAAACTTTAGAATTACGCATCTTGGAAGCTCTTAACCGGGCCAGGAACAAAAGCGGGGATATCGCTATCCGTCAAGCGAAGGATAGCTCTGCCCTGACCATGGCTAAATGCGGATCCCGAGGAAACCCACTGAACATCGCGCAGATGACTGCGGTTGTAGGTCAGCAAGCATTACGGGGAAAGCGGATTGAATCAGGATTCAAAGGAAGGACCCTTTCCTATTTCAAAACTAAAGATCTAAGCCCAAAAGCACGCGGTTTCATCAAGAATAATTTCAAGAGCGGTTTGACACCGAGCGAGTTTTTCTTCGGAGCGATGACTGGAAGAGACGCACTTATGGATACTGCTCTGAGAACACCTAAATCAGGTTACCTCTACCGAAGATTGTCTAACGCCATGCAGGATCTTAAAGTGGCGTATGATGGTTCCGTGCGAGATGCCAGCGGAAAAATAGTGCAGTTCTCCTACGGAGAAGACGGATTAGACGTTTCCAAGACTAAGAACGGCGTTGTTGATGTCAAAGAGATCATCCAACAAATCGTAGGTGGAGAGAACTAAGATGAAAGCTGACCACGAAAAGACTGTTGAAGAATACGCAGATAGACTTTCTCCTTCCGTATTACAAGAAGTGAAAGATCAACTGCCTGCATCTATCTCTAAATCTGACTTAACCAAAGTTATGGAAACAGTAGTGACCGCACACGAGAACGCAAAAGTTAATCCAGGTGAATGTGTCGGTCTGGTAAGTGCGCAAAGTATTGGCGAACCAGGTACGCAGATGACCTTGAACACTTTTCACTTCGCAGGGGTTTCAGAGATGAACGTTACCACTGGTCTTCCTCGTATCATTGAGATTTTTGACGCCCGGAAAGACATCAAGACCCCGATGATGGAGATCTTCCTCAAAGAACCGTACAATAATGATATTGATAAGCTGAAAAAATTTGCAGCTAAGATCAAAGAGACCACCTTCGGCGAACTAGCATCAGAATATTCTCTGAATATTTTCGATCAGGTGCTTAAAGTAACTCTCAACAAAACCTTATTGGCAGATTACGATTTATCAACTAAAGAATTAGCCAAAGTGATCAAGGCTAAAGCAAAAGGATTCAGCGTGGAAAGCAGTGATGATGATCTTACTCTGGCCAAAACTGGAAAGACGCAGGAACTCAAAGACCTTTACAATCTTAAAGAAAAAATCAAAGAGCTCAAGATCACTGGGACCAAAGGCATAAAACAAGTATTGCCGGTCAAGCGAGGGGAAGAATACATCGTCCTGACTTCCGGAACAAACCTCAAGGATATTTTAGCTCTTCCAGAAGTAGATGAAGTAAGAACTACCACCAACGACATTTATGAAATCTACGAAACATTAGGTGTAGAAGCTGCTCGTGAAGCGATCATCCGCGAAGTATTCAAAGTAATTGAAGCTCAAGGACTAAACATTGATGTTCGTCATATCATGCTGGTAGCTGATATTATGTGTGCTACCGGTGTAGTGAAGGGAGTGACCCGATACGGAGTAGTCAAAGAAAAAGCCAGCGTCTTGGCCCGAGCATCCTTCGAGACACCGATCAAGCATTTGATTAACGCGGCCTTGGAAGGAGAAGTGGATTACTTAACCTCCGTCGTAGAAAACGTCATGATCAACCAGCCAGTTCCTGTTGGAACTGGATTGCCTGGGTTAGTGACCAAGATGAAATGAAAGCACAAAGGAGTATGACAATTATGGCTACAGAAAACCTTGAAAAAGACATGAAAGACCTGAAGGCAAAACTTCAGGACGGTAAAGTTATCATCGGAAAAGAACGGGTCTTGAAACACTTGCGGGCGAAAAGCTTAGCTAAAGTATTCCTGGCCAGCAATTGCCCAGAGGACCTTAAAGAAGATCTGGTTACTTTTGCTAAGTTGGTCAAAGTTCCAGTAATAGAACTAAACCTTAACAATGAAGAGTTAGGTCTATTCTGCAAGAAAGGCTTCTTTATCGCCGTGCTGGCAACCACTGAATAAAATTGACACGACTAATCCTTAACCAAGAGACGATGGGCTTATCTCTCCTGATGGAGAAGATAACTAAAGCCAAGGTAAAGGATTGCTTTACTGATGAAGAAGGGACCATCTATTTTGTGGTCGCATCAGGAGAGCTGGGAAAAGCTATCGGAAAAGGAGCCAGCAATATTAAGCGATTGCAGCAGGAACTGCAGCGAAAGATAAGGATCATCGAATTCAGCGATAATGTGGCTGAGTTCATCAAAAATATCATCTATCCCCTGCGGATAGAGTCTATAACGGAAGAGCAGGAGACCGTAGTTATCAAAGAGACTAATAAAAAAGCAAAAAGTTTATTAATCGGAAGGCAGGGGAAGAACTTAAAACTTATAAATAGAGCCGTAAAACGGTTCTTTCCTCACCAAATAAAAGTCGTATAAAATGGGAAACAAAGCAAACGGATTATCTGCAGGGAAGAAGTTGCAGAAGCGAAGAAGACAGTTTAGGCTAGTTTCACGTACAAAATTACGAAAGAAAGTAGACCCCTTAGAAGGATCCTCACAAGCAAAAGCGATCGTTCTGGAAAAAATTCAGGTTGAAGCTAAGCAGCCTTGTTCAGGTATGCGAAAGTGCGCTCGCGTTCAGCTGGTAAAGAATGGAAAACAAATTACCGCATTTATGCCCGGCGATGGCGCTCAGAAGCTCATCAACGAACACGATGAAGTGATCATAGAGCAGATCGGCGGAAAAATGGGCCGTTCCAAAGGAGACTTGCCTTGTATCAGATGGCAGGTCATCAAAGTTAACGATCAAAGTCTAGATGCCTTATTGAAAGGTAAGTTAGAGAAAGCAAGAAGGTAAACATGGCAACCTATACATTATCTATTGAAGACAGAGTTGGAATAGGAGTTAATGTTACTGAACGGGCTGTT
>JAUSJN010000057.1 GCA_030647325.1 Nanobdellota archaeon | reverse complement strand
GATCTCAAGCCGCATCATTTTGACCTGTTCATGGAAGCGATGAACGTGAATTATTCCCGGATGAAGAAACAAGGACTGGCGATCAAGAAGCTGTGGGATAAAGCGAATGAGATCCGAGTGAAGACCGACAGCGGAACAGATGTCACGTTTGATGTCTCCGGGATGGAAGCAGTGGCGAATATCGGCGAATATCATGAGCTGGGCAAAGGGGGAAATATGCCCGCGGGTGAAGTGTATATCCCTCCGAAAGGATCGGAAGGCGTGAATGGGAAAGTGGTCATCGATGGAAGCATGAAAACGGAAGATGGAGCTGTTTTGTTAGACAGTCCGGTGACCTTACATATCGAAAAAGGCCGTGTGGTCAGGATGGAAGGGCAGGATGCGCATCTGCTGGAACAGACCTTTCAGAAGTTTGAAGATCGTGCGAAATACCCAGAGCGGGTGCGGTTAGTCGGTGAGTTAGGAATCGGCATAAATCCGGGAGCGGTGTTAATTGGTTCAATGATCATAGATGAAAAAGTGTTAGGTACTGCGCATATCGCTATCGGCAGTAATTACTGGTTTGGCGGGGAAATCAAGACTATCTATCACGGCGATCAGGTTTTCAAGAATCCGGTTTTTTATGTTGATGGGAAGAGGATGGAGATCTGATTTATTTCTTTAGAATTCTTATTCCTATCTCTCTTTAACCTTTCCTTCCACTATATTTACAATCTTAGAAGGCCGTCCTTTCTTCTCGCCTTCGTAGATGATGAAATCTACACCTTCTTTAATTTTTGGATCCAGATCATCAAGCGAAGTCATGAACGCTTTTCCTGAGCGATTAGCAGATGTAGTCACAATAGGAAATTCTAATTTTCTCACCACAGTTCTAAACCAATGATCAGGAATGCGTACGCCGATGGTTTCTTCTCCCTGATGTACGCTCTTGGCGATGGCATTCTTTTTTTTCAGTTTGAAGATAAGTGTATATGACCCAGGAAGTTTAGCAACCCATTCTTTCCCTTCTTTCGTAACCATGCAGTTTTCAGTGATCCATTCCTTGGAAGGAACGATGATGGAAAAAGGATTGGTCGGGCGTTCTTTGAGCTTTCTGATCTTGGCTACAGCTTTTTCGTCAAGCGCATTGCAGCCGATACCGTAGATGGTGTCAGTAGGATAGATGAAAATCGCTCCCCTGCTGATACGTTCCGCTATTTCTGTAAAACGAGATTGCAGTTCTGCTTTGGTTAAAATTTCCATGTAATTTTAGATTGTGATTTTAATTTATAATTCTTTCTTGAAAGAAATCAAGAAGAAAAATGCGGCCAGTTACGGCCGCAAGGGTGGTGAGGTGTGATGGATTTATCAAGAAATAGCGTAATAGTCAAATTCATCGATGAAGGTCTGCTTGGCGTGCTTTTGGGCAGAATCTTCATATTTTTCCATAAGGTACATTATTCTTTCTCTGATGTTGTTCATTGTATCCATCCTCCGCTTAATTGATAATCAAATGTCTCTTCTTTCGAAAGGACTGTCCGTTGGGTAAGTTCCTGCACTTGCCTGTGAAACAAGCGTTGTATAGTTTTTGTGGTTAAGTCAACCATAGGCATCACCTCAGTTTTATGAAATCTTAAGAACGTAGGAAGTTTATATAGTCTGGTCGAGGCTGTCTGGTGCGGGAGTGGATAGCTGAGAATGGTTAAAACAACAAAATTTTTAAGAATTATCGGTTAATAGTATCTGTCCAGTGGGTTGTCCAGTGGTTAATATTTAGAATCTCCAATCTTCTCCCGTATAATCATCGTAATCTTTAGCTGGTCGTTCTTTTTTCTGAGAATGGCTCCCTCGTAATTCCGTATATACTCTGTGATGCAGGCGTTTTAGACCCTGGACATCTTCTCTGGTTATCATCGCTTCTGCATAGGGAAGTTCTTCGGAATTATCTCCCAACATCCTTGCTAAATTATGGATCGCCGCTTGTTTTGGAGCTCTGGCGATGTCGTATGCTCTTCTAAATTCCATGGAGTCTCTTAATTCATCTTCAGTTATGGTAAGTTCTATACCGTGTTCAACTTCTATCCTTTGAAATTCAGCAGCCATTATTTTTACGCAGTCAGCGTATAAACTTTCTTCGCTACCCCATATCCCAAGAGTAACTCCTTTTGCATGGGATAATGCTGCTCCGTAGGGAATACTTCGCGGGTTAGTGTATGCCTCTCTAAAAAATTGATCCCGATCTTGTGGACTTTGGTACATCATACCGCGATTGTCACTTAACTCTGCAATAGCGCCTATATCTAGATATCCTACATCTACAGAAATTGAGAAGTCTCTCTTTGCCATTTTTCTAATTATGCTACTAAAACGCCATTCAAGGCAGCTTCTCGTCCAGGCCTAGAGGTGATCCTGACTTTTCCCATCTTGGTCTCAACGATAGCTCCTTTGGTGATGATGTTTCGCCTCACTAAGTGAGGGTTGGCAGGGTTTCCAACGACGTTCAGAATCTCGACTTTGCTGGCTTTTCCCTTCTTATCGCACACGTTGACGTGGCTGGCTGCTAACATCGAGAATTTTGCTTCTCCGCCGCGTACGCGGATGGATTTGACCTTTCTTTCTGGGCTGAGCTTCGTATTAGCCTGGAATCCAGCTAATTCCTGTCGCTTCTTGCCTCTCGTAAAATGATATCGTCCACCGGATGCTTTCCGTTTGGATCTATCTGTTGATCTTGCCATGGTTTCTTAAATTTTAGAGTGCTTTTTAAATATATCGGAAATTCAGTATGAATTTCCGGGATATCCCAGAAAACTTTGTTTTCTGATATATTGTGGTTTGTTTGGATTATTTATCCTTTGGATCCCAAGCTTCTTTCTAAGCTCAGAGATCGGTAAATCGGAGTTACTATCTGAACTACATTTTTGGTGGTCACTCCAACATCACTCATCTTATATCTCATCGGTGGATCAAAAGGCCGATTTTTTTTGAGATATTCTCCTTCCAGAGAACAAAATAATCTATTTTCTCTTTCATCTATATGAGCATAAATAGACTTAAAGGTGATATCTTTCTCTCCTTCTACTAGAAATGCTAAGTTGTAAGTTCTCATCTTTTCCCATTAAATATCTTTTCTTTCAGCTTCTTATTGCCATTCCAGTCTAGCGCATGCTCCATGACTTCTTGGATAGTTTCTACCGGAATAATTTTGACTTTTCCCAATTTATCTTCGTCAATGACAATATCCTGAAGATTTGATTTAGGCACAATGACGGTTTTGATTCCTGCGTCAATGGCCGCTTCGACTTTTGAAGATACTCCGCCGACTGGAAGGACTTCTCCACGCACAGAGAGCGAACCGGTCATCGCCACATCCTGCCGGATAGGGATCTCTTTTAATGCAGAGATAATAGCGGTAGCCACCGCAATAGAAGCTGAATCTCCCTCTACGCCTTCATGGGTCTGCAGGAATTGCACGAAGATATCTTTGGTCTCTTTGATGTCTTCTCCGAAATATTTCATGATAATAGCAGAAACGTTTTTGACTGCTTCCTTGGCGATTTCGCCCAACTTTCCGGTAGCGATGATCTCTGCTTTCTTTCCGCCTGGAGTCACTTCTGCTTCAATGGGTAATAATATTCCAGAATGGGCAGATCCTTCGCCGATAACTGCTAATCCATTTACTCTTCCTACTCTGGAGCCGGTAGTCATGATCACTTCGTATTCTTTTTTTCGTTCAATGTACTTGTCGGCAATCTGCTGTTCCAGGGGCCTGGCCAGTATTTTTCCTCTTTTAACATGTTCTTTGGTGACAAATTCTGCGTCTTCTTCTCGAGCCAGATCTCCAGCAGCTCGGACTAATCCTCCTAATCCTCGTAAAAGTAAAGTAAGATGTCCTTTGCGGTTGGCTCGTCTTCGTGCCTCTTCGACGATTGCTTTCAAGGCGGATAAATCGAAGTGGGGAATCTTTCCTTCTTCTTTCTTGATTTCCTGCGCGACAAACCGAGCAATTTTAGCACGGTTTTCTTTGGTATCAATCATAGTCTCGTTCACATACACTTCGTATCCATAGCCTCGAATACGCGAACGCAAGGCAGGATGCATGTTTTTGATAGTTTCAAGATTTCCTGCTGCGACCAGGATAAAATCACAAGGTACCGGCTCGGTCCGCACCATGGCGCCGGCAGAACGTTCAGATTGTCCGGTGATAGGAAATTTCTTTTCCTGCAGTGCAGACAATAATTCTTGCTGGGTCCTGGGATGCAAGGTAGCGATCTCATCGATGAACAAAACTCCCTTGTGCGCCTTGTGGATCATCCCGGCGACGACACGCTGGTTGGCGGGGGTTCCTAATCCTCCGGATTGGAAGGGGTCATGAAGTACATCGCCAAGCAATGCTCCCGCATGCGCGCCGGTCGCATCATAAAATGGGGATATTTTTTTGTTGTAATTATCTACGATGACTTTCGGTGCGATATTTTTTGGAGTCTGAAACATTCTTGGTCCCATGTTAAGAGTGATTGCAAATCCTGCTAAAAATAACATCCCTCCCAGAAAGAAAGCGGTAAACATCAGATCTGACTGGTAATGGTAGCGGACCCACCAGGGCAGGATGAAAGTGATGATAGCGATGATGAATAAGATGAAATTATTATTTTTCATGGACTGGCTGGCGTCTAACAGATACTTCTGCGCCTCTTCGCGTCCCTTTCCGGCGTTGAGGGTCTTGATGTACGGATTATTCTCGTCGTTAAGATTGGGATAGGCAAGAATATCTTTCAGGTCTGATTTAGGAAGCAGTTCCGCCAGGGCCATCCCCAGCATGGATTTACCGGTTCCTGGTTCTCCGATCAAGAAGACGTGCCTGCGTTGCTGGGCCGCTTTCTTGATGATTCTGACCGCTTCATCCTGTCCCATGACCTGATCCACGATACCTTCCGGTACTTTGATATTCTTGGTGCTGAAATTTTTAGTTGTTTTCATCGATATTAGAACATCTTTCTAGTAGTGACTCTTTGGATTTATCTTTGCTGCTTTTATTTAAAAATGTTGCTGAAAAGAATCAATTCTTTACTTTCTTATTGGTCAGGCTAATCACGATCTCATCGAAATGTTTCTGCTGTTCCATCTCGATCTTCTGTTCGTTCTCCAGATGCAGCAGGGGCATGAAGGTGTACACTTTTTCTTGTTTTCCTGCTTTAGGAGGCAGAAGTCTGGTGTAAGTCACTTTGGTATCTTTGTCTTTATTTGAATAGTAATTGATCTTATGATACACATCTCTGATCACGTCAAGGATGTCTATCTTTCTATGCGGCCGGTGCGGATAGGGAGTCGGCCTTTGCTGCGCCAAAATTCTTTTCTTGGTGGCCATGGCTCTCTGCAAGGCCTCGACTAAATCGTGTACGGACACTTTCCTATTTCTTGGCTGCGGATTTCTGGGGATAAGTTGCGGATGAGCTAACGATCCTGAACCGCGCAGCTGCTCTCCTACTTCTGCAAACAATTCATCTTCAGGGATCTCGTCGGTCTGATTGAGAAGCTTATCTAGATTGGAAATATCATTCTCTATGAGATGGGTCGCCTTGATCTTCAATAGGATAGCGGCGGCCAGTACGATCTTTCCGGGAATAGTCAGGTCATGTTCCTGGGCCTGCCTGATGACTTTGATAAATTTTTGCGCCAGCAGGGAAATATTTATGTCCCAGGGGTCCATCTGCTCACTTTCCACTAGATCGTAGATGATCTTCTTCCAGCCTAATTCGTCCTGATTCAACAGCAATTCCACTAATTTTTCCTGCATGGGACTGAGGAGTCTTTTAGGCTTTAAAATGTTATTGTTTTTTTGTCTTTTTAATGTTTGATCTCTGATACTACTTTTAGTTCATAATAATCTTTAAAAAGGAAATATTTTGCTGTCCTGATGGTGAGAAAAAAATGGGTCGGTTTTTATTCGTAATCGTGGTTGCGTTATTATTGTCAGTTTCCTGCGTCCTTGCAGATGAGACTTTATCGCTGAATGCGGTGCCTACCTCAGGGAAAGCTCCGTTGGAAGTTTCCTTTGATCTGGTCTCTTCCGAAGAGATCATCTCTGTCTCCTGGGATTTTGATAGTGATGGAACTGAAGACAGCACTGAACTTTCGCCATCATATGTTTACAGCGTAGGAACGTATACTGCGACAGCCAATGTAACTACCGCAAGCGGCAGCACCATCGTTTCTACTACGGTGACCGTAAAAGAGCCGTTCAGTGTCTCAGTCATCGCTGCTCCATCTTCGGGGATCGCTCCATTGAATGTTAAGTTCACAGCAAGTGTTTCCGGCAGCGCTAGTTCTTTTTTATACTCTTGGGACTTTAATGATGACGAAGTCATAGATAGTACAGAGCAAAATCCCAGCCATACTTTTGAGAATGTTGGCGACTTTAAAGTTACGCTGACGGTTACGGATGCTGCTTCATCTTCCTCAGAAAGCAAGGTAACTAAAAAGGTCCCTATCAGTGTAAGCTCCTATGATTCAAAAGTAAATATCGTTTCCTATTTCCCGACTAGCCTTCAACTGAAAGAAAATCAAGTCACTTTTTTAGTGAGTAATGAAGGGACGGATACTATCAAAGATATTTCTGCCAAAGTGATCGGGGAAGGAGTGCAGCATCTGAGCTCTACGACTATTTCCCGTCTTAAATCTGGCGAACAGGATTCGCTTACCGTTAAAATGAATGTACTAAAAGAAGGCGCAGTAACTGCTTCGGTCAAGATCGATGAAAAAATATTTCCGATCACTTTCACCGTCGCGGAGCAGGTAAAGGTGGATAAGGAAGAATTAGAACTGACGTTAAAGGAACTGAAACAAAAACTGCAGGAGCAGGAAGATCTGTATTATGAAAAGAAAGCGGATGGTTTCTTAGTGGAAGAAGTGTTTGACAGCATTAAAGACGCCAAAGACCAATTGCAGGCAGCGCAGCAGCAGATCCTGACCAGCAAATTAGAAGAAGCGAGCGTGAATGTAAATCTAGCTGCGCCAAGTGTTGATGAAATCACCCGGCGCCTGGAGACTGCCATAAAACAAGAGCAGACCATCTTGATGTGGCTGAAGGAGAATGCAGTGGCTATCACTGCCATCATCGCTGCGGTCGGTACTTTAAGCGGATTGGCAGTTAAGGTAACCAAGGGAGCAAAGAAGCTGGGCGAAGACGTGAAGGAAAAGCTTACCAAAAAGGTAGAGAAGGGGAAAGCTAAAGATGTTCCTGAATCCGAGGATAAGGATGAAGACAACGAGGATGAAGATGGGGAAGATAAGGGCGAGAACGACGATAAGTCCGAGGTCAAAGAGAATCCTGCATAATTCATCTTTTCTTGGCAAAGTCCTCTAAAAAGAATTCTTAGAAAAAAAGTGGGCCCGGCCGGACTTTCGATTTCCCCGAAGGTAGGGGTTGATAAGGGGAGATTCCCCTTATATTCGAACCGGCGACATCCGCCTTGTAAGGGCAGCATCATAGCCGCTAGACCACGAGCCCAACTAGGAGTCTGGGCATTGTGTTTATTTATTAACTTTTTGGAAATGAATAGTGGATTCTTAGTCTTGTGTTTTAGCGTTATTTATATTTTACAAAATTTAAAATCTTGTCTTTTATATCCAGGCATGGCAACAAAATGAAGTTGGAGGCCAGCCATGGCAATGATGTTTGTGTCAATTTTTCTCAATTCGTCCAAAGAAAAAATACATTCTCCCCATATACCTTGATATCTCCCTTCTCTAATTTCGTTCTGTCTCTTTTCGCATAAAGATCCATAAAAAGTGGTAATTGCTTCAAGCGGGATGGCTGACCTTTCGCCCGTATACGTCATTTGTAGAAACCCATTTACTTTTCCTCCTTTAGTTGCAGCAATGATGCTGTATTTCAACTTTTGATTTGTTGCCATCAGACTTAGAAAAGTTACCGTATCTTCATAACTAGGTGTAACATTAGAGCTGGGATGATTATGGATAAAGGCAGTAGCATAGGTATCTTTTGGAGGAATAAACTCTATAACATTTGTATTAGAACCTCCAGCAAATAAAGTAGCGAGACCCCTGCATTCTGGTAAAATTTTAATAGGTTTACCTGGTATATAAATCCAGGCAAATTCTCTTTCGCCTACGCTTAGGCCGTCTAGTGATGTTGTTGCTTCTATTTGTTCTTTTAAGATACTATACTCTATTCCAGATTCTACCATTTTAAATACCTACAACACTAAGAAACCCCTCATAAGATTTGAAAGATAGTTTATTTATAAAATCTCTCTTTTTTCCCAAAAAATAATAACATTTATCTAAACCAATCTTTTTTCCTACTAACATGAATGATCTGGATATCTACCAGCCAGCCGAGGATTCGTACTTATTGCAGAAGTTTGTCCGTAGATATGCTACTGGCAGAGTTCTGGATATAGGCACTGGTTCCGGGATCCAGGCTTTAACCGCGATAGAAGTGCCTAGCGTGCGGGAAGCGATAGCGGTTGACATCAACCCTAAAGCGGTTGAGGCTTTGAAGCAGGAGATCGATAAAAGAAAACTGCGTAAAATTAAAGCCGTAAAAGGCGATCTATTTGAAAATCTAGATGGTTTTTTTAATGCAGTAATATTCAATCCTCCGTACTTGCCTCAAGATAAAGGGATCGAGGATGCTGCCTTGTACGGCGGTAAGAAAGGCTGGGAGATCTCTGAACGATTCTTTAAGGAAGTCTCCAGCCATCTGTTTCCAGAGGGGATAGTGTTATTTTTGTTTTCCTCTTTGACCAATAAACAGAAGATCGAGGAAATCCTGGAGCATAATCTGTTGCAATGGGAAGAATTGGGTGAAGAAAAAGTCGCTTTTGAAACCTTATACGTCTACAAGATCACCAAAAGTCCCTTGCTGCGCCAGCTGGAAGGAAAATTATTACGCAATGTGCATTATTTCGCAGAGGGAAGCCGCGGGATGGTCTATACTGCGCAATTTGATAAAAGTATGGTGATCAAAAAACAAGTCCCAGTGAAGAAGCGGACTATTACGGTTGCGGTAAAGGTCAAGAAGAAAGATAGTAAGTCCACGGATGC
>JAUSJN010000056.1 GCA_030647325.1 Nanobdellota archaeon | reverse complement strand
TTCGCTTAATTCGGAAAGATTTTCTTCTCCTTCAACTATGTCGATCATGCAAGTTCCGCACAATCCTGAACGGCAGCCGAATAAAACTCCTAGTTCTTCGCAAGCATCTCTAATAGGAGCGCGGTCGGAAAGTTCTATTTGCTGGTCTTTTGTTTTAATTACTGCCATAGAAAAACCGCCAACCACCTAAAATGCACAAAAAGAAGATTGTATATAAAACTTGTGGTGGCTGCATAACTATCTATAAAGTTTGGTAAGTGTTATCCGATTTATAACTTTTTGTAAGTTTTATCCAATAATCGCGCCAGACAACGAGTTCCGCCGCTTCTGCTGATTTCATTTTCTTTTTGTTTTCGTTCAGAAAAGCCTGCAGTTCGGCGATAAAGACATTTACAGAATCAAGTAATTTTTTTTCTCTTCCAATCTTCTGGTTAAGAGCTGCTGCCCTGACAAGGTAGTGCAGATGTTTCTTTTGGAAATCTTCAAATTTCGCCATATGGAACTGGTTAATTATTTAAGAATTTAAATCTTTCTAATCTGTAAAATAGAAAATATCAATTAGGAATTTCTAACCCTAATTTCTCGCAGATCTTCTTCTGATTTTCGGTCAAGCGCTTGGGATGCTTACGCACAAATTCTTCAAATTCTCTGTCTATGTCTTTCATCTAACCGCCACCTCTTTTCAAAAGAAAGATAATGATAAAGAAGTTGTTTATAAAATTTCTTTTTTCAAGTTGGTAGTGAAAATCAGTTGTCATGAAAGTGCAGTAAAGCGCCTCACCTCGTGCTTTTAGCACGAACTTTAAAAGGCGCTTTCTAATCACTGCACTTTGTGACATAAAAGGGCTGATACTCCGCACTAAAGTGCGGAGCTATCGTCCTTTTAATGTTTAATCCGAGTGAAAAAAAACACTCCTCTTTCATCTATGACTTGTAAATATTTATAAAGCACTCAAAATTTTTGCAATACCATGAACACCTACGTTAAAAAAATTGAGGGAAAGGGACGCGGTCTCTTTGCTGCGAAAACTTTTGAGATCGGTGATCTCGTCCTTGAGGATCACGTGATCGCTTTTCTTGATCCAAAACTTAAGGAGCAATTCATACACACTCCTCTTTGTCAATATGGTTTACATTGGCCTGAGGATAGATCTGGTTTTGCATTAGTGGCTGGGCCATCTTTGTTCCTCAATCACTCTTATTCGCCTAATGTCATCTACAGGAAAGATTTTGATAATCTTCTATTTCGCATTGAATGTATAAAACCGATCAGAAGAGATGAAGAGATCCAGTTCAATTACAATGGTACACCAGAGGATCAATCTCCATTACCCTTCCCTTGGACCTTTAAGATCGTTCCTTAATGTTGTGAAAAAAATCACTTTTCTTCCATATACAGCTTGCAGATTTCCCAGGCAGATAGCAGCTTATCTCTGGCCCGATATAATTCCTGAGCTGTGAAATATAATCTCTCAGCTAATCTTGCTCTTCCTTTTGCACTATCACTATCGGCTTGCCGTTTAATATCATCAGCAAGTTTTTCTATAAATTCTGCGGCACAGTCATAACGCATATTCCCCACTGCTTTGGCCAAATCTTCCAAAGAGCCGTTATACCCTTCTACTGAAGCGGGATGTTTTGGTTTTGACATAGTACTTTTAGAAAGAGAAAAGGCCGATATAAATGTTTGGCTCAAGAAAATTCAAACAATCTCTTCTGCTCCCGTTTCACTTTCAGCAACTTGCTCTCTTTCAACAACAGATTAATATCAAATCCAAATTTCCGTTTGATCAATTCTTCCGCATACTTCATCATCAGACCTTGGTCGGCAAAGGCAAACGGTTTTTCCTGCAGACTCTTTCTGGTCGCTTCCCGGCAGACCCAGACACCCAGAGGGATATTATATTCAGGTGTAATGAAACGAAGCGCCAGACAACTGCCCTGCCGCTTCAGCTCTTTCATCTTCTCCAGGACAGAGATGCGACAAGCATAATAGCCGCCGGCAGTCTCTTCTGCGTACTCCTTGCGACCTTCATAATTCTCGTAATCAGTTGAATACATGTATCCATTTTTGCTCCAGGGATTGACCGGGCTGGCCAAATAAGTTTCAAACAATTCATAGCTCCAGATTTCAGGAAAAAAAAGAAGCAGATAATAATTACCCCAGCCGCCGCCAAAGTAAGCATGACATTCTCCTACCGAGAGATCCTTGATCTCTGTAATAAGCTGTTTTCCGATGGTATCATCAACCGCAGTGATGCTCCATCTGGTCGGCACCAGCTTGCGATTTTGCTTTAACCCAACACTGCCTACTGAAAGAATTTTGTTAAGAGAACTTTCTTCAAATCCTTTTTGATAAAGACTGATGATAGCAGGAGCAGCTTTCAGATCGGTGTCAGAAACGATGCGTTCTACTCTAGAATCAACGGTAGGATTAGCAGTGATCCGCGCACTTCGTATGGCTGCCTGCGGTCCAAAAGGGATGATCTCCTTTTCCGGCCTGAACTGCAGCTGCGGAGTTTTCTGCAGATTAACTTCCAGTTCTACAGAATCCTTGGACATGCCCACTTCCTGCACGATGTTCAAAAACCGACTGCCTTTCTGGATCTCTTTCACATTGGCCTGGCTGCGGGAGTTGACTAAGCTGTAACGCAGGCTGGCGATATTTCCTATCGCCGCATTTTCCTTGCTCCACAGACGAGGAGAATCGTACTGAGAGGTATCTCCAGAAAATTGCGGACTTAATACTCCGATATTGACGTGCGGATACCCGAACCTGCCGATGAATGGCGCAGGCGCACTGCCCTGGAAATCAGTTTTGAAAGAAGTGTTGATTTTCAACTGGGGGATCTCTTCTATATCCTTGTACTTGACCCGGCGGATCTGCATAAAAAGTAAAGAGACGTTTTGTTTTTAAGGATTTGGAGTAAATTTTATATAAGGATAACTTATCGGAAAGGAAATGGGAGGATATTATGCGACAGTACAATACCAAGAAGGAACTCAGCTTGACCATACAGAATTAGAAACCCTAAGAGGCTTTGCAAGTTTACTGGATGGAAATCCTTACGAAGTAGCAACTAATCAAGAAGCCGGATTCACCGCTTTCATATTTGGCCAGGAAAAAGACGCTGCACAATTCGCAGAAGCATCCAGAGATTTAGAAAAGATAGTAGATGTTAGAGTTGGAAGATTAAGATAGATATCTTTTTAAAGAAATTAGAATATTGTAAATTACGTTCATGCGGACGTGCTGGAGCGGTCAAACGGGATGGTTAATTCTATGACAAAAACCAAGAATTAGTCCAAGCTTAGGCCGCTTTAAACGGAAGACACCCATTGGCTTAGTGCCTACGCAGGTTCGAATCCTGCCGTCCGCATCATTTTATTTTTCCTTATCTTTTTTCTGAGAACCAGAGTTTTTCTTTTTAGTGCCGAAATTCAAGACGTCCAGATGCAACATCTCTGAAGCATTATAAGCTCCTTTCTGTACTTTTTTGACCGTATCTTTGATCGACAATGATTTCATGAAATCGTTGATGTTGAACATGGTCTCCGTCTCCTTTAATCTTTCCTGACGGATCTTCAATCTGGCCTGATCATGGATCTTCTTGGTGATGATCTTGTTGATGTCAGAAGTATAATCTTCCAACAGCACAGAAACATTCTGCTCGTTTAAGTACGAAGGATAGATCACATAATCTGCCCCGGCATCATATAATTCCAGAGAACTTTTGAGGCCTTTAGCAGTAACGATGATCAAGGCTTTTGGACTTTTCCCTTTCACGGTCTTGATGATGGTCTTGCTTTCATCGACATTGATCACGCTGGAGACCACTATCTCAGCTTCATGCAGGTCCAGATGATCTAAAAAATAAGGGTTAGACACCGAACCATACAGATAAGGGATCCCTTCCTGTTTCAAGAGATGGATGTTAGCCCTATCATTTTCAATGACTAATGTTTTCTTGCCCAGGCCTTCCAGTTTGGAAAAAAATTCTTTTCCGAGGTCGTAATATCCAAAGAAGATGATCTGGCTTCCTTGGGCATGGGGGCTGTCGGCGCCTACTTCTTTTTTGGAGAAAATATGATCTATCCGGTGGAGATATTTTTCTAAATACTTGAATAATTGCTGATCATACTTGATGAGATAAGAGGATACAAGTAGACTTAGGACTACTAAGATGATCGCCACTGCGCCTATCTCCGCTCCTACCAGACCGCTGGCGATCCCGGCAGAAGTGATGATGATGCCAAACTCGCTGAATTGAGTAAGGTTAAGGCTTACTAAGCAGGAGGTCTTCAAGTCGTATCCTCGTTGTTTTAGGGTGAGATAGATCAAAACTGGCTTGACCAAGAAACAAAGGACGAAAAAGAGGATCAGTAGCGAAATGATCTGGATATTGAAATCGGTGGTTATCTGGAAACCTAATCCGACAAAAAAAAGCAGGTTGAAAAAGATTATCAACGGTTTTAATCTACCTAGCACATCATTCTTGTATTCAGTGTTAGCCAGGGCTACTCCGGCAATAAATGCGCCGATAGTGGTGGAATAACCAAGAAGCGGGGCGATCCACACAAATAAGAAACAGACCCCTAAGCTAACCACAAATAAAAGTTCTGGGTAACGATGCGCCATCCTTAGCAGATGATTGAGCAGATATTTCACAAAAACAAGAGCGATGAGCAGCAGCAACAGGCCTTTTAGCGGTACCAGAAGAATCCCAGTGATATTGGTCTCTTGCAGTAGATTCAGTACGGTCAAGATAAGGATAGCCAGTACGTCCTGCACGATCAAGATACCCAGGATTATTTTTCCATGCAGAGTGGAGGTTTCCTTTTTGTCTTCCAGCCATTTTGCTACCAGCAAGGTACTGCTGAACATGAAGATGATGGCTAAGTAGATGCTCTGGGTGGAAGTAAAGCCTAACAGGAGAGAAAGCATGAAAGTGATGCCAAAAAAGATGATGGATTGGATAGTAGTGGAAATAAAAATATCCTTCCCCAGATATTTGAGGTTATTAAAATCAAATTCCAGGCCCATCAGGAAGAGCAGGAAGGTTATCCCTAACTCGGCCATCAACAATATCTGTTCCTCGGTGATACTTCCCCCGGCGATGAAGAAAGAGAAAATAAAACCAGAGATGATGTATCCGATGACAATAGGCTGCTTCAGTAATTTAGCCAGGAAGGAGATGGCAACTATGACGAGGAATAGAACACCAAAATCCTGGATGAACGACTGCATTAGACACCTGCTTTTTACTTTCTTAGAAAAGCAGTTCAGCGAGGTTATATAAATATCTTTCTTGGAGAAGTAGGTTACGCTTTCTTCAGCAATGCCGCAACTTTCTCTTTGCCGATCTCTAGCATGAATGCTGCTAATCTTGGACCACGTTCTTTATTGATCAAGACCCTATAGCAAAGAGCAAAGAAATCTTTAGGCTGCATATTGTGATTCTTACAAAGGATGTACATCTCTTCATGCAGTTCAACATCGGTCCAGTCGCGCTCCAATAATTTCTTAGCGACTTCATGCAGGATCTGCTTTTCTTCTTTCTTCAGTTTTACCGGAGATTTTTCCTGTACCGTAAACTTGAATTCTTCCGGGGCATGTTTCTGCAGCCAGTTCTTGGCGCATTCTGCTCGAGTTCGAAGACGCTTTTTATCATGCTCATTCTTGAGTTCTTTTTCAAAATAGCCGACCACTTTATCGATATTGAGATTATTGATCTGCAGCAACATGGTAAGATGCCTGAATTTGGGCTGGTAAGGAATTGTTTTAGGAATTTTTCCGATGTAACTTAATTCGTAGGCGATCTTGTATTTTTCTGCCTTCTTCTCATCCTGCAGCTCTTCCACGCCGAAGTAGATGCGTTCAGCTTTGTCAAATTCCTCATAGACATTAAGGACATCCGCGTCAAAACTGATGGCAAATTCTCGGTTAGGCCTAGTTCCAGCAAAGAGATATCTGGTAATTTCCGGTTCGTAGATCTCAAGGACATCTTTAAGTGTAATCACATCGCCTTTGGAACTGGACATCTTGCCATCCATGCCTTTCAGGCTGATGAAGTCGTACATGACATAGGTAGGAGCTTCAAAGTTCCATACTTCTTTGCAGATGTGCTTGCCGGTATCGTAACTGCCCCCGACAGTGGAGTGATCTTTTCCGCCCGGTTCAAAATCAACTTTTTCATACGCCCAGCGCATCGGCCAATCCACCCGCCATTTTAATTTTACTAAGCTTGGTTTCTTTTTGAAATCAAAGGTATCTTTATGCCCGCATTCACATTCGTAACTGAGAGTATACGCTCCCGGCCAGGTCAAGGTGTTGATAGTATCTTTCCCGCATTCTTCACAGAAGAGAGAAACAGGAAGCCAATTTTTTTCCAACGGCTCTTCGCGGTATTGATTGAGAATCTTCACGATCTTTTCGGTATTTTCCAAAGCATGTTTCATCTCTTTGGCATATTCTCCAGAGCGGTATTTTTTTGCTTGATACAGAAATTCAGGGGTGATGCCTACTTTTGGAACAGCATCTTCTACTTCCTTTTCATGATGTTCAGCGTAACTCTTGTGGCAGCCGAAAGTGTCAGGTGTATCTACGATAGGTTTCCTAAGATATTGCCTTAGCAGTTCCGGCTTGGGCATATTAGCCGGCACTTTTCTAAATACGTCAAAATCGTCCCAAGAATAGATGAAGCGGACTTTCTTGCCTCTTTTTTCCAAGGCTCTGCGAACTAAGTCTACGGTGATTATTTCCCGGAAGTTACCGATATGCACCGTTCCGGAAGGAGTGATCCCTGCCGCTACTGTATACGATTTCTTGTTGCCTTTTTCTCGGATTACTTTCTCAGCAGCGACATCGGTCCAATGCACGGAATCATCTTTTTCCATGTTTGGTCGCATGGAGAAGGCATTATTTAAAGATTTGGGAATTTTTATATCTAAAGAACTAACCTACATCCATCTCCACAACTTCTTTGCATTGCTGTTCAATAAGACAATCTTGGAAACACTTTTCTTGCTCAGCAGTCAAGGAATCTGAATCCGGAATCTCGCATGAAGCATCGCAGTCACTCATCTGATCATCAGTACAGTCCGGCCAGGAGCTGGTGCCAAGCACTTTAATGTTTGCATCTACAACCACGCCTTGCCCAAACACCCGTAAGGCATTTTTATATCCGACTGCTTCCTGATGTTCTTTATCAAAGCCAGCGATTACAAACCGTGAAATTTTAACCGCCCTATCAAAAACTTGAGAATCAAAAGCGTATTCCGGACCGATTTCTGTACCCCACATGACTTTGTCCGGCACGGCATCAACCAGAGGCTTATAGGCTTTGATGGCATCGGCGGTCATCACTTTCTCCTTGCTTTCAAAAGTAGAAACAAACTCATTGATAGATGATTGCTTATTTTCGCTATCGTAGATATATATAAGATCGCCGCCAAGAGAATCAACAAACAGAATATGGGCAGCATCCATGCTGAAATAGAGATTGTCATGTTCTTGTAATATCTTGATCAATTGGGTCATACTATCGTCTAAATCTTCCCGGTACATGTGGATCAGAAAAGTTGTATCTGGATATGCCTCAATAATCTTTTCTACATCATCTATCTTAGTAGCAACTGGATGGAACATAAAGTTAATATCATTTTTCTGGGCAAGATTGATAAGTTGTAATACTCTTGCATCGTTATGCCGCGCGGCCCATTCCTGGGTTTCAACTTCACCAAAACCGCGGATAAATTCTTTTCCAACTATCTTTTGTGATGCTGCTAATGTTTTAGTGTACATAGCGGTTAATTCATCTCCAAGATATTTTTCCACTTCTTCTCCGCCAATCCCGGGATTGAAGAAAGGAATAACCCTGTGAGGGTGCTTTTGAGCAGCAGCAACCACTTCCCCAAGCCCTGTCTCGCTGGTGAGAGTATCTACAGAAGGCTCGCCAGAGATGCCAAACATGCCAATAAAAAAGTTGATGCCGTTTT
This sequence comes from Nanobdellota archaeon, assembly GCA_030647325.1. Lineage (GTDB taxonomy): Archaea > Nanobdellota > Nanobdellia > Woesearchaeales > GW2011-AR9 > JACPIL01. The sequence continues at coordinate 610 of JAUSJN010000056.1, read as the reverse complement.
TGTCAAGAAGCTCAAAATAAGTATCCATCGAGGCAGACCCTACTTGCTCTGAGGTTCCGTATAGCGGACCGTTATATGCGCCCTCATATTTTAATTTTGGATAAGTTATAGAGTATTCTGATTCGGTAGGTTTGGTTTCTTCCACGACTGAAGGAGTTTCTACAACGGGAAATGCATCTATGGCAACTTCAGGCTGAGCTTGTACTTCCTCTACCGTAGTTTCTTCCACAACTTCCGGCGTTTGCGGTGTACAGGAAAGAACAAACAAGGAAATGACAATTAAAACCACTAACAATGCAAACCTCTTTTTCATATTGCTGAGAAGATTTCTTTAGTTATTAAAGTTTTTCTTAATCCTTATTCGCTACTTTTATATATTTAAACTCTTTACTTCTACAAGAAAAAGAAAAGAGGTGCATACAACATCATCATCACTAGCTGTGGGAATTCGGTAAAGATCGCTAAATCGTTAGCTGCAAAGTTAAAAGCAAAATACTCTCCCATAACCATCTCTGCCTTTCCCGATGGAGACACTTACCTGAAATATAACACCAATGTCAAAGGAAAGACAGTGGTAATCGTCCAGTCATTCCAGCCTCGTCCTGAGATG
>JAUSJN010000055.1 GCA_030647325.1 Nanobdellota archaeon | reverse complement strand
CAAAAAGAGGCAAGAATATCAATAGTCCAAGTAATACTATCAAAGTAGTACTCAATTTAGCTTTATTCATACGACAACGACTACTATTTTAGAGTAGTAGTATTTAAAGATTATGGTAATCTCAAAGAGATTTGAAGCATTCTTTAGGCATAACTATAGAAATGAATACAATTGGCGAATCTTAGGGATTAGGTTTAGAATTTTAACCAATACTTTTTTTAATCCATCGAATAAAAAGATCTAACTGAGCATTGAAATGAAAGCATTAATCTTAGCAGCAGGTTTCGGGACAAGATTAGAATGTACTCTTAATGGTTATCAAGGTCCTCATAGGGAACAGCTGATCAGATGGGTGAAGGATAAGCCAAAAGGCCTTGTCCCGGTGCTTGGAAAACCAATTGTAAGCCATCAATTAGGACAATTGACCAGTGCCGGTGTAGAGCTGAAAGATATCTATGTCCAGACCAATCAACGATTTTATGATCAATTTTTAGGGTGGGCTATCCAAGAGGGGATCCCGCAACAAAATATCTTTAATAATGAAGTAACTCATAATGAAGAGAGAAAAGAACAAGTCCAAGATATTTTATTAGCGATCGAAAGGATCGGTTATGATGGACCATTATTCTTATTCGCTTCAGACACTTTAGTCTATGGAAAAGGCGATCGGCTCTTGGACTTATCTCCTATGGTAGAGATATATCGGCAACAAGGACTTTCTTCTATAGTTGCCTATCACAAAGAAAGCGGAGCTTCACATCATGGCGTGATCACCGTGGATAAGGAAAATATGATCACCAGTTTTAGAGAAAAACCACTAGATGTAGAATCGGGATTAGTAAATGCTTCAGTATATCTTCTAAGCTCACCTAAGCTAAAACAGATGAAGGATTCTGCTGAGGAATTATTGAAATATAAGAACCCGCTTCAACTGCTTTGGAATGATTTCAAGATCATCCAAGCGGGAAGCAGGGTTGACTTAGGGACGATAGAAGATTTATTGCGTGCAAATAATGTAGAAAAAAGAAATTAAAAAATTACCTTTTATTCCCCATATAGAAAAACTTCTCGATGGAAATCTCTTCTGCTTTATAGTTTCCGGTGCGAGGATGGTTGCTGGCAGAAGCCTGTGGCGACGGTCCACGCTGGATGTCATTGTTAGCAGGAATCTCTCCTAATTTAGGAGGTGCGGAAGAAACAGAATTCTGCTGTTGCGGAGCACTCATCCTTAGCTGCTTGATCATATCCAACTCCTTGCGCATAGATTGCATCTGCTCCTGGAATTCTGTTATCTTTTTTACTAAGAATTGTGAATTTTGCTGGAGAATGTCTTTCACTTTATCCGGATGAAGATCTTCTGAAACTGATGATCCATTTTGGGGAGTCAATGCCAGAGAAGCCGCAGAAGGTCCAGTAGCCTGCATGCGATCCCGGATAGAACTATACTCCCCGTCTTTAGCATGAAAAACCTTTTCTGCTTGGACTACCGCATCATCGCGATCTGATGCTAGGCCTTGGCGCATCAAGTCAAGCGCAAGCTTATTTATTTTCTGAATTCGTTCAACATCCATATTGTTCACCCTCTTTTGACATTAATCTCTTTTTATCTGCGTCAAGAGAAAAGATTGCTTAATAATGTTTTCTATTCTTTAAAGGATATTAGAAGATTATCAAGAAATTATCAGCACACTAACGGGATCTGGAAGGGCAGGACTTTTGCTGTTCCTAAAAAGACCAACACCAATGCTAGAACTATTCCAAAAAATAATCCGTACAAGAAAAACTTGAACTCAATGATGCCTAACTGGCCTTTTTTGTCCATAGTTGAAGGATTTTTTTTTTGTATATAAATGTTTCTTTTTTTGAAGTTTTTTTTCGCAATTTTTCCCGTCTTACATCCAGCATAAGCTTTATATATCATCGGACTATACTTTATGCGATGTATCAAAAGAGGTGTACGGTAGATAGAAGTAGCTTTATTTCTCATATCGGCGATACTAAAATCACTGGTTCTAAAGGCCAGGTAACTATCTTCATCATCATAGGGATCCTGTTGGTTCTCGCAGTGACTTTGGTCATCTTTGTACGGAGAGAGATCATAACCTTCAAGCCGGAAGAGATCATCCCCACGGAAAAGGGAAAAGTGGAGAACTTTATCACTTCGTGCATCGATCAAGTGGGCAATGATGCTTTAGTCAGGGTAGGTCTACAAGGCGGCTATATTGAATTGCCGTTTGAGGTGATCGATGATAACACCCGACGCTTAGACATCTCTCCGGATCTAGCGGTGCCTTATTGGGCCTACGGTCCTGAAACATTCATCCCTTCTTTGCCGCAGATCAAAGAACAGATCGATGAGTACCTGGAGAAAAATGTCCGTGATTGCTTATTTACCATGCAGGCGTTTCAGGAAACTTACGACCTGATTGAAAAAAGCGAACTGACTGCCAATACGGAAATTGTGCAGAACAAAGTGATCTTTAACTTGCATTGGGATGTAGAGATCCGCAGCAAAGGCGGGGAAATCATCACGGAAGTCATCGATCATGTAGCTGAATCTCCAATCAAATTACAGGATGTCTATACCGTCGCAAAAGCGATTGTGGAAAAGGAGATGGAGACACTGAAGCTGGAAGATGTCACTCAAGATCTGATTGCCCTGGAGCATCCAGATGTCCCTGTCGCAGGGATGGAATTGAGCTGCAGCAAAAAGAAATGGGAAGTGGCAAAGGTCAAAAACACCTTGCTGGAATTATTACGCATCAATGTCCATGAGTTAAAAGTAAAAGGAACCGATTATGTGGAATTTCCGGAAGATCTACCCTACTATCAGAACCACTATGTGTGGAATGTGGGCACGGAATTCAGGCATCCAGAAGTGAGCGTGTTATTTAATTTCGACCAGACTTATCCTTACACTTTTAGCGTGACCCCATTAGTGGGAAATAAAATGCAAAGCTCGCAGTTAGGCGGCAGCGACCTATTATCTTTCTTGTGCATCCAGACCTGGAAGTTTACATATGATATGGTCTATCCGGTGCTGGTGAAAGTCAAGGACGAGACTACGGGATATACTTTCCAGATCGCCTTCACCGTGCATGTGGTGAGAAATAATCCAGAGCGGGGAGAAGCTCTTCCAAGACCTTCTTATTTCATCAACACTGTCTCTGATGAAGATTACTGCGGAGCGAAAAATATTCCCATGACCGTGTTTACGCATGAATTAGTAGAAAATGAAAATACCGGTGCCTATAATCGGGAACCTTTAGAAGAGGTGCAGACCAGTTTTACCTGCTTGCGCTACAAGTGTGAAATGTTCCAGACCGAATATGATTTTGGCGGAAGAGGAGATGTAGCCGGCTATACCACTAACTTCCCCTACTGCGTGGGCGGCATCTTACGCGGCATGAAAGATGGATATAAAGAGAGCTGGGAACGAGTGGTTACAGAAGCGGGCAAGGAAGTGGACTTAGATCTCGTTCCGGTCTATGAGCTTCCTGCCAGTAAGATAAGAATAGTCAAACATCATTTTGCAGATCCAAAAGATATCGGCCCGGCAGTGCCGCTGAAAGCTGGAGAATTAGCTTTAGTGAAAGTGATCTTCAGGAAAAAAGATGACCTGCCGAAAACGCCGTTCCATGAATCAAGCATCACTAAAGCGCAGACCAAAGATCAAGAAGCGGTGGAAGCATTAGATAATCTAGAGTTTTTAGCGAAAGCAGATTTCAGCTATGAATTAGAAGTGACCGTATTAAGCGAAGAGAAATATGTCGGCGGCTATAAAGGGAACTGGGATGTGTCCTGGGATGCTTTGATGGATGCGGAAGAAGTAGTGCTTCATGTAGTAAGTAGGGATACAAACAATGAAGAGCAGATGTTTGACCTGATGCTGAATACCGGCGAATATAGCAAGTATGTCCCGGCACCGGAAATAAAATCATGATTATGCAAAGGCAGATATAACAAAAATGAATACGCAAAAGAGGATGTGGAAGATGTTGGTGTTGCTGGTGATAGCCTTATTCCTCAATCTGCCAGTTGTTACGGCCTTAGAGATCTCTAATGTCCATGTAAATGTCATCTCTTCTACGGAAGCGGAAGTGTTGTGGGAAACTGATCAACCGGCAAACAGTTTAGTAAATTACGGAACTTCCCAGCAAAATCTTAATCCGGTCGGAGATGCCAGTAATGTGCTGGATCACAGCGTACCGCTTTCAGGCCTTTTTGCAAACACTACTTATTATTACAAAGTGCAGAGCGACGGTGTGGTTGACGATAATGCCGGCAGCTTGTATTCTTTCAGCACTCTTGCTCTGGATAATACGCCTCCGGAACTGAATGTAGAAATTCCTAAAGCGGTAGCGGGAAATAATCTGGAAGTTTCTGGAACGGCAGAAAAAGATGCAACGGTTCGGGCTTACGTGAATGGTGCGCAGTTGCAAAGCACCCTGGCGGTGGATGGGAGCTTTACACTGACGGCTATTCCCTTAGCCAGTAATGTGGAAAGCATGGTTAAGATTGAAGCAGTTGATGTTGCCGGCAATAGTGCGTCCATAGAGAGTAAAGTCTTTGCTGATATAAATAAACCGACCCTGCAACTGGCGCCTCTTCCCGAATTTACTGGCAATAAAAAAATAACTGTAAGCGGAACAATCTCTGAAGCAAGCTCCTATGAACTATTTATGGATAATCAGTCTGTAGCCAAAGGCGAAGGAACAACCCTGAAAGCGGATCTGTCTTTAGAGGAAGGAAAGAATACGATATTGATCGTGGTCACAGATACAGCCGGCTGGGTTATCGAGCAAGAAGTGAGTGTTATTTCCGATACCAAAGCACCTACTCTGGAATTTGATTTTGCCAAAGGAAAAGAATATTATCAGGGAAATGCGGAAACAGATATCTCCGGGACGACTGAGCCGGGAGCAAAAGTATTCTTGTATATATTCAGGCCATTGTCGGCTGATTTTACTGCTGACTTTGATAAGGCTTGGGAAGAAGTCACTGCAAATGAAGAAGGAGCATTTACATTCAGCGAAGTCGACTTTGAACATCCTCCCATCAGCCTGAAAGATCTTGCTCCGAGAGAAGTGCCTCAGGGTTTACAGGACGAAGCTATCGCAGGCGTGCAAAAGGCACAGACTGCGCAGAAGTTTACCTATCATGTCTATCTCATCGCGGAAGATAAAAGTGGAAAGACCGGCTATGCGAAGAAGCAGGTGACGGTGAACACTTGTTATTCTTCTGACTTTGATTTCGATGTGCAGAGCATGGCACGCTTCCAAGGACCGCTGCGATTGAATCCAACCTTACTGGATGAAGGCCGTGAATCGGTGACGGCAGTGTTCAATCTGAGTTATCGCGGTTCAGGCGTATCTACAGCAGGACAGGACGCCTTTGAAGTCACCAATGTACGGTTTGAAAAAGCCTGTACGCAGGGAATGCTGGAAGATGATGCGACAAAAATAGGTTGTACGGTTTTTCCAAATACTCCGCAGTTAACTCCAAATGTACAAAAAACAGCTTGGTATGTAACTGCTCCGCTATTTACTACGGAAAAGTTCAGCGAGAAGAACAGCGATTTCTGGGATGAGTTCGGCAAGAGGCAGATCGTCTTCCCATTGAAAATCACGGTGAGCTATCGTGAGAATCTGGGCGGCGGAAAGATGAGCGAACCAAAGACGCAAGTATCTTGTCAAGATCTAGCCTATTTCATTGACATCCCAGTTGACAGCGAAGATATGCTGCCTGACTTCATCGCTGAAGAAGGATTGGATGCGATTGAATTCACCATCGACAAGATCGATATCGTCTTGCCATATTTAGAAAAAGCTATTTTAGTAACGGGAGTGGCATGGATCGCTTCTTTCATCGGAAGATTAGCGACCAGATATGCGCGGATCGTAAGCTCAAAGTTGGAAGTATATTTTAGCAAAGGGAAAGCCAAAGAAGAGCAATGTCCAAGCGATCAGGGAAAATATTATTTTCAAAGTGAAATAAAACACTGGCAGGAATTGAGGACGAGTTGGCCAAACTTTGAGACACGAGGCCTGCGCGGCGATTGGGATGATCTGTCCAAATCTTTGGATACCTTATGTCCGACTACTACCGGTTTATGGAACGCAGAAGAAATATTGGATCAGGCTTATCGCTGGACCGGGGACAGAGTATTATGTAGGACCGTTCCCGCTGGATGGACCGCTTCAAAAGAAAAAGAAGAAGTAGATGCGGTCATCGCTGCACAGAATCAATGCGCTGCGTCTGGAAGAGGAATTCCACTGCGTGAACGGGAGAACTGCGGCGAATTGATTGAAAAGAATACTAACATCGCTAATCCTAATCTTAAAGCGTCTCGGCTGATGACCAAAGGAGAATTTACCTGTTATGTAGACAATAAAAATATCTTGTACTATGCCAACCAAAATTCTGCTTCTATTTTAGATAACGGAGGCAGCATCGTCCGTCTGCAGCAAGTGCATGATTTCGGATTAACTATACAACAGGCAGAATTGCATGCCGGTGCAGGTGACTTGATTGCGTATAGGCCGCCTAGTTCTGATCAGTACATCATCGGGCAGGATGTAAGCTGCCAGCAGGCCTGCGGTAATTCTGCCCGGCCCGGATATAGAGCCTGGGTTGAAAAAGGTGTGCCAGCTCTTGACAGCAAGGGCAATCCAGCCTATGGGTGTTTCCAGGAAACTGTCGATGCAGATGGTGAAATCGTTCTGGTCGGAGCTGGCGGGCAAGCGGTAGGCGAAACACAGTTCAGGGCAGGATATACTAATGATTGTTTTGTCGATTATGATAAAAAAGCGCTGCTTCCTGGCGCGGGCGCGAATCTTGATCAGGAATGTAATGTCCATGATGATTGTACTGGCGGAGCATTATGTCTTTCCGGAAAATGCGCCGCGCCTCCGGAAAACAGCTTGACTCCAAAAGGTTCCAGCACAGATGGAAAAACAACCGGCTTACTGCAATGTGTCTGTATTAAAAATGATCAAAAAGTCGCTACTTATCCTGGAGTCAGGATCGCGGGGAAAGAACAGAATGGCATCGATGAGGAATGGTCATATCATCAGGATAGGGTCTTTGTTGAATCTAACAAAAAGTTTGGAACCTATTATCCAGAATGGAGATATTATGGCGGCAGGGATTTCTCCTCGGCCTTTGGAGCGGATTATTTACTGGATTACTTGAATGACATCAAGCAAGAACCTAAAGTCAGTCCAAATACCCAGTTCTTAGGAGCATACCAGACCATGTGCCTGTCCAGAGTCAGAGCGCATCTGATCACCTTGCGAAGTATCTTGGAAGGATTACGCAACTGCATCCAGGAAGCGAAATATACCGGATTGCAGGATGCAGGCGTATGTAAAACAATTTTCACTCAGCAGGTCTGTGGCCTGATCTACAAGACGATCTCCTATTTTGTCAACCAGTGCAGTCCCTTTGACTTTAATGATGAAAACAAAGGAGTGTTAGGAGGTGTTGGTGAAGTTGTCGATGCCTCATTTGGTTCGATAGGAGAAGCGATGCAATCATCTATCGACGACGTGCAAAGAGATTATGATAATGCGGTACTTAATCAGTACTTTGCCGGCGGTGCGCAGGGATTGACTGAATCGATGTGCATGGCCGCGTTCGGCTACGACTGGCCATTAGGAGCAGATTTCATCTTGGATGCAGCGTATGCCGTTCCAGGAAAAACTACCGTGCATGTACTTCCAGCGCATAGAGAATTATCGACCTTTAATCCGCAAACCGGTAATGCAGTATATAATTATGAAATTGGAGCTTTGATCTTACCAGGCTGTAGGATCCAGAGTTATGATGTATCTCTAAAATGTATCGGCCAGGAAGACAATCCAAATCGGCCAGGTATATTTTGCGGTGGGGATCAAGCTTGTGATTGTCTCTACTCCACCCAGGCAGATTCAGCCTTGCAGGGAGATAAGATCCATCATCTTGACGGCGGCAGAGGATTTGATCTGGCGCAGAATTCTTTCCAGAGCATCCCCATACCTTCTCCGCAGCGAGTCGATAAGCCGTTTAGATACGATCACGTGGTAGTCGATCTAAAGCTGGCCCAAGGATTCGATGCAGATACTTGTTTTGATGATGGGTATAAAGATGGTAAATTTTATTTTAGGATAAATGACGTCTCACCGCCAGGATTAGGATTATGTCAGATCGATACTCTTACTGGGAAGTATCATTGTCCGGATATCGTAGACCTCTTTGGCGGTGGGGAAGGAGCATATCTGCAGGATCCATATGTAAGCTGCTTCAATGCCAAGACCCAATCCTGGGCACCTTGCACCACTCCGAATATATTTACCAAAGGCGAGGAGATCAAAGTTCGCGCTAACGCAGTGACCGACGGGAAAAAGTATTGCGTGAAGATGACTTCTTCCGGATTAGTTCAGCAAGAGGTACAGATACGGCAATTGCCGGAAGGAATTCCCGGAACCTTCCCGGTAGATATGTTTTTGGGAACGGTCAATGAAGGCTTGTTTAAGGGTGCATCAACTACTGTAGTGTTAGCCGGCGGGGATAAGGATTGCAGCAAGGATCTGAAATTAAGCTTACCTAGCACTGATATTGGTTCAGCGACTCTAAAATTCACATATCAATTGTTAGGTACGGATACTTATCGCATCTTTGTTCCTGAAGAGGTTACCATAGTTTCGGAAAATGGTTATGGTGCTTCCGGCGCAACGTTGACTAAAGATGGGCGGCAGGAATTAAGTTCTACAGAAATTCGTGGCGCGACATTTGAATATAAGGGAGCACGCTTCAGCAATGCTATCGGCGCTCCCAGTAGTGGAGGCGACAGTTGTGAATATAGAGTAAGGCCAGCGGCAGGAACATCGTTTGGACAGAACGAGAAAAGCATTTCCGTCACCGCTGAACTTTACTTGCCTGATGCGGTCGGAAACTGTTATAATTATGATCAAAGCCAGAGAGTAAAATCCTCGGCAGGCAAAAATCCTTGGGCACAGCAGATCACCTTGCGGTTGGAACCATTAGTCTCGGTCATGGCCAGCAAATTTTATCAGGATTTTGTGAAAAAAAATTATCCTGGAGTTATCGGTACAGCAGAAGGGATTGTAAACAGAAAAGCGGCTGATATTGAGGAGGTGGTAGGGTTCTATTATCTGGTAGCAGCGAAAATTGCCCAGGCTGAAGGAAACAAAATCAGCTGGAAGGTTGCGTTTAAAGATGATATATGTTATTTGATCGACCTATTTAAGACCAGAAAAGCAAAAGATGGGGAGACTTTACCGGATTATTCGACGGAAGTCAAGAGCAGTGCAGAGTATAAGAAAGTAGAGAAATATTTTGAGGAAATAAAGACTTCAGCGCAGTGCGGAGTTCAAAATGCATAAAAAAGGACGGATAGAGATTGAATTGTTTATGGTCTTGATAACGATAGTGGTCACCAGTGCGGTCATCTTGTTGTTGGTTAAATTTGGAACGATCGAAGTCAGGGAAGAGGCAGTGGCTGAACCGGTATTGAACGCAGAATTCCTTCCCACCGGCAAGGAAGGTTTCTTGGCGATGAAGGATTTCGCTTTCTGCAGTTATGTTGATGCGGATCTGAATTGCGTGGGGAAACAGGAAGATTTCAGTAAGGGAGAAGATGTATATGTGTGGTTTGTGGTGGAGAGCAGCGTCATTGATGGACAGGTGATGTTATTGCGGAATTATGAGATGCGCGATCCGGCAGGGGAGTTAGTGCTGCAGGCAGAACAGAAAAATGCGTATAATTTTGAGTTGAGCAGCCAAGGAAAAACCGAAGAGGTCGTGTTTGGAGAATTTTTTTTACTGGGTGATGAAGCGATTGCGGGAGAGTATGTATTGGATGTGATTATTGAAAATCCATTACTGGAGAAGAAGATAACTATAACCAGAAAATTCATGCTTACTGAAGGTGCGTTGTCATGAAGGCGAAAATTATTTTTTTCCTGGTTTTTCTTATCCTTATCATCGGTCTAGTAGGCAGCGTCCTTGCTGATCCGGTGCTGGTAGGAACAGTAGGAGTTAGTCCGCAGGGAGTTCACGAAGGATGTGCAGGTAAAAGATTTGGATTAGTGGGCGCATCTAATACGGTTGATCAGGATCCTCAGGGAAATAAAGTACATCCTTCTATGAGGGAAATTTTAGAACAAAGTTGCCCCGGGTCGACAGTTTTCCTAAATGCCATGGGCGGTTATGGGCCGCAAGCTCAAAAATCGTTGCTCAGTTCATTATTGGCCCAGCATTCCGATCTAGATTATGTGATCCTCGATGTTTCGGTGAACCAGATCCGGGAATCGTCGCTGGAAGATTATACTGAAGATGTGGTCGAGCTGGCTCAGATGGTGAAGGAAAAAAATCCTAATATCAAAGTAGTTGTGTTAACACCTACTCCTTTCAAAGGACCTAATTATTGGTCTCAAGCTCAGCAGGATAAGCAGGATGCTTTCAATCAAAATCTTCTCAACAACAAATTAGGGACAAGCTTTATTGATTATGCAGTTGATGTTTATTCTGCTCTTGAAGATCCGCCCGGCAGTGATTCCTGTGGAAGATACTGTAAGGGAGACAATTTACATTTCTATGATGGCACGGGAAGGAAAGTAGTCATAAAGACCATGCTTGATACAGTCTTTGGCACTCCGAAAACTGCAACAGTTGTAACAAATACGCCTGTTTCACCTACTGCCGGAGTTTCACCTATCTCCTCTGGTTTGGCAGCGGAAAACTGCCTGAATAAGCAACGCTGTGATGAGATCGATGAAGTGTGGCTGAAAATTGTCTCCTGGATTAATGTCGCGCGTAAAAATCATATCTGGGATACGGTCAGGAATGAATGGAGACAGAAAGGGGTTCCTCCTGCTGTGACGGTAACTCCTGGCGTGGTAGTAACTCCAACTCCTGTTCCTGTTCCGTCGGTTTCCGCTACAGGCATTGCGCCCTTAGCTATGGAAGGAGGAGATCCTTACTTGCGCGCTTTTATGCGGATGATCACAAAATATGAAGGGACGGCCAAGACTTGTAATGGAATCAGCCCCTATCAAATATTGGTGGGCGGCTCAGTAAGTTCAGACCCTCAAGGAAGATACGGTGGAAAATTGTCTGGCGGTTGTTATGGAAATTATTTTAATGGGTTTGATGGCCATCCAAAGGTAGCCGTAGAATGGAATCCCGGCAGCCCTACTTCTAACGCAGCAGGACGGTATCAGTTTCTGGCCAGTAGTTGGGAAAATAAATATGCGCCACTTTCTTCTAAGGGAGCAAATGATTTCAGCCCACAAAATCAGGACGAGGTAGTCCATAATTGGTTAAAAAATCAAGGGATAGATCAGCTTCTTAGAGATGCAGGTGCTAATTCTGATCCTAATGACGAAAGCTTTAGGGACGTATGGCAAACCATCATGGAGACGAAAAGAATTGGAAAAGAATGGGCATCTCTGCCCTACGGTTGTTATAATGCTCAAGGATGTTATAAAAGAGACTCACAAAGATTCAGAGAGTCTGCTGAAATTTATGCACAGTTGCTGAAAGAGGAACTGGGAGTAAGTAGTTCACCAACTTTACCTTCAACTGGCGGAGCAACATTCTCTGCCTGTCCATCAGACATGGCTAACATAGATGATGAATATTGCGTTGATAAATGGGAGGATATTGTAGTCGACAAAACTACACTCCAACAGGCTTCCTACAATTGGGTCTCCGATCCAAAATTAGTGAATGGCCAGAAATTATTACCACCAAATCCGCCGCAACCTTCTTATCCGGAAGCAAGCGGTACGCAATTTTCCAGTTCCTTTGTTCCTGCCGCAGTCTCTATGCCCGGAGTCTTCCCTCAAACCTATGTGAACCGAAACATTGCTGAAACAGCCTGCGCCAATGCCGGCAAGAGATTATGTACGCGGGTAGAATGGTATAATGCTTGCGTCGGGCCTACCGGGCAAAAAGTCGCCGCGGGAGCAACAACATTTCCAGAAGTCATGCCGTATGGAGGAACAAGAGAATCAGGCGCATGTAATGATAATAAGCAGAATTTACATCCCCCTATCATTTTGGGCCAAAGCCAAGTACTCACGCAAGATCCTCGTCTAGCAGGAAAAGCACAAGAAATAGGTGCGGCTGTAAAAACAGGGGAATTATCCCAATGCACAAATGAATATGGCGTCTTTGACATGGCGGGCAATGTGGATGAGATCGTCTCTGATACTCCGGTGGAGAATAAAAACAATATGATGTTCGTGGGGGGATATTATTCAAGAGCGCAAACTGGAATAAACGGTATCCATTGCGGATCAAGGATCATCGCTCATGGCGCCAGTTATTACGACTATTCCGTCGGTTTCCGCTGCTGCGCTACGCTGAGTTAAAATGTCTTCCATAACTTCTATCAAGGCAAGAGAGATTCTTGACAGCAGAGGCAATCCTACCGTAGAAGTTGATCTTTTCACGAAACAGACTTGCCAATCTGCTTCCGTCCCCAGCGGCGCTTCTACCGGAAGACATGAAGCTGTAGAATTGAGAGATGGCGGTAAAAGATTTCTGGGCAAAGGAGTACAGAAAGCGATTAAGAATGTAGAACAAAGGATTTCTCCACTGCTGAAAGGAGTTGATTGTTTTGAGCAGCGAAAGATTGATGAGATGATGATCAGGAAAGATGGCACCAAAAATAAAAGCAAATTTGGCGCTAATGCAGTTTTAGGAGTTTCGTTGGCCGCAGCAAGAGCAGCTAACGCAGAGAAAAAGAAATTTCTGTTTCAACATCTTGCTGAAATCTCAGGAGTTGATAGAAAGCCAAGTATGCCCAGGCCTTTCTTCAATGTCATCAACGGCGGAAAGCATGCCGGCAACAAGTTAGCGTTCCAGGAGTTTATGATCGCGCCGAAAGCGAAGACTTTTGCGGAAGCCTTGCGCATGGGCAGTGAAGTGTATCATGTGCTGAAGGAAGTGATTGAGAAAAAGTATGGTAAAGAAGCAATTAATGTCGGGGATGAAGGTGGATTTGCTCCGCCCTTGCAGCGAGCAGAGGAAGCATTAGACTTGATACAAGAAGCGATTCGCAAAGCCGGCTATGCGGGAAAAATCGAGATCGCTCTGGATTGCGCCGCTTCTGAGTTTTATACCAAGGGAAAGTATGTTCTTCAGGCCAAGATGAGTAAAGAAAGGCTGCTGGACTATTATCTGCACCTGATCAAGAAATATCCAATCATCTCTATTGAAGATCCGTTTGAGCAGGAAGACTTTGAAAGTTTTGCGGATCTGCGGAAGAGAAGCAGGATACAGATTGTAGGAGATGATCTCACGGTCACGAATGTTACTAGGATAAAGAAAGCGATTCAGAAAAAAAGCTGTAATTGTTTATTATTGAAAGTAAATCAGATCGGGACCTTGACTGAAGCATTCGATGCGGTAAAAATGGCGTATGAGAATGGCTGGAAAGTGATGGTCAGCCACCGCAGCGGAGAGACGGAAGATACTTTTATCGCGGATCTGGCAGTAGCGATCGGCTGCGGGATGATCAAAGCCGGCGCTCCTTGTCGTGGAGAAAGGATTGCGAAGTATAATCGGTTGTTAAGGATTGAGGAAGTGCTGAGAAGAAAATAAATACTTTTATTAATCCCTTTATTTTTTGAGTGTGAAATGCCTTTAGAAATACATCTGACCGAAGGACCGAATGTACATGGATTAGCTGAAGATAGAGTCGCATTGTATGTTGGTTATTATCCTGATGAAATGATCTTTTATGTCATTGAAGGCAGGAAAGTAGGCACTCCCAGTTCTTATAAATTTCATGTTGGTGAGCTAGCTGGATCTTTAGAAGAAGCAGTGATAACAAGATTTGAATATACCAAAGAAAAAACTGTGCTTAATTTTGAGTTGAGAGGCTTACCGGGAACTTTGGCTATCTCAAATACCTCTGATGAAGCAAGATATGCGCATGGAACTATTGAAGAAGTAGTTGAAAGCGTGTACAATTTCTTTGGCAATGGGAAAAATGATATGAAGCCTTCAAATTGGAGAGATTATTTTCCTGATAATTCTTAAACATTTGACAACATACTTTTTTAAATCTCTTTCCTTTTATCTGGCTCATGGGGCAGGATTCTTTTTTACAGCTATGTAGGGAGCAGTATGGCACGTCGCATGAACCTATCTTTCAGGCTGCGCTTTTGTTCGCACAGAAATATCTCGGAGAAGTAAAAAGACTTTCAGAAGAGGCTTATTTTGAGCATAATGTGAGAGTAGCGGAGATTCTTGCTGACAGTAAAGTTTCACCGGAAATAGTTATCGCCGGCTTATTGCACCGAGTGGCTAAATATGCTCCGGAAAAGGAAATAGAAGATGCTTTTGGCAAAGAGATCCTGGCTTTGTTAAAAGGCGTGGAAGAGATCAAGCTGGTCAAATCGAAGAATCCTCAATTAGAAGCAGAGGCATTGCGACGTATCTTACTTACTACCTTCAGAGATGTGCGGGTCATTTTTGTCAAGCTAGCCACAAAATTGGATAATCTGCGCAGCATCAGTGTCCTTCCTGAAGAGGATCAGAAGCGCATCGCTGAAGAAGTGCTGGAAGTGTATGCGCCGTTAGCCAATAGGCTGGGATTGGAGAAAATAAAGAATCCTCTGGAAGATCTGGCTCTGCAAGTATTAAACCCAGAGAAATATCGTGAAATCACTAACTTCTTAGAACAATCACGTGAACAAAGAGACGCTTTAGTAGAGGAAGTGGTCCAATCCCTGAGATCGTTAGCAGCAGGAAATACAGAGATCATCAAGATAAAAGGCCGCTCCAAACATATCTACAGCATCTACAAAAAAATGACCCAACGGAAAGTGCCTTTGCAGGAGCAGTATGATCTTTCCGCTATCCGGATCATCGTCTCTGAAATCAAGGATTGTTATGCTATCTTAGGATTATTACATGAAAAGTTTGAGCAGGTAGAGGGAAGATTAAAAGATTACATCGCCAATCCAAAACCTAATTTCTACCGCTCGCTGCATACTGCGCTCAAGCTGCCAAATGGGAAATTTGTAGAGATACAGATCAGGACGCCGGAGATGGATGAGCTCGCGGAAGAAGGGTTGGCCGCCCACTGGCGGTATAAAGGGCTGAAATCTGATGAATTCTTCGAAAAGAAGATCGCCTGGCTGAAGGGCGTATTGGATCTGCAGAAAGAGGGAAACCAAGAATTCTTGGAGATGGCTAAAGTTGATGTATTCGGAGATAATATCTACTGCTATACTCCGAAAGGAGCGGTCAAGGAACTGCCGAAGAGCGCAACTATTCTCGACTTTGCCTATCTAGTGCACGAAGAAGTGGGAAATCATGCCGTCGGCGGCAGGGTGAACGGAAAGTTCGTACCCTTGAAGCAGGAATTGATCTCCGGAGATGTAGTCGAGGTAGTCACCAACAAAAGTCAGAGGCCGAGAAGAGATTGGCTGAAGATCGTCAAATCAGGCGGCGCACGGCAGAAGATCAGAAAATCATTGCGTGAGCACGAGAAACTGCCGGCCATGCATTTCAAGCAGCTCAAGCCAGTCACCACGGAAGAACAAGGGATCTTGGCGGAATCGCCGGGCTATCCCAATGCGGTATGCGTGTCAGCAAAATGCTGTTATGCTCTCCCGGGGGAAGAGATCACCGGATTGGCGACCAAGAGGCGGATCATCTCTGTGCATAAAACTGATTGCCGGGCTGCGCTCAAGGAGCAAGAACGCTGGATCGAAGTGCAATGGAAAGACGGATTTAACCAGAAGATCCGTTTTCATGTCACGGCAGATGAGCGAAGCGGATTGCTGGCAGACCTCTTGAATACGGTTGCGAATACCGGTTTTGAAGTCAAGGAAGCGAAGGCAAAATTAGTGAGCCCTACCTTGGCAGAATGTTCATTTTTAGTGATTCCCAGAGATCTGGAACATCTGAAAGAATTAGTCAGAAGGAT
>JAUSJN010000051.1 GCA_030647325.1 Nanobdellota archaeon | reverse complement strand
GGTTTTAGAGATACCGATCAGGTCGATTCCTTCCTTGATGATGGGGATGGATTTTTCCTGGATTTGAGTCGCATCGGTAAGGCCTAACTCAGTAAGAGCTTTCACTATTTCTGGTCGTATGTTTAATTCTTCAAATTTCATTTTTTTCTCCTGGAAGTCACAAAAACCAGTAAGCACTGATGCTCCGAATTTTGTGATGCAAGAAAAGCATTGCTTCTCTCGGCAAAAATCGCTAACAGTTTGTTAGAGAAAATACTTTGCAAATCAGCAAAGATTTTCTAAGAGAATTTGAAATGTCGTTCCTTTTTTCAAATTCCCTACACAATTCGAAACAGAATGAGTATGAAACTAATCTGTTTCCGCCTTCCTATGTATTATCTTCAAAAGAGATGGTTTTTATAAAGGTTTTGTAGAGGAATAAGCAATTCTTCAGTTGTAGTTTAATCTTCTTTCTTATATAGCGGAACAGTTTCAATTACATTCAAATCTGCCTTAGTATCGATATCTTTAGCTTCTGCTTCTTTCTTTATTCTTTTATTGTCTTTCTTTAAATCTTCAATAGAAATCTGCTTCGCCCTTCTCTCTTGGGTTGGATTTAACATCCCGGATTTTTCTGCATCAAGTGATCCTTCAAGTATATCTTTAGGTAAATCATAACATTTAGATAAAATATCAATAGATTCTTGCGCAAAGTAATTATCAACTTGAATCCTACGTTTTGCTGCATGTGCAAATTTTCCTATAACTCTACAAATTTGAGCTCTGTCCTCAGGACTTAATTGCTCTGCAAATTCGTATTCCTCAATTTTCTTCAGACTTAAAATTATAGGTTCGATAGCGTTTGGTGTTATTACATGAACACTATAATCCACTAAGTTATAATACGTTTGAGTTATAACTTCGACAGTATTGGCAGGAATAACCAAAAATATTTCTTTTTTTACACTTTTCTCTTTTGCATACTTTTTTGCACTTTCTGATTGGCTCTTTATGTAATTCTGGAAATTAGAAAGATCTTCACCACTAGGGCTCTTCGCATCAAAGATGATATACTCATCACAAATATTAAGAGTATTATCAGGATCACCTTTAAATGGAACCTTATCAACATACTCTATGTTATGGCGAGAACAAACTCTTTTCACAATCTCTTGCACATTCTTTTGATGTTCCTTCCATGTTTCTTTCATCCTAGTAAATCGCTCTTCGATTTCGTCTTCCCTTTTTTTCCGATCATCTCTAATTCTGTCTTCCGCTAGCTTTACTAAATTAGTATATTTATCCATTATTTCTTTTTGATCTTCTTGGTTTTTCGTTTCTAATTTTTTAAAACCAGATACTTCTTTCGCAAGTTCCTTAACTTGAGTTGTAAGGTCTTCCTTTTTTTGTTCTAGACTATTTTTCTCAGCTTCAAGGTTAGCTTTTGTCTCCTTAAAGTGTTCCATACTAGTATCTAGTTTCTCTATTTTAGAATTAGCTTTGTTTAATTCATCGTTTACAGCTTCAAGTTGTTTATCTACGTTTTTAAACTCAGCATAAGCATCATGTCTTAATGTAACAATGTTACTCCAAAAAAATAATCTTTCAAAGAATCCAATTGAGTTTACTTTATCGAAAAAATCTTTCAAATTTGTAAAATCATATTTCTTACTCATTTTCCCTAACACAACTCTCTCTTCAGCATCTTATGGGCATTATTGATCTCTTTAAACTTCTCCAAGTCCCCGCCCAAATCAGGATGCGCTTGTTTAGCCAATAATTTAAAACTCTTGTTGATGACTTCGATATCGATGCAGTTCTCTTCCACGCCCAGAATCTTCCTAGCTTCTTTTCGTTGCTTTTCTACATCTCGATCTTCGGTGAAATCGCGTACAAATTCCTCAGAACTTTTTTCTCCAGCTGATAACAAAGCCACTTCCAATTCGATCACTTTAGAGACAATATACATATTCTGTACAAAAGTACCGCAGTTTTTATAGCTGAAATACATATTTCTACCGTCAAAATACCAAGAGGCAGCAGCAGTTCCCCGTAATCTCGCGATTTTAGGCAGTACTATTTCTACATCATTTTCGGTCAGGCCGATCTTCTTTAAAGTAGCGATAATATTGTTCTTAAATTGTATAGCCCTTCGGTCGTAAGAATCCTTGATCAACAGTTCACTAAATTCATGCCCGCGTACGGTAATTCGAGCCATCAGCGTCTTCCTCCTCTGCGATTATGCCATGGTTTTCTTCGTTCAGAACCATGCCTATCTCCACGGCGTTCACGACGATCATCCCGCTGCCCACTGGTGGTCTTCTCGATTTCTCCATAATTATCACGTTCGGTGGACTGGAAAACCTGCTTAAGCAACGCAGCAACAACTGGTACTGGAGGATTACTGATCAAGATCTCTTTTGCCAGAGCAGTATACTTCCCTGAAGCATCGGCTTTGAGAATAGTAGCCAACTCCAACTTGACGTTCTCGCTCTTCATGGCCTTTACATCATCAATAGAGGGAACTTCTCGGCGGTGTAATTGACCATGCACGCGCTTCTCCATAAATCTGAATTTTCCTTTTTCTGAGGGAACCACAAAGGTAATAGCAATCCCTTTTTTTCCTGCTCTACCGGTTCTTCCAGTCCTATGCACATACAATTCCGAACTCTGCGGTAAAGAATAATTGACTACATGGGTAAGATCATTGACATCAATACCGCGGGCAGCTACATCAGTAGCCACCAACACGGTAATTCTCTTTTGTCTGAAAGATTGTAAGATTTTCTCCCGCTGATCTTGAGATATATCTCCGTGGATAGCCGCAGCGCTATAGCCAGCATTCATTAACTTGCGGCTAAGGTCATCTACATCTGATCTGGTCTTGCAAAATACAATACCATAAAAATCCTTGGTGACATCTAAAATTCTACGCAAGCATTCAAATCGATCGCCTGGTCTAAGTTCGTAATAGATATGTTCTGTCAACCCTAAATTTTGCTGCTGCCGTTCAATTTCCAGCATGATTGGTTCATGCATGAATTTTCTGGCGATGCCTACAATCGGTTTGGGCATGGTCGCAGAAAACAAAAGCATTCTTTTTTTGGCATTAGTGCTTTTCAAGATAGTCTCAATATCTTCTAAGAAACCCATATTCAGCATCTCATCCGCTTCATCTAAGACCGTGAAAGAGACCATGGACAGATTCAGGCTTTTCCTCTCCAATTGATCAATAACTCTTCCGGGCGTTCCGACTACAATATCAATACCCTGACGTAACCTATCCCGCTGCTCTGAGACTGAAGCTCCACCGTACACAGGTAGAACACGCAACCGTTTTTTCCCCATCAAGGACTCGAATTCCTTAGCGACCTGTAAAGCCAATTCGCGGGTAGGCGTTAGGATGATCGCCTGCACATGTCCGGCATTTTCCTTAACTTTTTCAATGATCGGCAGTGCGAAACTAGCAGTCTTGCCAGTACCGGTCTGCGATTGAGCGATGATATCATGCTTGCCTTCCAGTAAGATAGGGATGGCTTTTCGCTGGATCTCCGTAGGGGTAGTGTACCCTTTCTTTTGCAAGGCTTGCAGAGCATTCTCTGACAATCCTAGTTTTCTGAATTCTTCCATTTTATCTAAAACCGAGTATTTTGTTTATAAACCTTTGTAATATTATAACCATTTGGTAGTGAAATCGTCGCCTGAAATTATGGTGTCTAATCGTGATGAAATCAACACCACAATCCATAAAAACTTCAGTTTTTCCACAATCCCATGAAATATGCCCACTTAGCAGACCTCCATCTAGGCTCCTGGAGAGAGCCGAAGATGCGTGATCTTTCTACCAAATCCTTTCTCACCGCCATAGACCAATGCGTGCAAGATAAGGTTGATTTTATCCTCTTCGCGGGAGATATTTTTAACACTTCCCTGCCTTCTCTCGACACCCTCAAGATTGTCGCCAAAAAACTCAAAGAATTGAAAGACAAAAATGTCCCTCTCTACGTCATCGCCGGTTCGCATGACTTCTCCCCGTCAGGAAAAACTATGATTGACGTCCTTGAAAATGCAGGGTTAATGAAAAACGTCTGCCGGGGGAAGATCCATCCTGAAACAAAAGAACTCCATCTCCAATTTTTGACTGATCCAAAGACCGGAGCAAAGCTTACTGGCATTCTTGGGCGTAAAGGACAGCTGGATAAAACTTATTATCAAAACCTGCATCTTGGTAGTTTAGAACAGGAACCAGGTTACAAAATCTTCATGTTCCATACTACCCTTGCTGAGATGAAGCCAAAGCACATGGAAAAAGTGGAGTCGCAGCCGGTATCATTTCTCCCGAAAAATTTCAACTACTACGCTGGCGGCCATATCCATCATCCTACTAAAATAGAGTTAGAAGGATACGGTACCTTAACCTATCCTGGCGCATTATTCCCAAACAATTTTTCCGAAGTGGAAAAATACAGTCACGGAGGATATTACCTCATCACTGTAGAAAATGATACTCAAGGAAACCATGACGCTCAAAAAATTGAATGGATCCCCCTCAAAGTGATGGAACATCATGCTCTTACTATCGACTGCAACCAGAAAGCGCCGGAAGTCATAACCTTTGAGATTCTCAATTATTTTGAAAAGATGGATATCCAGGATATGCTCATGACTATCCGGCTTACCGGAACCTTAGCCAAAGGTAAAGTATCCGATATCAACTTCAATCAGATCTTTGCCGAGCTGTACAACAAAGGCGCGTATTTCATCATGAAAAACACTGCCGGCCTGCAATCAGAAGAATTTGAAGAGATCAAGATCTCTGCATCCAATCCGGAAACCATGGAAGAGGAGATCATAAAAGAACATCTTCAGCAGAATAAGCTCTATGATCCTGAAACTGAACTCTTGCTCACCAAAAATCTACTTAGTGCTCTTACCTCCTCAAAAAAAGAAGGGGAGACGCTTACTGATTTTCAGGAACGGATTATTCAGGAGATAGGTAAGATTCTAAACTTATAAGAATTGTGGCAAGATAATCTAAAACATCTAAGAATTAAATATAAAAAATAAAAAGATAAAAGAAAAATTTTACTTCTTCTTTTTCATGTAGAGTACTACTGCTACAACCACTACTACAGCTGCCAGCAAGGCTAGAAGCCATCCTTTGCTCATGCCTTTCTGTTCCATAGCAGCTTCACCAGCAGGTGCTTCTGCAGCTTCTGCAGCAGGTGCTGATGGTGCTGCTTCTGCTTGAGGAGCAGCAACTGCGCCAGATTTTTGTCCGATCACAAAGTAGCTGAAACTTGGTGTTTTGGCTGAGTAATGCACATAAGTGCCGTCATCTTCGCCTACAGTCGTTGACCGTTCATTCCACATGCCACCTTCGTAATGGTGTAAGGTTACTGCTTCTTTAGCCATACTGTTTTCTGCAAGCCAAGCTTTCTCTACCTTGAATTTAACAGTTGCATCAGTGTACGCTCCTGCTTTTGCCAGAGCTGGACCTTTTGTTATTTCTATGATCCTGTACATCTTT
>JAUSJN010000047.1 GCA_030647325.1 Nanobdellota archaeon | reverse complement strand
CAAGCAATTCTTCTAATTCTGCCAATCCTTTTTTTCCTTCTTCATCCTTTATTTTTTTCTTTAACGAAGACACTGTTGCTCCTTTGATTAAGAAAGAAAAAACTTTATCAGCCTGAGCTTTACCATAACCGCGCTGTTTTAACTCATCCGCAACCCCGGGCTTTCCAATCTTATCCAATTTATCGATCGCGATCAAGGCTTCTCTGACTTCCATGATTCCGCATTGTTTGAGGATGCCATTCAAGATTTTACGATTATTCACTTTGATGAAAAATTTAAAATTCAATTGTCGAAAGACATCACACAATAAGGCGATCTGTTCTGCTTCTGCCAGCATCGAAGATGCACCGATAGTATCGGCATCTGCCTGCCAAAATTCCCGTTCACGACCTAACTTGATGGGGCCGTCACGGAATACTGGACCGGCCTGATAGACTTTAAACGGCATCTTCAGGGTTGGATTCTGCGCGACATATCTTGCCAGCGAAGTGGTCATCTCAAACCGCAGTCCTAATTGCCTTCCGCCTTGATCTGTCAACTTGAACGTTTCCTTCAGCACATCGCTTTCCGCGCCTGCACCGTACTTTGCCGCCAAGGTTTCATATCGTTCTAAGATAGGCGTTTCCAGAGGAGCAAAACCATATAATTCAAAGGTTTTCGAAATAGTATTGACTACTTTATTCTTGAGAATCTTCTCTTCCGGCGGTAAATCCTTTACTCCTTTTGCAGTCTGTATTTCCATCTCTCTTTAGAAGTATTTACTGTTTTATATATATTCTGTTTAGAAAAAAGAGGGCGGCTGGGGAGAATCGAACTCCCTCCCAGGGATTTCTTCAACACTTACGTTGCCACAGTCCCCGATACTAACCGTTATACTACAGCCGCCATACTATCCTAAAATCAGCTTCTATTTTATAAATTTATTCCGTTCCAAAACGGAATGGCCTGAAGGGCTATTTCCTTCCCAAGAACGAATACAACTTTTCGGCCAATCCTTCTAACGATTCCCTTAATTTCTCTTTATGCTCCTTAGAACGTTCCTTGGCCATCTCCTCTGCTTTCTCACGCACTCCATTGTATCGCCGCATGTTAAAAACCCGTAACGCTATCCATTCATCCCCGCTTATTGTAGGAGCAGTCCCTACCAATCTGTCAACCAACCCGGAAGTGACTCCCCAATAATTATTCTGGCCCAGCAGATGATGTTTCACATGATTCTGCATATGCTCCCAAGCCCACTCCGGCTCAGTATGGCTCTTCTTATGCTTGTAATAATACTCCAAGACGCCAATGCCCACTCCAGCTACAAAATAAGGATGTTTCTTGGCCAAAGGCAGATGCACGCCAAAAGCACCAATCAATGAAGCAACTTCTTTTGCTCGGGAATGGTTCAGCCACCACGGCTCAAAATATGCCGGATCGAGCATGCCATGCTTAATCGCCGCCTTATGGTGCTCATGGAAATGAAACCTCCATAAACTTTCCTTCTTTTTACCTAGATCATGGAGAAGATATTTGTGAGCGAGATTCTCAAATACCTTGACATACATATATCCTGCCGCAACTTCTGCTGCCGCACCGAGAAACATGATAAAAGAAGGAGAAAGAATTATTTAAAAAAGAGGGATATAGGTTATAATTTATATCATCAACACTCTCTGCTTTCTGTTCACGCTCACTTTGACCCATTTTGTACGCCCTATAAAATCTCCTCCTGCCTGTAAAGGGAAAGGTTTTTTGCTCTTCACCACAAATTCTTTTCCTTTCAACGGAATCAAGGGTGCTTTTGCTAATCCCATCTGGGTTAAGAACATAGCCCAAAGGCGGAGCGCTTTGTTAAAGAACGGCGCATGGGTATTCACGCAAGCCATCCCTAAAATATAACCGTCATCCTCCTTAATAGCTCCTAGCAACGACCTCATCCCAAAACCGATATATGGTACTTTTCCAAGGATGAGATTGATAACATTTTGCCAATGGTATTCCCTGCCGTCAACCGTACAGATCACATCATATCCTACTTTTTTCCCGAAAGCTACTTTTGCACCAGCAGAGAAATAATCAGTAAAAGAATGGTTCCTCTTCTGGATAGTGCCAGCCACTTCCGCATCTACGCCGACGCTTAAAAAGAGAGTTTCTCTTTTGCGCCCATTCCATTCTATCTCTATGACATCCAGGGGAACTTCCTTAAACTTAAACCTGGAGCGCAGGTACTCAAATCTTTTCCCCCGGTAAAAAAATGAATAAAAGGCATTTCCAGATCCTAATGGAAAGAAACCCACATTTTTATCCTGCAAGGGCTTGTAATTTAATGCTGCTTCGAAAGTTCCGTCTCCGCCAGCGATGATCACATTCTCGACATCTTTGATGTTCTTCTCCACGCCGGAAAAAAGATTCTTTCCCGAGAGATAATAAATTGGCGCATTCCGCCTCTTGGCGAATACACCCAGCAGATACCTGCGATATTTATCCCTGTAACCGCCTGACTTCTTATTAGCGAGGATGACCATAGGTTCTTTTCCAATAGATCTTCCTAACTCCCGCCTAGTGCGTAATCCCTTCAGGTATACATACCCATAATGGAAAATAGAGACAATTCCCAACACTAAGATGATCAAGGTAAAAATGGAAATGACTAGCCTCAGCGATCCTTCCACTGGAATAAAAATATTTCTTGCTAAGATCATGAATGCCAATACGAATTGCAGGGCAGTGATGCTCTTCCCGTATAATTCTCCTCTGATCACCACATCATCGCGAGAAGCGACAATGCGGATATAACTGATGATAATATCTCGCAGCAGAAAAACACTGAATATCAATCCGGAAAATGCTCCCTGTAAGACAAAAACAAATAAGAGTGCCAACACCACAATCTTATCTGCAAATGGGTGGAGAAAGGAAGCGGTGATCTTCTTCCTTCCCGCCATTTTTCCCATAACATCAGAAAGCACAGAAAACAACAAGATCGCGATCGCCGATAATGTAAAGAGAGGGGTACCTTTCCATACAAAATAGAGAAGGAACGGTAAGAGAATCAGATGCAGTACCGAAAGCATATTTGCAAGATTCATACAAAAAGAAGAAAAGAGTTAGTTAAAAATGTTTTGGGTTTATTCTTGCGCGCACGATCTGCGCCTCCGGCGCTACCCCGACTAGACGACCACTGTCGTAGCTAAGGTAGTAGTAACCAAGAACAAAGGAATCGAGATCAACTCTACTAAGCACCAAGGACCGCAGTGTAGGGGTACTTGGTTTTGACTGGTCGAAATGTAATCGCATGACATCATCACTGTTATTTGAAGCTTCACTCACCAGCTGAGTATAGTTTTGAAGATCTTTTCCTCTGTTCAGGTGATCCCAAGCTTTGGCAACAGCTTTGTTTGCGGGAACAAATTTTCCATCGTTCAAAACATATCCTTTTCCATGAGCAGCTGCAACTTCTGCAGGCGTTAAGTATAATGAGTGTTCCTTATCCGCTCTAAGTTCTTTCCATTGTTTTTGTTCTAATTTCAAAGCTCCATTGACTAACGGGCTTTCTAGAGTAAGCTGTCGTAGAAGAACAGAGTCTAAGGTAAGTAATGCACCGCCTTTTTCATCAGTACCTGCGCTGTCTCCGGTCCCGAAGTATGAGTTACTGAAATTAGCTCGTACTTCCTTAGGTGCATTTTGACGTCGGTCAACAAGAACAGCAACACCAGCTGGAACATATCCTGCTTTCGTAAGTTTAGGCATCAAATCAACAACTCTGCCTTCTCCAAAATATTTATACTGAACTATTTTTTCTGATGGTGCGCTTAATTGTAATTTCATGGTATTTTCCCCCATAGTTTTAGATCTTTAACTTAACTACATCCCCATATCAGGATTTCCTCTACTTAACATCTCCTGCTTCTTGCCCATGATGACATCATCTATGCGCAGGATCATCTCTGCTACTTCTGCTGCGCTGCTTAAAGCAAGAGTCTTCACTTTCAACGGTTCAATAACTCCTTCAGCCCAAGCATCCATCACCCCGCCGGTAAAAACATTCACGCCTGCTCTAGTTTGCCCATTATCATGCGCAGCCCGCAATTGGGTAAGAACATCAATTGGATCTAATCCTGCATTTTCTGCCAGAGTTCTAGGAATGACTTCCATCGCCTCGGCAAAGGCCTGCACTGCTAACTGCTCGCGCCCGTGCAAAGTTCCTGCATATTTCCGTAATTCCTTCGCCAAAGCCATCTCCGTCGCTCCAGCGCCGGGAACGACTGCGCCATCCTTCAGGGCCGCGGCAATATCACCTAACGCATCAGTCACTGCCCGTTTAATCTCTTCAGCCACATGAGTTGTTCTGCCTCGAACCAGTAAAGTGACCGCTTTCGCATTTGAACATTTTTCCACAAAGATCATCTCTTCATCGCTGACTTTTTCTTCTCTCACCACGCCGGCAGTCCCTAGATCAGCAGGGCTTAGCTCCTTCCAATTGCTTACTACCTTCCCGCCGGTGGCCCTGGATAATTTTTCCATATCGCTCTTCTTCACTCGGCGCACTGCAAATATTCCCTTCTTAGCCAAGAAATGCTGGGCCAAGTCATCGATTCCTTTTTGACAGAATAATACTGTTGCGCCGGTAGCGGCGATAGTTTCCACCATGTTCCGTAATGTTTTCTCTTCCTGGTCTAAGAACATATTCAACTGCATCGGATCAGTTATCTGGATCTTGGCATCGATCTCTGTGTTTTTGATCTCTAACGACGCATCTAACAACGCGACTTTTGCATCGTTGATCTGTTCCGGCATGGAAGCATGGACTTTTTCTTTATCCAATACCAAGCCTTGCACTAACTCGCTTTTTTCGACACTTTCACCGACAATAGTTTCTACCTTGATGTCGTCTAAGTCAATCTTTCCCTGGACAGCAACATGTTTTACTGCCTGCAATAATAATTCAGCCAGAAATTCCTTATTCGTCTCTGCCCCTTTACCGGTCATGGCAGTGATGGCTATATTTTTCAGCATGCTCTCATTTTCCAGAGAGACTTTCTCTCCTAGTTGTTTCAAGATCCGCTGGGCCTGCACTTCCGCTAACCTGTATCCTTTTGCCAGGACAGTGGGATGGATTTCCTGATCCAGCAGATCTTCCGCTTTTTTCAATAACTCGCCGGCGATCACTACCGCAGTGGTAGTTCCATCGCCAACGATGTTTTCCTGGGTCTTGGCGATCTCTACTATCATCTTCGCAGCAGGATGCTCTATCTGCATTTCTTCCAGAATTGTGACTCCGTCATTGGTGACAATAACCTCACCCGCAGAGTCAACGATCATCTTGTCCATACCTTTCGGTCCAAGCGTCGTCCTGACCGTCTGGGCTACCGCTTTCGCTGCGGCGATGTTATTTCTCTGCGCTTCCCTGCCGGTCGTCCTTTTGGTATCTTCCGGAAGGATAAAAATAGGCTGGTAACTATTGTTGTTGTTAGACATAAATAGACTGTTAGAACCTCGTTTTTAAAGATTATGAATCACCGATAATCTGGATGCTCTTTGTTTTCCACCACTAAATCGAAAAAGCTTAAAATCCTGCTCAGCTTTAGCTTTTCATCCAATAATCTCCCTAAATCTCTTACGATGAAGATACGATAGTCAGGAACTTTGCCGCAGAGATTTCTAGTCCTAAGGTCAATCAGTTCATCATAGGAATTATCAAATTGGTCTATCTCTAACAAGACATAATCTAATGTTCCTTTTTGTTGTTTCTCACGTTCTAGATCATGCGGTTTGGTAAGCGTTCCTTGTTTTTTGAAATACAATTTACCCACCACTTCCCGGCCAAAATGAGATTTGCCTATGCCTGACATTCCGCGGATGGTGGCGATGTAAGGATCGGTGCCGGTATAGGTAAATATACGCCGAGCTAGAGCATCAATCCCTTCTTGAAATGAAACGACCGGTGAACCAGAGATCATATCATCTTTTTCAAGAAAACATATAAATTAATTCCCTATAGAGAGTATATGCAGATGACCTCTCCTCTGTACTAGCATAATCTTTATTAAGCAAAAACTACCTGAAAGCAGAAGGGTGGTTTAATGGCGAGGATCATTTTCTTAGGTACAGCGGGAAGCTCTGCAGTAGTCAGCAAGCAGCTACGCTCTTCCGGCGGCATCATTCTCCAAGTAGGAGATTTACAATTTCATATCGATCCAGGCCCAGGAGCCTTGAATAAGGCCAAGGAATACGGCATAAATGTCCACAATACGACTGCCGTCCTGGTCTCACACAACCATGTCAATCATTGCAATGATCTTAATGCAGTAGTAGACGCCATGACTCATGGCGGGATAGAGCATAGAGGCATCGTCATGGCCAGCAAATCTGTATTGCAGGGATCGGACAAGCATCATCCCTTCTTGACTAAGTACCACCAAGGCTTGGTGGAAAAGATAATTCCTGTCGAAAAAAATCATAAGATAGGCGTGGAGTTAGTAGAGATCCATGCTTTGTCGGCGGAACATACTGATTCCAGCGCAGTAGGTTTCAAATTCTTCTGTCCAAAATTGACTGTCGCCTACACTGGAGACACCCAATTGACGCCAAAATTATTAGAAGAATTGATGGGCACCGACCTATTGATCCTGAACGTGCCATATCCTGCTGAAAGCGGCACCGGCATGAATCTAGATATCAACGCTGCGGTGCAGATCATTTCCCATGTCAAGCCTAAGATGGCTATCCTGACCCATTTCGGATTGCAGATGTTGAAAGTCGATCCTATTTTACAAGCGCGGGAAATTCAGCGCGCTACCGGGATACAGACTATCGCTGCCCATGACGGGTTATCCATCAGTCCAGGCGGAACTGTCTATCATTCTCCAGTGAAAGGTTTTGATTAAGATGGGCATCCAAGTTGAATTTAATCCGGACTTAGCACTGCGAAATATCTCCTGCTATAAGGAAGGAAACCGGTCGCTGGAAGAATGTATCCCGGAAAATCTTGAAGTAGGGAAAAGATATGATTTTCTGAAAGAAGGGCAGAGAAATTATTTCTTTTTAGATCAAATTCCTTTAGTGGAAACTCAGGGAGGTGGAAAACTTTCCCGGCCATTAGCAAGCATCGTTATTGTGGAAGCGACTCATTTCCTGAAAGAAGGCATGGTTTGTACTAAAGGAGCATATGAGGTAAGAGAAGTTTTTGATCCAACTGATCCAACTGTTTATTTTGAAGCGATGGGGCGAAGATATTGAGACTCGACCAATTATTATTACGGAAAGAAGAACTGCCTATCTTGAACGATACCAGATTCACTGTTCCCATTCATCCAGGATTGTTAAGAAAAGAGAACAGCATAGATCCTAATCTGGCTCAACGTCTTTTTCCCCAAGCCGCGCAGGAATGGTATGCTGATTTACAAGCTTACACCGAAACGGTGCAAGATGAAGGGAAACAGAAATGGTACAAAGAAGTCTTCCTTAAAGAAGGAATACAATTCGGAACCCATTATGAGCGGCAAACCATTCTTGAGGGGACGTGGGAAGATTTAGTACAGACTGATAAGATAGGATTTGCGCACGTACTTTCTATCAATAGAAACGCAGGCGGCAGCTTATACTTCAACGAAGGAGATATGTTCTCCTGTAACGGATATATTTCTCCTCCCTTAGTCAATTTCACACCAGAAAAATTTGATGCTTATGCTGTCCATAAATTTCCCGATTGCGAGGGAGTAGTCGCTCATGCTTACGGCCACCACAACATCGACTATTATCC
This sequence comes from Nanobdellota archaeon, assembly GCA_030647325.1. GTDB lineage: Archaea > Nanobdellota > Nanobdellia > Woesearchaeales > GW2011-AR9 > JACPIL01. Next base: position 141 of record JAUSJN010000047.1, on the reverse strand, counting down.
TGGAGCATTATTTCTCCGCAACTGGGCTATTCTTTATTTGAATGAAGCGATGAAAGAAGTAGTAAAACAGAATGTAGCTAAAGGTTTTTAAAGAAGCACCATAGCTCCCTATCTGAGGTTTATTCTTAGATGTTTTGGAGA
>JAUSJN010000037.1 GCA_030647325.1 Nanobdellota archaeon | reverse complement strand
CATGAAAAAAGAAGGGACCAAAAAGGGATTAAATCCGCAGCAGTGCCAGGTCTTATTTGAAAAAGGGACGGAAGCTCCCTTTACCGGAAAATGGCTCCATAACCAGGAAAAAGGAGTTTATATGTGCGCTTCCTGCGGAGCGGAATTATTTTCTTCTGATACAAAATTTGATTCCCTTTCAGGCTGGCCGAGTTTTTTTGATGCAAACAAAAAGAACATCGAATTGAAAGAAGATTTTAGTTTGGGGATGCATCGCATCGAAGTTTTGTGCAAGAAATGCGGCGGACATCTAGGGCATCTTTTTGATGACGGACCTAAACCTACTGGAAAGAGGTATTGTATTAATTCTGTAGCGTTGGATTTTGAAAAGAAGGAAAAGAAAGTGAAGAAGAAATAACCGCAAAATTTACTTCTTAATTCTTTCATACCTTCCCATCAATTTTGCTTCCGTAAGAATATGATTCTTCATAGCTTTCTCTACTTCTGCCTTGGTAGAACCTTCAGGAAGAGGTAATTCTGTATCCAAGGCGTAAAGCTTGAAGAAATAGCGATGCTCCCTATCTGGAGGACAAGGACCGCCATAAGCATTTTTTCCTCCCGTATTTCTTCCTAATACTCCAGAAGGATTTTTTCCTTCAGAGACTTCTTTTGTTTCTGGTGGGATATTGAAAACAACCCAATGATCCCATACTTGTACCTTAAATTTTTCTTTTGCAAAATCAGGGATATCGGGATCGTCCATGATCAGGACTAAACTCTTTGCCTTTGCGGGAACGTCAGAAAACGTTAATGGCGGATTGGTGTTTGCTCCATCACAGGTATATTTAGAAGGGATTTTTCCTCCTTCAGCAAAAGCAGAACTGGTCAGTTTCATGGTATGAAGGAAGATGAAGGATATAAAAAGATTATGTTGTAAAAAAAATTATATCACAATCATCTAAAATCTCTCCAGATCTGGCTGATCTCCGGCCCTTTGGAATCTTTGTATTTTCCTTGATAAAGATTGATCTCTCCGAGGGGCTTCCAGAAGAGCATCTGCCCTATTTTCATCCCCGGATACACTTTCAAAGGATGGATGGCATGCAGTTCTAAAGTCCATTGTTTCTTGAATCCCAGATCGCCTAAACCAGAATTAAGATAGATGTACAGTCCCAATCTGCCGATGGAACTTCTTGCCTGCATGATGGGAACAAAAAAATCAGAACCCATCTCTTCTATGGTGTGACCAAGATAAAGCTGATTCGGCTGAAGGATAAATCCTTCTTCAGGGATGATCATCTCTTCAAATTCGAGCGGAATGGCCGGATCAAGAATCTTCTGTTTGTAGACTTTGAGAGTGTTGCCTAACCTGAAATTGTAACTGTTGGGATTGAGGTTTGCGTCATCAAAAGGAAAGATATGGATCTTTCTATCTAGAACTTGTACTTTTATTTCTGCACCAGTGAGTATCATGATATTTTCTCGCCAAGAATAGTTATGAGAGATTGTAGTTCTTGTGGAGAACTGGATTGATACTGCAGATGCGGGATATCTTTCATTATCTCACGGAAATAGTGGTCTATCACTGCCAGTTCTTCATACTTGATCTGCTGCGGAAAATTTCTTTGCTGATAACGCTGCTGCAATACTTCCAGCGGCGGAGAGGCTAAGATGACGATCATGTTTTGCCGGCAGATCTCATCAAGGATATGATGCTCTTCGGTTGAGAAAGGATTGCCTTCTCTCCATAGCCTGCCGTAAGCGATCTCAGAAAAATGGCCGCGGTTGAAGACTATCTGCTCCGAAAGAGCATACTCGCGTAAATATCTCCTGAATTGATTTCCCTTTAGGTGATGAAGCGATTTTGCATCCCAATGCAATTCATTCTTTAGCCGTTCAACTAAAGTTGTCTTGCCAGAACAATCGGGGCCTTCAACGAGGATTTGTGATTTCATGTTCCCTCACCAGCGCAGGATATGATTTATTGATCGCATATTCACTAAGGCCTAATCTTTTTTCCCAAAGCAAAACTTGGTTCTCTGAAGCCGCTTCTATCTCTACAAACTGGCCGAGTTGCGGCAGATAGTCAAGACTGATAGTACATCTGGCATCACCGAGAGGGCGATAATTCTCCCGCCGCTTAGAATAAGAAACGGATGCCGGCAGGATCGCATCTAAAGCTATTGAAACTGGTTTGGGGATAGAAAAATTATACTCTGGTTTGTTGGTGAAGCTTGGATTTTTATTAGGCCCCTTGAGAGTAAGGATATTTTCGTTATCATTTTCCCGTATCCTGAACACACAATCTAAGCTCTTTAAGATGCCGTGAAAATCATAGAGTGTATTTTCTTCATTATCAGTGCCGGTGTATTTTACTGCATAACGACCAAGCATCTCTTTTACCTGGCTATGTTCTACGCGGTATTTCCGCTCGATCTCACGATTCTTTTCTAAGCGTGTTTCTTTCAGGATCAATTCCAGTCTTTCTTCTATGCCGATCGCCGGGACGGTCACAATGTCAAATCCAAGACGATCATATACGGAATACAATTGTTCATGGATTTTTCTGGCCAAGCCTACATCTTCTTTTCGCTCTGAATCCTGAGCATAGAAAGGAAGCTGTTCAAGATAGAAAACGCGGGTATAATCTGCCTGCTCTATTAAATCGTATAAATATGGACCAATCTCAATTTTTCCAACCTCAGCAAAAGCAAGAGGATCAGCCAGAGAACGGTCAAGAAAAATTTTCTGGTTCCCTATGATCTTTTTTTCTTGTTCTACTTGTCTTTTCACTACCAGCTCTTGGAATAAAGCTAGATTTGTCCAGGGTAAAATTCCGGTCTCTTTTTCCTGCTCTTCAGCGATGATCTGCCGGGCAACTTCAGGAAGGGTGGTAAATCCCTTCATAGAGAGATGACTTAATAAGGTCGTCTTTCCGGTTCCCGGACCGCCAGTAAGTATGTATTTCTCCATCATAATACATATATACTTGTAGAAAACATATCAATTACTCACAAATAATAGGGCATGGTGTTGTATCAAGTAGTTAGGTAGGTGGCTTATGGCTGTACAAAAAGAAATTAAAGATGCAATTCTTCGACTCATCCAGCAGAAGCCAAGAACTGTCCAGGAGATAGCGGAAACTATCGGCAAGAACTGGCGCACCGCGGATAGGTATGTTGAACTTATCGCGCAGGAGACTGGCTTGATCGCCATCCGGATCTTTCGGGAAGGAAGCAGAGGCGCATTAAAAGTAGTATATTGGAATTCGTTAGAAAGAGCGAAAGGCAGCGCTTACCAGGAACGGCTGCTGCAGAGAATCATGCAGGGAAACCGCAAAGAAGATTTTTCACCGTTAGATATCTATCAATTTGTTGATCCAGATAATAGGAAAGCATTTATCGAGACCACTGAATTTTCCCAGCAGCAGCAGATCCGCTTTGATTACTTACTTTCTCAGGCACAGCAGCAGATATTATTTTTCTCAGGAAATCTTTCCTGGGTAGAATTAGGGCCAAACATCCACAGAGTGTTGGAGAATCTAGCCCGGAAGAAAATCAGGATAAAAGTCCTCACCAGGGTTGATATCACTTCACAGAAAAATACGGAAGAGATGCTTTCGCTGAATCAGCGGGTCGGCTGGGATGCGGTAGAGATACGGCATTGCGAACAGCCGTTACGTGCGATCATCGTCGATGATGGTTTTGTGTCCATCAAAGAAGTGATGAGCCCATTGTACTGCCGGGAATTGAAAGAGAAGAAGTTCATGTTTTATCTCATCCAGGATACAGAATGGATCCAATGGCTGCAGAAAGTATTCTGGAATCTCTGGGGCCAGAGCATCGATGCTAAAGAGAGAATTGCCGCACTTGATTCGGTGAACGTGGTGAAGAATACCGCACCACCAAAAACTTTATAATAGAACCTTTTTGCTGAGGTAGTATGGCAGAATATACTTTCTTTAAAGCAGAAGAGCGACAGTATTCTTTAGGAGAAAACACTGATCTAGTCCGGGCCAGGATGATGGCCAGAGAACTTGCGGAAAGAGTGAAAAGCATCCTTAAGATCGATGAAGCGATAGCTTTAGGGTTGTACAATAAGCAGCTTGATTGTTCACCTTCCATAACTGATGACGAAAGGTTGCTTACCTACGCTCTTTTCAGAGGGGATTTAACGCTCAGGACAGAATTACTTTACTTAGATAGGAATAATCATTTAATGGCGGCGCGACAAACTGTCGATGACCATGATGGATATTTAAAACGCCCCACCAGCATGTTTGACCTTGCTACTTTTACCCTCACAAAACCAAGCCAGCGCTTTGGACCACAAGTAGAATTATTGTTTAAAATCCATTCGCTGCATCAGATCGGCATTGATCCAAAATTCTTATACGATTTCGGTGATAAATACGGAAGAAAACTTTAAAATCATTTTAAAAATTATTTAATTAACCCAGCGCTAGATCCATCTTAGCAACTTCTGCACTCTGCACGCCTTCGATCTCGGACATTTTTTGCGCAATGCCGTCAAAATCAGCGCCTTCTACATCATACATAGCTAGGATAAGAACTGCTTTCAAGCCGAAAGCGATGGGTTCAATCTTAGTCTGCATCTGTCC
>JAUSJN010000046.1 GCA_030647325.1 Nanobdellota archaeon | reverse complement strand
GCCAGTGTTCGCCGTTTCATCGGTCCCATAATCAACGTCAAGGGGTTAACTCGCACATTTCTCAATGCGCTTCGCCATTCAATCATCCTCGATTATGGACGTGTCGTTTCTGAGCCAGAGACACGGAATTTCTCCGTCTTCCTTCAGGAAGTGGCCTGTTTAGGTGGGCGGACTTTCCTCAACCCTTTTGGCTCACTTCGTTCGCAAAAGGGCTGATCCCAAATGCTTTCAAGTAGGATTTCGCTATGCTCAATCCTACGATAAACGAAGTAAAAGGGCCGTAAGCTTTCTGCCACTACTACCAATATAGCTTTTCCGACGATACTTTATAAAGATTTTGGAGAAATTGAGCTCTGTACAACATCTACATTTAGCAGCAACTTTTCCATGCCTTCCTTATGTCCAGCGCCGACGATAGCCAAGATCTTCTTCTCAGGATTTTCCCGCATTAACTTCACCAGCTTCCTGACCATATACCTGTCCCTGTCAGCGATGATAGTCTTGTAGATGCTAGGATATTGTTTCTTCATCTGACCTATAATTTTAGTAATAACCTGTTGTTCAGGGACTTTGCGCAGATCAAATTCTTCCAAGCCGTAACTTTTCATCTGTCTTTTTGGAAATAACAATCCTTTCAGCAGATCGAGAGCAAATCGCCCTTTTTCTTTCCAGGTAAGTTCTTTGGAGAAATTTTTCAAAGTAATGTTTATAGGCTGGTCGATCAAGGCGACCTGCAGCTTTTTAGCGTTGGCGATTTCCAAGGCGGTTTTCATCTCTGCGCCAGGAGTCACCCCGACTACCTTTCCTAACTTCTGCTGGATGTACTGCCCTATCTTGACGAAAACGTAGCCTTTCACTCCAATTCTAACGATATCGGAAAAGGAAGCTTTGCTTTTCTGTCTCTGCATCAAGGCAGCAGCTCTCTGCAGATCCAGTTCAACTGCGATGATATCTGGCTGGAATTCTTCGACGGTTTTCCTGATCTCCTCAATGCTTTGCTTGGCGATATGCGAGGTTCCGATGATCTTGAGATTATTCATGGCAGTATTCGATTGCTTCCAATGCTTGGTTTCCTTTTCGCACGAGTAAAGGAGGGTCAATACCAATCTTACAATCAAGGATGTTTTGTTCATATTTTGGGATAAAAAAGATGTCCATCCACATTACTTTTCTGAAAACTGAATAGTAATCATATTTTTTACAGTTTTCAACCATGTCTGTTAAATCTCTATCGTAAGCTTCACTTATATGGCATTCATCAAAAAGATATTTTTCATTCCCATAATGTTTCTTGAGGTCAGATGAATATGTTTCTGCTAATTTATAGTCTAGATTCTGTAGAGCCAAACCACCATACATCAACAGTTGCTGTTCAGTTAACTTTTCCCGTTCTTCTGTTGATAAATCATAGGAAGGCTTTTCTTCTGCTTCCTCTTGAACAAAATCATCTAGTCTTTGAGGTGAAGGAAATGGATTTTTTGGAAGTTGATGTTGAGATCTTTTCTGTTTTTGATCGTACTTCGGGAAGTTCAGCTGAGGCCTAGGAATTTTTTTTTCTTCCCTTTTGATTTTTGGAGGATGATAGGAAGGCGGCGCTTCTTGCATTTCCTCCTCTGGCGATTCTACTTCAGGTTCATTTTCTGTCTCTTCTTCCAGAAATTCTTCCGGTTCCGGTCCTTTGTACAAAGAAGTGCGGTTCACTGGGGCATATAATCCTACAATTGCCGCTAAACCAAACACGCCTATAAGGGGCTTATATCGCTTCATAATTGCATCATTTCAAAGATTCTATTTAATATTTGTCCTTATTCTCCCTCTTATACCACAGAAAAGTATATAAATTGAGCTTAATTAAATTGGTTTATACCAGTGAGGTGGTCGTCATATGCTAAAGATGAAGAAGGTTACGGAAACATACGATTTAAAAGTATTTACTGATGCAGGAGATTATTTTGGAGATATCGAAGATAGCATCGTCCATAATAATAAGGTTTCCGGTTGGAAAATCCGGGCTACCAAGAATTCCTATTTGGCCAGAGTGTTGGGCAGCGCAAAAGGAGTCATTGTCCCGCATCAGATGGTAAAAGCCATCGGAGATATCTTTGTCATATCCAAGAGCGCAGCTCCCGCCGGCGGTACGGCTGAGGAGAGTGAACAATAAGTGGCTCTTCAGAAGTATGTGCAGGATTTATTGCACTATCGTTATGTGCAAGGAGATTTAGAAGAATTGGAAGATATCTTTATTGCGGCATAATTCTGATTAAAGTTATTTCCGATAGTAGAAATTATTAAATAGTTTCACTTTTCTCTTTTTTAGATGGATTTTCAAGCATTTGCATCTCATCCTTTTGTATCGATACTATTGATCGCAGTAGTCATTTTTTTTGTAGTGAAAGCGATCATCAATTCCATCAGGCTGTTCTTTTTTATTCTCCTCGTAGCTTTGATATTAGTCTTTTTCTTTAACCTCTCCATGTCGGAGATCTTGGGATTTTTACCAGCGCTCAGAGCACAGGATGTGTTGACCGGTTTGTTGTTATGGAATTTTTAGAGGAAGCAATCCTTCTATAGAAAAGAAAGAGACTATTGAGTCATGACTATAATTGTGCAGTTCTTCTGAACGACCGCTCCGTTCCGACCAGTGCTATATTGCCGTTTCCTTCATCATATTGCACTGCACTTAATCCATTGTTGGACCAAGCTGGCTGCATGGACATCAAGCTCATAGCGGGCCCTTCATAGTGTCTGAAAATGATGGGAGTGCCCATTTCTGTCTCTTGAGAGGGCATGACCATCGATCGCGTGAATACCTCAGGGATCTCAAGAGCTCTCCAGACTGGATCATTAGCTAATTCTTCAAGTGTGCGATAGGTATTCTGACAGTAGAAATCAAGTTGATCTCTTCTCAATTCAAGCAGGACATTTCTTGCCTTGTGGTAGGCTTGCTCAGGTATTCGGACACTGCAGTCAGGGAACCTAAATTGAGGGCCGACCGGTGCTGCCTTTGGATGGAATTGCTGCAAGTAGTCAAGGCAAGGTTTCACCAGTTTTACTCCATGATCAGGATGATAAAGTACAAGATTGGAGCTCACATGAGTGATGTCGTCTCTGAGTTGCAGTTTGTAGCGACCGAGAGCGATCTTATTTATAGGAGCTAGATCATAGCTGCCTTCTTGAAGGAATGTTGACATGATATCTTTGGGGTTTCCTGGAAATACCCAGTAGGGATTCTCTAGTTTGACCGTGTCCCTTGGCGGGAGAAGTTGAGTTCCTCCTCTATAGTTCCCTTGTGAGACGCCGGTTCCTTGAGGATTGACATAGAGAGGACTTATCAGTTCAACGGTATCACTTCGTTTTCTAGTATCTTTAGTCATAAAACACCATATATTTACTACTCATTAGTGCTCATTTATTTATAAATCTTTCCCATATCTATGCTGCTGAAACGCTTGCATGCTTAGACACATAGTTACAAAAGATTAATTAAGAACCTATTTCCAGACCTAATCATGTTTAGAATTTTTACTGCTGGGATGGAAACGAGAAACATCATTGTTACCGGCGGCTCTGGCTTTCTAGGACAGCAGCTTCTCAAGGTATGCTCAGAAGCAGGACATCAGGTCGTAAATGTTGATCTAAGCAAGCCCAGAAATGGGCAATATCAGACCATTCCGTATGTCCAAGCAGATCTTTCTGATTCCATCAGCGCCAATCAAGCCTTTGCGCAAGCCAAAGAATATCTCGATGGCAGGATAGACGACGTTTTTCATATGGCGGCAGTTGTTTCCTATACTCTACCCTATAAGATGTTGCAAGGCCCCAACGTTACCGCAGCCTACAATGTGGGCATGGAATGCATCAATCATAATGCTTTTTTAGTACATATGTCCGGGACAGCAGTGCTTGGTCATGTTGATAGGGCCATGCGTGAAGATGATAAACATAATCCTGTAGAAGATTATGGCTTATCCAAAGCAAAAGCAGAAAATAAAATCTACCAGCTGGCGAACTCAGAAGGATTAAAGGCCATCATTTTCCGCTCCACCGCACCAGTCGGCCCAGGCTTGGAGACGGCAGGAATCAATAATTTATACAAAATGATTCTACAACAATCAATTATCCCTGCTAGCAAAGGCTCAAATGCCACCTATGTTAATACCGAAGATATTGCGCGTGCATTTCTCTTTGCTGCAGAAAATCAGCAAAAGATACGCCATGCTCCTGATTCCTTAGATAAAATCGTGTACAATCTAGGTGTTCATGAACCTCGCTCAGATAAAGAAATGGCTGAACATCTTGTTGCCAGTATCGTCGGAGAAGGGAAAAAGAAAGTCGTTGAAGTCCCCCATTGGTTTGTGCAGGCCGGCAGCTATTTCATCCGTACTGGAAATATTTTTGCTAACGCTGCCCGTTTTGTAGCTGGAAGAAGACGGCAGGAACCGGAAATCTGCCCAAGCTTAGCCAAGCTCATGAAAGGGCCGCACTTCCAGGATCATACTAAATTTGAAAGACAATTTGAAAATAACGGATTTAGATTCAAATACCCTACTCCGGAAGAAGTTCTTGATACCGGAGTAGTTCACAAATTCAAGACGGAATGGTCTCACCTTGAACCGCCAGAAAGGATTAAAGAATTAATAAAAAGAGAAATAATACAAATAAATTAAAAAAATAAAAGAAATAAAAATCTAACTAAATTAAATTTTTAATTCGCATCCCGGATGCCGCCTTCTAAGACTTCGAAACAAGCTTCGCCGTCAGCAAGATTCGGAGCATCGATAAGTTTCGCAACTCTGGTGCCTTTCTTGCCTTTCCGCAGGTAAATTCTAAAGGTAGAGGCATGCGCTACGATGTGTCCACCGATGGAGGTAGTCGGATCTCCGAAGAACTGATCTGGCTTGGCCATGACCTGGTTAGTCACATAGACACAGACGTTATATGCGCTAGCTACCCTTGCTAAAGCATGCATGTGTCTGTTCAGCTTTTGCTGTCGTTCCGCAAGCGTTCCCCGACCAATAAATTCCGCTCGGAAATGTGCGGTCAAAGAATCAACTACTAATAAGCGCACATTTTTTCCCTGCTTGGAGATCAAATCTTCGATCTTTTCTGCCAACAACATCTGATGATCTGAGTTGTAAGCTCTGGCTACCATTATTCTGGAGAGCACATCTTCTACATCCATGCCTGCCGCTTCCGCAAACTGCTTTATCCTTTCCGGACGGAAAGT